>JBKJOZ010000032.1:0-2884 GCA_046595315.1 Limisphaerales bacterium
TTGGACAAGCGCGCGCAGCAGTTAGCCGCGCAAAAAAACAAAACCTACGAGGAGGCGCTGGCGCATTTGCTCAACCTGATGAAGCAAGGTTGGGCGGCGCAGGAAAAAGGAATTTCCGGTTCATGATTAAACCTTGGAAAGAAATCGCGACGAAAAAATTGAGCGACTTTCGCGTTTTTTCCGTTCGTTCGGTGACAAAAATTTCTCCACGTACCGACAAGGAACACGATTTTTTCGTCATTGATGCGGTCAACTGGGTCAACGTCATTGCGGTCACGCCGGAAAATGAATTGGTGATGGTCGAACAATTTCGGCACGGTTCGAACACGGTCGAGTTGGAAATCCCCGGCGGCATGATGGATTTGACGGATGCTTCGCCGATCGAAACGGGCATGCGCGAGTTGCAGGAGGAAACCGGTTTTGCAGGTGAAAAAGCGCAACTCATCGGAAAAATTTCCCCCAATCCGGCGATCATGAGTAATACCTGCTTTACGGTCTTGGTCGAAAATTGTCAGTTGAAACACGACGTGAAATTCGACAGCGGCGAAGATTTAATTACGCGGTTGGTTCCCATTTCAAAAATTCCTGACCTCGTTTCTTCGGGAAAAATTTCCCACTCGCTCGTGGTCGTGGCGCTTTATCATTTCGAACTTTGGCGGAAGAAAAATTAGCCGCTCATCCGCGTCCTCCTCCCTTTTTCCCTGACCGCTTTTGCTCCTAAAAATTTAGACAAAAATGAGGTTCGCTGCGGATTGAGGAATGTTTTTCGCCGCCGATATTTTTGCGCGTCACTTAACAAAAAAAAGACGAACAAAAAAGCTTATGAAAATCAATACCTTGCAAGACCTCTACGTCGAAGAACTTCGCGACATCTACAATGCCGAAACTCAACTGGTTAAAGCGTTGCCCAAAGTTGCTCAAGCTGCCACCTCAGATGAACTCCGCACTGCGGTCGAAGATCATTTGGAACAAACCAAAGAACAGATCGAACGATTGGATCAAATTTTTGAAAGTCTCGGGGCTGCGTCAAAGGGGAAAAAATGTAAGGCGATGGAAGGTCTCCTTGAGGAATGCAGTGAATTGTTGGAAGAAGACATTGCGGAACCGGTGTTGGACGCCGCGCTCATTGCCGCCTGCCAACGCGTCGAACATTACGAAATCGCGGTCTATGGAACGCTTGCGACTTTTGCCAAATTGCTGGGACGTGATGAAGACGCCGATTTGCTGGGCCAAACGCTGGATGAAGAAAAAGAGGCGGACGAAATGTTGACGGACATCGCCGAAAGCACGATCAACGCGGAAGCTCAAAGCAGCGGAGAATCCGAGGACGAAGAAAAATCTGCGAGCGCGAAAAAATCGAGCAAGAGCAGCCGTTGATAAGGACGAACGGCACATTTGAAGTCCGGCGATTCTCTTCGTCCACGCTTGCGACGGGAGAATTGTCGGGCTTTTTTTATTCGGAAAGCGGAAACTTTTTGACGTGGAAAAAATTAGCGATCAAGAAAAAAACTGGGACGTGATCATCGTCGGCGGCGGTTGCGCCGGGTTGTCGGCGGCGATTTATCTTGGGCGCGCTATGCGCACCGTTTTGCTGATTGATTCAGGGCAATCGCTCGCGCTGTGGGAACCCGATGCGCAAAATTATTTTGGATTTCCCCAGGGAATTTCCGGCAAGGAGTTGCTCGAACGCGGCAAGGCGCAGGCGAAAAAATACGAATCGGAGACTGTGAATGACGAAATTTCCGACGCGATCCACGAGGGAGATCAGATTGTGCTTCGTGGAAAAAAGCAGGATTACCATGCCAAACGGGTCTTGCTGGCGACGGGTGTTTTGCACATCCCGCCCGACATTCCGCATGTCAACGAGTGCCTCGGACACAGCATGTTTTTTTGCAAAGATTGCGATGGTTATCGCAACCTGGAAAAGCAGATCGCGATTGTGGGAAATAATAATGACGCCGTCGAATATGCGCTTGGAATGCTGTGTTACGCCTCGTGCGTTTTGATCGCGACGAATGGAAAAAAAGCGTCGTGGGATCAACAACATGACGGATGGATTTCCGAATATAAAATTCCGGTTTACGGAATGCGCATCGCTCAAGTCGAACAAGAAAAAGGTTTTCTCAAATCGATCACATTCGCGGATGACCATTGCGTCGCGGTGGATGCGCTTTTCACGACGCGCGGCGATATTTTTCACAATAAATTAGGGAAAGCGCTTGGCGCCGAACTGGATTCCGACGGCCAAATTATTGTTGATCATTGTATGAAGACTTCGGTGCCCGGTTTGTATGCGGCGGGTTGTGTGACACCGGCAAATTGCCAAATGATCATCGCGGCAGGGAACGGCGCGGCGGCGGCGCAGGCGATCAACCGCGATTTATTCGAAGAGAGTTTGCGCAATCATTCGCTGCGCCGTTTCCGCGCGAAACAGGTGACGACGGAAAACACGGAGCCAGTTGTTTTAAGCGATTAGGTCGAACGTTTTTTCCTCACTGACCCCGTTACCCGCTGACTCACTCACGCATTTTTCAGGGTGCAACCCTGATTGAAGGCCGTGCGGACCGAGCGATGTTTGGGTAATGCGGCAAGTATCCGAATTGGAGGTGAGCGGCAAACGATTACAAGTTTCAAACTTGGATAAGGTTCTTTATCCCCGAGCTGGATTTACGAAGGGTCAGGTCATTGATTATTACATCCGGATTTCGTCGGTCTTGTTGCCCCATTTAAAAATGCGGCCGCTGACGCTCAAGCGTTATCCGAACGGCGTGGAGCGAGAGTTTTTTTACGAAAAAAAATGTCCGTCGCATCGTCCGCCGTGGGTGAACACCGCGAAGATCTGGAGCGAAGGAAACCAGCGCGACATTCATTTTTGCATGGCGAA
>JBKJOZ010000345.1:0-4381 GCA_046595315.1 Limisphaerales bacterium
ATGATTTCGGTCGCTCGCCCTCCATCAACTCCGCCGTCATTCGCGCCCATCGTGAAGGCATTCTGACGAGCGCAAGTTTAATGGTGAACGAGCCTTCGTTTGAAGAAGCGGTTTATCTCGCGAAACAAAATCCAGTTTTAGGAGTGGGGCTTCATCTTTCCCTCGTCTGCGGGAAATCAGCTCTTGCGCCGGAAAAAATTCCCGGCTTGACCGATTCCCAAGGAAATTTTTCGAACAATGCCGTGTCGTCCGGGCTGCGGTTTTTCTTTTTACCCGGATTACGATCACAGCTGTTCGAGGAACTTGAGGCGCAATTCCAAAAATTTTGTTCAACGGGGCTGGAGCTCGACCACGTCAATGGCCATTTGAACATCCATTTGCATCCGATTGTGTTCGGTATCTTGATGGAAAACGCTCACCGCTGGAGAATACAACATTTGCGATTAACCGATGACCCCCTCGCCCTGAATTTAAAATTGGCCCGTGGAAATTTTTTGTATCGAGCCAGCCACGCCGGCATCTACAAATTACTTTCACTGTGGGCCCGACCAAAATTGCAGCGCGCAAAAATTCGTCACACGCAAAAAGTGTTTGGCCTTTTGCAGAATGCGCGAGTTGACGAAGAATTTTTACTCAAACTTCTGTCACAACTTCCCGAGGGCGATTCCGAGCTTTACTCTCATCCCTCGCTTGACGATTTTAAACACGAATTTGCCGCTCTCATTAGTCCGCCAGTGAAAGAATTGACCAAAAAGCTCGGCATCAAACTGACTCGTTACCAGGATTTATAATATGCTTAAACTGCTGGTTATTTTGCTTATCGGCCTTTTCTTCGAATCAACCGGCATCGTGTTGCTCAAAAAAGGAATGAACAACATTGGCGACGTCAAAAAAATAACCGTTACGGAAGTGCTCCGTATTTTCAAAGCAGGCGCAACCTCACCGCAAATTCTCCTCGGTATTTTTTTCCAAGCGCTCTTTTTCGCCTGTCTCTTGATTTTGATGTCTAAAAGCAACATCAGTTTCCTCTGGCCGCTCACGAGCTTGAGCTTTGTGTTCGCGACTTTTGCAGCGATCTTTTTTTTGGGCGAACACGTTTCGACAGTCCGTTGGGCGGGCGTGATTCTAATCGTTCTTGGAGCTGGGCTGATCAGTTACAGCGAAAAACTAAATCCCCAAACTCCGTTGGTTTCGTCCACAGCGGTGAACCCCACTACCGAAAAGTAATTTTTGTCAAAACTTCGGCAAGTTGTTCTGAAGCGTACCGGCAACGTTTCTGTAGCCGCATCAGTGCACCAATTTTCCACGGAGATTTGCATATCTCCAACGCCAGTTTGGCGTAGTCCAAATTCAAATCGGCCTTGGAAAGCTGATTAAAATCCAGCGGCAAATCTTCGTCCGCCGCGTCAGATATGACGCGCACCGTTGCACAAGGAATGCCACGTTCAAGACACACCGACTGAATCCTTTCGGATTCCATTTCAACCACGTCGGCGCCCGTGCTGGCGCGCAACGCCTGCTTTTCCGCAGCGGTGATGGCAATTCGCGTAGCGCAGAACATTTTGGCCGAGCGCGCAGTTGTTTTAAGTAATTGTTCGCGCAAGTTCTCGTCCTCAGTGCAAAAAATCACTTCGCCTGGTTTTAAAACGGGATTCAGCCCTCCAGCAAAACCGCAGGTCAACACCATTCTCGGAGATTGGGTCGTCAGAAATTCGCGCACGGCTTGTTCCGCATTTTTTTGGCCGATGCCGGTAACCAGAATAAAAACGCCGATTCTCCCGGCCACCCTTCGCCGAAATGAAGCAGCCTCTTCTTTCACCGCAAAACAAACCAGCACCTCGCATTTCATTTGATTCCTGCGAGTCGTTCCTTCCAGACCCGATAAAGCGCCACAGTCGCATGAACATCGCGTAAACAATATTCAGCGATGTCACGGAATCGCCCCTCAGCCAATAAATTATTCACGTCCATTCCTGTGACCCCATGACTCTTGGGCGATTCGATACCGAACGCCTTGCAATAAAAATCCAAATTAAATTTGCGCGCGGCACCATCGCGTCCACTCACATTGTAAAACGTCAATTGCTCCGCGAGATCGCAATGCGGTTCAGTTTGATAACGATACCCCAGCCAATCTTTTTTTGTAATGGGCACATTCAACAACGCCGAGCGCAGATAAATAAATGGAACATCAAAACCTCGGCCGTTGAAGGTGACGATAGAATCGTAATGACGCGCCACGTCCCAAAATGCGGTCAGCAATTCCATTTCATCTGCGCACGGAACGAATTCGACCGGGCCTGTTTCTCCCTCGTCCGGCTCGAAATCTTCCGCCGTGAAGAGAACCTGGCCGCGAGACGTTTCCGCATTGAGCATCCCAATGCAAACAACCTGCGCGGTCAACGGCCACAAATTAAATTGGCGGTGAATTTCAGCGTGGCGTTTTTCCCGTTCTGGCTCGGGCAACCTTTCCGCGTCGCGAAACAAATACTCCTGCTGCGTCTCGTCAAAGTTTTCCAGCGGAAGAAAAGAAGTTTCGATATCGAAAACAAGTTTGGCCATTGGAATAAAAAATTAGGGTTGAAAACTAAACAGGATGGAAACCTGTTTTTAAGCAGATTCCCATCCTGAAATGTTTAGGTGGAGGTTACTTCTTTTTCTTAGCAGCTGGTTTTTTTGCAGCTGGTTTTTTTGCAGCAGATTTTTTCTTCGTGGCCATGCAATTCACCTCCAATCAATTTATAATTGTTTTTAGGGTTCAACGGCACTTTTTGTAACGATAATTTTTTTCAATGACTAGTGTTTTGTTCAAAAATCTTGTCATGTCGAAAAATTATTCGTTCACAAAATTCTTTTTACGCGCCAAATTTATCGAACATTTTTGCGTTCGCTTGCATCAATCGCATTAAAAATTTCGCTTCAAAAATTCCAAGCGATCCTGAATTTGCTCCCGTCTCCGTGAAGCGTTCCAATTTGTCTGAGCCGGAAATTTCCGAATGCAACAACACCGGTTGCGGATGCCACGAGTGCCCTTTCACAGCGCAGGGCGTCGAATGATCGCCCGTGATCGCGAGCACGTCCGGTTTTTTCTTCAGCAAGATCGGCAATGCCGCATCGAACTCTTCAATCGCTTTTTTCTTTGCGTCGAAATTTCCGTCTTCGCCGTACATGTCAGTGTATTTGTAGTGAATGAAAAAATAATCGTAGTTCTCGAATTCCTTCGCGTAACGCTCCAGTTGTTCGACAATCGTTTGCGGCCCTTCAATTTTTTTCATGCCGACCAATTGTGCCAATCCTTTGTACATCGGATAAACCGCCAGACAGGCCGCGCGTAAATTATAACGTTCTTCAATCGTCGGAATCGCCGGTTGATGCGCAATGCCTCGGAGCAAAAATCCGTTCGCCGGATTTTTTTTCGCGAGCAACGGCAACGCCACTTTGTAGAACTCAGCAATCAACTTCGCTGCTTTTTTTTGTTTCAATGATTTCGCATCGGTCGGTTTCACAATGGGAATCGCAGCGCCTTCGCGATTCGGATCTGCATCGGTCAACGGCCCTTCTAAACCTTTTCCTCGAAAAATTACGACGAAGCGATGTCCCTTGCCCGCTTTGATAATTACTTCCGCATCGCCAATTTTTTTAATTTTTTTGGAAAGAACCGCGCATAACTCTTCGCAAACTTCGGTTTCAATTCGTCCGGCGCGACGGTCTGTGACAATTCCTTTCCCATCGAGCGTGCAAAAATTTGCGCGCGCGCAGACGTCGCCCGCTTTCAATTCCAAACCAAGCCCGAGCGCTTCAATCACGCCGCGCCCCACTTGAAACTCCAGCGGATCGTAACCAAACAATCCGAGATGACCGGGACCACTGCCGGGCGTAATCCCCGGAGCGACCGGAATCATTCTGCCTTGCGCCGAATTTTTGGAGAGCGCGTCGAGGTTCGGCGTTTTCGCTGCTTCAAGTGGCGTCAGATAATTTGTCGCCTTCGTCGCGATGTCGCCGAGTCCATCGAGGACGATCAGCGCAATTTTGGCATTCGTTTTGACCAACAATTTTGAGTAGAGGACATCTAGGTTCATAAAAATATTCCAGTGAATTGACCGTCAGAATCCCGACAGCGGCGCGATAATGTGCGCAAGCACTTCTGTATCGTCAAACGGATAGTTCACCGTTTGCCGCTCGACAATGCCGAAGCGAAATTTGAAAATCGAATTGCAATGTCCGCCGTTATTTTGGAAAAACTCAGCAAAATTCATCGGAATAAAAATGGCGACATTCAGGCCGTCAAAGAACTCAGTCTCACCATTCAATCCAACGAACTGCTTGCAATTGTTGGACCCTCCGGCTGCGGAAAAACAACCACGCTTCGGTTGATCGCTGG
>JBKJOZ010000350.1:0-2857 GCA_046595315.1 Limisphaerales bacterium
CCAGCGATATTTTTTTGAAGAAAATTTATTAAGTCGGGAACTTGATCGGCGCGACCGGAAAATTTTACGGTGATCGTGTTCGCGTCGAGATTGGTTTGGAAATTGAGCGGCGGAAAACCGGCGCGGGCGAGCGGTAGCAGAACCTGCGCGACGGCAGCGGTGGAGTTGAATTCGCGGCAAACGTTGTGCAGCGGAAAAATGACAGCAGCCGCTTGAGTTGCGTCATCGGTCTCCAAACATTCTGCGCCGATGGCGCGCGCTATTTCTGCGCTGCCGCTGCAATCGACCACGGCGCTAACGCTTATTCCGTTCAGGCTGACAATTTGATTGTCTCGAAGGATCACGTCGGCGAGCGAAGTTTTGAAACGCGTTTGAAGATTTGGAGTTGAATTAAAGAGCTTCGCGGCAACTTCGCGGAATTTTTCGGGGCGATATTGCAGCACCCAAACTTTTCCCATTTGCAGCGGTGCCGCGTCGCTGAGCAATTCGGAAAACTCACGGGAGAAACCATCGTTAAGAAAATTTCCGGCGTCATCAAACAAACCGCAAAGCGTGGTCAACCCGCTGAAACCGCCGGTGCCGCCTGCGGCAGAACGTGCATCTAGCAAAAGAGTTTTGCGACCGGCGCGCGCGGCGCAGACCGCTGCCGCAATTCCGGCCGCGCCTCCGCCCACCACTGCGATGTCAAAACTTTCGCTCATGAAGTGAGCAGGCGTTCGCGCAAACGTGCGGCGAAATCTGATGCTTCATCGTCGGTCAATGTGCCGTCGGCGTGAACGAGAGTGAATTGAAGTTGATCGCGAAAACGATAGAACACGACGCCGACGCCTGGCGGAACCGTCACACCCGGAACGTGGAAAAGTTTTTCAATATTTGCGCCGAGAAAAGTTTGCAACGCGGGATCAACCGTCGCGGTTTCGCCAAAAAAGAAAGAGCAAATTTCGCCGCGCAATTCGTGTTTGATCATCCGCATGTAGAGCGGCAACGGGAGGCCGCGAAACATTTGCGCCAGCGCAATTCCTGGATTGATGTGTTCGTCGCGCAAATATTCTTTGTTGCGACTTTTCACGGCGGCGATGGCTTGTTCGAGATTGCCTAATTGCTCGGGCAAAAACTGGTGGAGCATCATCGTGATCTGATTGGAAAAAAGTGGCGCGCGGGTGCCTTTGGGTCGAAGCCCAACGGGAATGGGCATCACGTAACTCGCGCTGGGACGAGCGGAGCGTTCGTGCAATTGGTGCAATTCCAAAACGGTAACAGCGAGATGGAAATTGGTGTCGCCCAGAAATCCGCAGAGGCGACTGGCGTTGGCGCGAACGCGGGCGGAATCTTCGCGGGAAAATTCCACGACTCGGTATTTTATGGTTGGCGACGTGGGTTGCCGATGCGTTGACAGCGAGACGGGCAACGCTTTTTGAAATTCATCCAGTCGTCGGAGTTCGCGCCAAGCTTGTTTCCCCCGCTCGCGCAGACCGCCAAAACTTGCAGCGCGTTGGGCATACCAATCTTCGCCTGCGTTTGGGGTTGCGATATTTTTATCACCCACGAGCGCGAGAAAATATTCAGCGCTTTTGGCGTCCATCAGCGCGTGTGTCCAAGTAAAGAATAACGTATTTCCGCAAAGGTCGAAGCGGATCAATTCGCCGCGATGAATATCGAGTGGCTCGTTGAAAAGTTTTTGCGCGAGATCGGCGGTGTCGGTATGAACGCGGACGCGCGGCATTGATCGAGTTTGTTTCCAACGCGGTTTCAGATTCAAACCGCGACCCGGGCGGGAACAGAGCGCGGGAAATTGTTCGGCGAGTTCTCCAACGCGTTTTTCTAATTGGGCTGGATCAATCGCGGAGGAAAGTTCCATCACGATTTGACAGGAATTCCCGGCGAATCCGCGTCGGCGCAGTTCGTAATCGAACCCCAACATGAGGACGTCACAGCCGTTAAGATTTGGGCGGTTGCTCATTCAGCAAGTGGGCCACCATGGCGGCGAGGGTGCCGGGATTTTTGAGATTTTCTTCGGTGATTTCGCTTTGCGGAATCCAGATGCCGTAAGTTTTTTCGATGAAAACCAGCAGCGAAACCAGCGACATGGAATCAAAACCGCTGGCGATGAGATCGGTGTTTTCATCCACTTGGATTTGAGCGCTGAACATGCCGCCGCGCAGAAACTCCAATAATTTTACTTGGACGTCGGTGAGTTCGTTCATGCAACGGGGGGCGCGGCGGAGCGAAGAATTTTTCCGGTCACGGCGGTTTTCGCGATGGATGACACGATGTGAAATTGGCTGGGAACTTTATCGGCGCTCAGTTGGGCGCGGCAAAAATCACGGAGCGCATCGGGTGTGGTTGTAACGTTTAAAACCACTTCAGCTTCGACGACCTCGCCGAGATGCGGATGGGCGGCACCGTAAACGCGGGATTCGCGAACTGCGGGATGCCGATTCAGGCACGTTTCGATTTCTTCAGGAAAAACTTTTTTGCCGGCGAGATTAATTACGGCAGTTTTGCGTCCAGCGAGGAATAAAAAACCATCCGCATCGAGACGACCAATATCTCCCGTGACAAACCAACCGTCCGGCATCAATTGATTGCGGGACGTCCAGGGAGTGGTGTAGGCGTCGAAAATTCCGGGCCCGGAAACGAGGACTTCGCCGTTTCCATCGGAGTCTGGATTGCGAATATTGACAGCAAATTTTGGCAAGGGACGACCGACAGAATTCCAACGCGCGGTTGGATCGTCCACATTCGCGCAGACGAGGCCGAGTTCGATAATTCCCAGAGCCTGTGAAAGTGGGAGGCCGAATCGTTGTTGAAATTTTTGCGCAACGTCTTGAGGTAAACTGCAGGTCGTGGAAACCGC
>JBKJOZ010000417.1:0-12338 GCA_046595315.1 Limisphaerales bacterium
TTTCCAAAAACGAAGGGCTGTCTCAAAATTCGGTGCTCTCACTTCACGCGGATAACGAAGGGAGTCTTTGGGTCGGGCTCGATGGCGGCGGCTTGAATCGAGTGACCCGGCAATTATTTGATCCGTTGCCGGAATCAATCGGGTTAACCGTGCAATCGGTGGCCGAAGATGATCTGGGAGGTTTATGGTTCAGCTCTAACAGCGAAGGGATTGCTTATCGGAAAGACGGCGTGCTGAAACCATTCCATTCTGCGTTTGGTCCGATGAACCGTTTCAACATGCGTGCGATTTTGGTAGATCGCCAACAAAGGGTCTGGGCCGGGGCGCATCTGACTTTTGGGGCCGGGCTGTTCCAGTTGCGCAACGGCGTTTTTCAACCGATGGGCCTCGGCGAAATTGATTCAAAAGTTTCCGCAATTTTTCAAGATCGCGCCGGGCAAATCTGGGTCGGCACCCAAGGCGGGTTGGCGCGCTGGGACGAGCATGCATGGAAAGTTTTCACAACCAGCGATGGCTTGTCGGCCAACTTGGTGCGGGCGATCGCCGAAGATGCCGAGGGCAATCTTTGGATCGGAACCGAGCGCGGGGGATTGAACCGGTTGCGCCATGGAAAGTTCACTTCGTTTCAACAGACCAATGGATTTCCGAGCGACAATATTTCGTCACTTTATGTCGATGCCGAAAACGTGTTGTGGATTGGAACTTTCAGCAGCGGATTGGTGCGCTGGCAAGGCGGGAAGTGGATTCATTACACGACCCGCGACGGATTGCTCAGCAACGGCATTGATTATTTAATTGAAGATGAACAGGGCTGCCTTTGGATTGGCTCCAATACCGGACTGATGCGCGTGCAGAAAAAAACATTGAACGATTTCGCGCGCGGCCAAATCGATTTTGTTCCGTGTCGCGGTTTCGGAAAACGGGACGGTTTACCCGCGAGCGAATGCACTTTGGGATCGCAACCCGCCGCCTGTCGCACGCGGGACGGCAAGTTATGGTTTTCCACCGTCGCAGGTTTGGTTTCGGTCAATCCGAAAGAATTCCGCTCCAACACGAATGCGCCGCCGGTGATGATTGAATCGATGGAGATTGAAGGCCAGAAGCAGAACACCAACAGCTTTCGCGCGACGTTGCCGCAGGAAGTGATTATTCCGTCAGACAAACAACACTTCGAAATTCAGTACACGAGTTTGAATCTTTCCGCTCCGGAAAGCGCCCGCTTCAAATATCGGCTCGAAGGCCACGAGAAAGATTGGATTAACGTGGGCAACAGCCGCGTCGCGCGCTACAGCAAGTTGCCGCCGGGAAAATATAATTTTCATGTGACCGTGTGCAATGAGGATGGCGTTTGGAATGAAACGGGCAGCAGTCTCGCCATCACAGTTTTACCTCCGTTCTGGAGGACGTGGTGGTTTCTCAGTGCGATGACGGTCGCGCTGCTGGGTTTGATCGTCGCGATGGTTCATTATATTTCAACGCAGAAACTGCAACGCCAGTTGGGCGGCTTGCGACAACAACAGGCGCTCGAAAAAGAACGGTCGCGAATCGCGCGAGACATCCACGATCAACTCGGCGCCAGCCTGACGCAGGTTTCCTTGCTCAGCGAAATGATCGAGAGCGATAAAAATTCACCGGAAGAAGTCGAGTCTCATGCCCGGCAGATTGCGCAGACGGCAGGAGAAACTTCACGCGCGCTCGATGAAATCGTCTGGACGGTCAATCCTTCCAACGACACGCTCGACGGATTGATCAATTACATTTGCAAACACGCGCAGGAATATTTAGCCGTCGCCGGATTGCGCTATCGGTTGGAGGTTCCGGCGCAATTGCCGACCACGCCGATTTCCCCCGAAGCGCGGCACAACATTTTCCTCGCAGCCAAAGAAGCGGTCACCAACGTTGTCCGGCACGCCCACGCTTCTGAAGTCTCGATTCGGCTGCACTTAAGGCCAACCAGTTTCACTCTGGAAATTGAGGACAACGGGCGCGGGCCCGGCGGCGCAAATCAGAAAGCCGCGCAATCCAGAAATGGATTGTCGAATATGCGCAAACGGATGGAAGATATCGGTGGCAAATTTGCGATGGAGCCCAGAACGGAAGGCGGCACCTCGGTGCGTTTAACTGTTCCAATCACTGAATAAAATGGCGATCACTGTTTCAATCGTGGAAGACAACGATCAGTTGCGCGCCACCCTGTGCCGATTGCTTGACCGCACTGATGAATTTCGCTGTCTTAGCCAGTTCGCCAATGCCGAAGCCGCGTTGGCAGCGCTCACCAAAGAACGTCCTCAAGTGGTGTTGATGGATATCAATCTGCCGGGAATGAATGGAGTAGAATGCGTCCGGCTTTTAAAACAAGCGGCCCCACAAATTCTCGTAGTCATGCTCACGGCTTACGAAGACACGGAAAATATTTTTAATGCCTTGGCGGCGGGCGCGACGGGCTACTTGCTCAAACGCGCGCCACGCGCGGAGTTGCTCGCCGCGATTCGCGAAGTCGTTGGCGGCGGGTCGCCAATGACCACGCACATCGCCCGCAAAGTGGTGCAATCTTTCCAAAAAGTTGGCGCCTCTCCGCAGCCCACCGAAAATCTTTCCAAGCGCGAACAAGAAGTGCTGGATTGTTTGAGCCAAGGCTTTCTCTACAAGGAAATCGCGGAAAAATTAGGCATCAGCTACGAAACAGTTCACACTTACATCCGCCGCATTTACGAAAAACTCCAGGTTCGCACCCGCACAGAGGCAGTTGCAAAGTTCCTGCGGCGTTAATTCTCAGACAGGAAAATTTGATGGAATCAGCGTCACCAGTTCTGGGCCTATTTGCAAAACTTGGTTCCGCTATTATTTCTCCGTTGGCAGTGCACAAATGCAGTTTTCCATGTGTATCTGATGGCGTATGTCTGTGGCGCTGCACGAGTCAACCAAGGTTTTAAAACTTTGTTTTCATACGAAAAGCCGGGCGAAAGCCCAGCTTTTTCGTTTTCGCCTCCAGACGCTACATTTTTCCCCCGCCATTGCTAAATTTCCCGCTGACGCTGCATCCGCTTTCCCCAACCGCGAATCGGGTTTAACCCGCATTGAAACACGTCGCGAGCAACCTACGTTGCAAACCTGATGGAAGAGTCATCTGGCGGATGCCATGGCCTCGCAGTGCAGAACAACAACCCGGAAATAATTATGAAAAATAAAAAAATGATTGGATTCATTGTCGCGGCGAATTTCGCCGTAGGACTCACGGCATTTGCTCAAAATGCCGATCAACAAAAAGCGCAAGATGCGGCCCAACCTCAGCAACAACAGGACCAGGCTCAACCAGCCCTAACTCCCCCACCCTTGCCCGGAGCCTTGAACGAGCCAGCCGGTGCGGCTACCGCGCAATATGATAAAGAAAAGTTCATCAAAGATTGCGCGCAAAATGGAATTGCTGAAGTAAACATGTCGCAGGTCGCAACGCAAAAAGCAGAAGACCCCGCCTTGAAAGAAGCCGCTCAAAAATTGGTGACCGATCATTCCAAACTCAATGAACAGGTAAAAGAACTGGCTCAGAAAAAAGGAATCACGCTCTCCACCGAAGTAGATTCCAAACATCAGAAAATGATCGATCATCTTTCCAGCCTCTCCGGAGCGGAATTTGATAAAGCGTTTGCGACTCACATGGCGCAAGGACACAAGAAGAGCATTGCCAAATTCAAGCAAGCCGCCGCGAACACCGAAGACATGGAAATTAGCCAATTCGCAAAAGCCACCCTGCCGACTTTGCAAGAACATCTGGCCCTGATTCAAAAATGGGCTCCTGATGCCTCAGCCGGTGCCGCCGTGGACGAACCTGCTGGCGCGGAAAAGAAATCTGACCAAATCGATTCGGGCGCAAAGCCAGATTACAAATCAGCCGAACCAAATAAATCCGATGCGACACAAACGCCGGACGACGCTGGGAAAACGGATCAACCGAAATAATAAGATCGAGACAGAATTGCAGGATCACAAATTAAACGGTGCTTCGGGATTGGTGAGAAGCATTCCGGTGAGTTTGTGATTCTGTTAATTCTGTCTTTTTCTAAAATTGTCCACTCGGCCAATCTGTTTCCACCCCTTGCGCGCGGAGCTGATTTTGGAAATCGGCCAGGCGCGTTTTGTTTTCCCGCACGGCGCGCGGTTGAATTTTCTTTTGCAAAGCGTAGGCGACGAGCGCCCCCGCTGATTCGCCGATGTTCCATTCCACCGGATGAAGTCGATAACAACCGTTGGTGATGTGGGTCACACCGATGTTTTTGGCAGCGGGAATCAAGTTTTCCACTCGTTGCGGCAAAAGTGCGCCAAGTGGAATTTGGAACGGCAGCGAGGGAACATCGATGTAATTGTCGCCGGCGGTGCTCGGATGAAGATCAATGTTGTAACTCCCCACCCCGACGGAATCTGAAAATTTTTCCGCTACAACTTCGTTCAGAGCCTTTCCACTGAGTTGAGCCCGCGCGTCGGCGCCGACGTGTTGTTCCAACACGGTAAACATCGCCTTGATGCGCCTCGCCTCGCGAATGTATGGATATTTCGCAAGACCGTCTTCCGTCCCGAGAACATCACCGCGCAATCGCAGTTCCGGAAAACCGTTTTTCCCATCGGCGCGCGGCACTTCAGTTTGCAACCAATAGAAAAGCGAGAGACTTAATTGCTTGGCGCGTTCGATATGTTTCGCCGCCTCCGCTTCGCTCACGCCAATCAGCGGGCCCAGCAAATAATCATTTTGCGGCCAATTCACGAGCGAGATGTCCCCCGGATAAGTTCCTGGTAAAAAATTCTTTTTGTGAGCGAGACGACGATAGGTCCAAAAATTTCCCGAACGGGCAACTTCGCCATCGGGATTGAATCCGAGGGTGCGGGGTTCCAGCGAGTGAGGGTTGGTGTAAGTCAGGCTCAATAGTTTGCCTGGCCACGCCGGTCGAAGTGGCGGCACGTAATCGCGCCAGAAATCATATTCGCGTGGCTTTTCGATGGTGTGATTTTCTCCCGCTAAAAAATCCATGGCGAAACAGACGGTGAATGCCTGCTGGTTTTCCGGCGCGGCTTTTTCCGGCGCGTGCAATTCGCCCGTGTCTTTCCGCGATTCCGCACCCGTGACAAATTCCGTTTTGGTCAGCGGCAAAAGATCGCCCAGTTCGGTGGCGTCGACGAAATAAGGCGCTCGCAAGACGCTTTCGTTGCCCGTGCGCAAGCTGCGAACTTTGAGCGCGCGAACTTTGTCGCCATCGACATCCGCGCTAAATACTTTGTGTTCGAGCAATAAAATGAGTTGGCGCGAACTGAGATAAGGCGCAAAAAGATTTTGCAAAACAGCCAGCGCAACCCGCGGTTCATGACAAATTTTGGAAACGCCGCCATCCCCGGGATTCAGATTCCAGCGCGCGCGCGCACTTTCGGTCAGCGGATAATTTTGCCGATAATAGTCCCGAATCGCCGCCCGAAAGTCCCGGTAACTTCGGGTGCCGCCAAAAGATTCTATCCAACGATGTTCATCCGGCGGAACTCCTTGCTGCGTGATCTGACCCCCGATCCAATCCGTTTCCTCGGCCAGGACGACGCGAAGATTTTTCCGCAAAGCGGAGAGTGCAGCCGCACAACCGCCCAGCCCACCGCCTGCGATAATTACATCGGCAGAAATTTCCTGTTTTCCTTTTTGCAAGCCAGCGCGTTCCTGTTGACCACGGGCGGAACGTGGTAAAAATAAAGTTGGACCTGCGGCGAGAGCGCCAGTTGCGGAAAGAATCTGTAAAAAATTTCTGCGTTTCATGAGTCAGAAATTCTTTTCTGAACCGACCAACTTAGTCGAGCCGATTGAACATAAAAAAAGCGCAGACCTCTTTTCAGAAGCCTGCGTGTGCGAAGATAATTAAAATTAGCGAGAAGTCGGCCCGCTAATTACATCCGTGCGTTTGTTGAGTTTATCGCGTTCGCCCTGATTGATTTGCGCCATCGAATTAACCACATCACGACTCACACCGCGCTGCGCCAAATAATCTTTTTGCTCCTGCGTCAGTTCAAAAACCTGGTCGGTCGCATTCAATCGATCCAACATCTTTTGATCGGAAAAGCCGGCCTCCTTCATCGCCACCACTTCGTCCAGCGTGACAAAACCGTCGAGGTTCAAATCGGCTGATATGGCACTGCGCGCGTCGGCGGCAGTCGCGGGATTTTCCTGTGATTTTCGGGTCGCACGAGTAGCTGATTCACGATCGTTTGTGCTGATTTTGTCGGTCTTTGCCGCAATGACGTAACCGCCGCCTGCGCCCAGCGCGCCGCCAATCAATGCCCCGAGCAAACGATTATTTTTGGCAACCGCCGCACCGGCCGCCGCGCCCGCCGCTCCACCGATGACCGCGCCTTGCGTCTTCCGTTCGCCGGGTAAATTTTGGCACGCAACCAACGCCAGCATAAAAGGCATGAGCACCAACGTTTTTAGCAATTTGATTTTTAACATAATTTCTCTCCTTGTTGAATTTTAAGAATTTCTACTCTTAAAACGGTTCCGGTGGAGGGACGCGTTGTCAACGGATGGCAAGGCTGTTCAATAAATCGGCAAAAACCTGAGCGGCAATTGTTTATTGCTTAATGGAAGTGCTCGCGCTGCGTTGGGCGGCGATTTCCAATGCGCTCCGCATCGCTTCTTCGCGGGTGATCGGGTTGGCTTTTTTTCTGAAAAGACCGCGCTTTTCATCTAACGCATTTAGCCGGACCAGTGCTGAGTGTTTTGATTCATCCGCATGATCTCGCGTGAAAATGCGTTGTAACAAGCCGTTCTTTTCATCGCTCTGTAAATACGTTTCCAATGTGGCGCGGTAATCCTCAATCAACTCGCCGAGTTCCGGTTGCACACGCATGCGCAAAGCACGAAGTCGCGTCACGACCTTGGACAACGCCGCTTTTTGGTCAACCACACCCGATCCTGAAACGAGCTCCTGCAAGGTGAGGTCGCGACGGCTCGGAACTTCGTCCGCAGAAAAACGAACTTCCGATGGCACACGTAATGTCGCATCTATTTCTTCAATCGATTGCTCGCGCGATTCGATTTGCGCGAAGCCGATGAGATTCACCAAACGCAGCCCCCACCATTTTTCTACGTCAACCAACTCTTTGAAGTGCGGTTGAAACGCGTGTTTGAAAGCCACCTGCCAATTCAAATGATTAGGAAGCTCCTCCAACATCTGGCGCAGACAATCCTGCCCTCGTTTCAGACGGAACAGCTCATGAACAAAAAGTTCCGCGCACGCATCAAAACGGCCTGCTCGTTCTTTCGATAAATTTTCCGGCCAGCTCAATTCCTCGAAGGTCAGCGGGGAAAAATTTTGCAAATCCTGACGGATTTTCGCGAGCGCATCCACTTTGTATTGCCGCGGGATCTGACGTTTCGGGCCGTAAAATAAATTCCACATCGCCGGATCCACCGTCGCCTTGTCGCGATCAATCGAGAGATGTTGCTCGAGCACCAATGCGCCGAGCGCGGCGGATCGCACGCGCGCCGAAATTCCATGCGATAGCCAAAGTGGAAGTTCCGTAATGGTTTCCGCAGACCGACGATTTACCATTTCCAACAGCGTGGCTTGCGTGATGGCTTCAATTAAATCTTCGGCTTCAATTTCATTGGGCAAATCGACGCGATAACTAAAAGCGCCTGGATTCTTTATTGGAGTGATGACAAACCGTTTGTCCGCTCCAGAGTGAAGCACCACATAAATTTTCCCGACATTTTCATTCCGAAAATTGAGTTGTGCGCGCTCGATCCCGCCGAGTTCCGTCAAAACTCCCTGTTTGATTCGCTCGCAAGAAACCGCCAGCAACGCGGGATCAAGAGGGATTCGGCTGCTCCTTTTCATGGGCGCCGTTTTCGGCCCGTAAACCATAAATTGCTTGGAAAGACTCTGGGTCGTGACGTATTCCGGTTGCGCCTGCAGGTCTGAAACCAGCAGTGCCGCGCCAAACAGGATGGTCAGGTATTTTGGCATTGGGTTATCAGGCTTGGTCTTATGCCTAATCAGGGCGCCAGGGTCAAGCCTGCTGCGGACAACCATCGTGAAGAAAAATTTCTGTTTTAACCGTCTCTCCGAATGTAAACTCTCGAAACCGTGATTAGATTTTTTTCAATCCCACTTTTAGGCTCTGTCACTCTCGCGGTTCAGTTGAGTTGCTTGGCAAACATCACCTCTGAACAAGCCAAACAACTGCCGCCCGCCGCCTTGCATCAAGTTGATTTCGCCAAGGAAATCAAACCAATCCTCGAAACGAGTTGCACGAAATGTCACGGACACGGCAAAGCAAAAGGCGGATTCAGAATCGATGATCGCGAAACATTTTTAAAAGGCGGCGAAACCGGTCCGGCCATCGTCGTGGGCAAAAGTGGAGAAAGTTTGTTGATCGAACTCGTGATGGGCTTTGATCCCGACTCCGTCATGCCGAAAAAAGGCTCAAAGCTGAAATCGGATCAAATTGGTTTATTGCGGGCTTGGATTGATCAAGGGGCGAAATGGGACAAAGGCGTTTGGCTCGGAAAAGTTGAACCGAAAAATCTGAAACCTCATTCGCCATCGGTGGCAGCGAGTAAAAAATTTACCAATCCGGTCGATGCACTCACCGATGTTTATTTCCAAACCCACAAAATCAAATGGCCGAAAGAAGTGAGCGACCGCGTTTTTGCCCGGCGCGTTTATCTGGATGTCATCGGATTGCTTCCACCCTCGGCTGAATTGGAAAAATTTGTCGCCGACAAAAATAAAGACAAGCGCACGAAACTGGTCGCGAAATTATTAGGCGACGACAACAACTACGCCGAACATTGGCTCACCTTTTGGAATGACATGTTGCGCAATGATTACAAAGGCACGGGCTACATTGATGGCGGGCGCAAACAAATCACGAAATGGCTTTTCTCCGCGCTCGCCACGAACATGCCTTACGACCAATTCGTCGGGCAGTTGGTGAATCCAAATCCTGAGTCAGAAGGTTTTACGAAAGGAATTATTTGGCGCGGCGCAGTCAACGCGAGTCAGGTTCCGCAAATGCAGGCGGCGCAAAGTATTTCGCAGGTTTTCATGGGCATCAACATGAAGTGCGCGTCGTGTCACGACAGTTTCATCAACGACTGGCAGCTCTCCGACGCCTATGCGCTGGCCAATATCTACGCCGACCAACCATTGGAAATTTTTCAATGCGACAAGCCGACTGGGAAAAAAGCGTCCACAAAATTTCTCTATCCCGAATTTGGCGAAATCAATCCGAGCGCGGACAAAGCAACTCGTCTGAAACAACTAGCCGCGTGTGTGACGAGCCCGCAAAACGGTCGGCTGTCGCGCACGTTCGTCAATCGATTGTGGGGAAAATTCATGGGAACCCCTTTCGCACCCGTGGACGACATGGAACAAGCGGCATGGAATTCTGATTTGCTTGATTGGCTCGCCGAAGATTTTGTTGCTCATAAATACGACGTGAAACATTTGATCGCTCAGATTCTCACGTCGCGGAGTTATCAATTGCCGGCGGTGAATGTGAGCGAAACGGAAAAGGATTATGTTTTTCGTGGCCCGTCGGTGCGGCGACTTTCCGCCGAACAATTTCGCGATGCGCTGACGTCGTTGAGCGGGATTGGTTATGCCAACGCGGATGCGGATGTTGAAATCGCTCCGACCAAAGAAGAGAAAATGACGACGTTGCCCAAATGGATTTGGAACACAAAAGGCGCGGACACCAAAGGCAAGGCGGGTTACGTTTATTTTCGCAAAACGATCACCGTGTCCGGGCCAGTTGGCGAAGCGATTAGCATCACGACCTGCGACAATTCATTCACGCTTTTTGTGAACGGCCAAAAGGCGGGCGAAGGAAAAGATTTTACGCATCCCGAACTTTTTGACGTGAGTAAATTACTGAAGTCCGGGGAAAATTTAATCGCGATTGAAGGAGTCAATAATTTACCGGCGAATGTTGCGCCCACGCCGGAGACGGCGGTGGCTGGAACAGAAAATCCGGCGGGCTTGCTATTTTATTTACGGATTCGCACCGGCCAAAAAGGAGCAGAAAAGACGACGGAAATTGTGAGTGATAATTCATGGAAGGTGAGCGAACAGAAAAATGCGGGTTGGGAAAAACTGGAATTTAATAGCGCGAATTGGAGCAACTCGGTTGACCTTGGTTCGATGTTGATGTTGCCGTGGCGTCTGACGAAGAAAGTTGTTTTCAGCAAGTTGCCGGAAAACCGACCGGGGACGATTCGCGCCTCGCTTGTGTCGGCCGATCCGCTGATGGTTTCGCTCGGCCGACCGAATCGCGAGCAAGTGGTGACGACACGTTCGAGTTCCGCCACGACGTTGCAAGCGCTCGAAATGACGAACGGCGAAACGCTCTCGACGATTTTGAAAAAAGGCGCAGCGCGTTTGGCGGGCGAAGGAAAGTCCGGAAAGGCTTTGGTCACAGAAATTTTTCAGCAAGGACTGGGGCGCAAACCGACGGCGGAAGAAATTAAAATGGCGGAAGAAATTATCGCTAGGCCGATCAAACCCGAAGGTGTCGAAGATTTTCTCTGGGCGATGACGATGTTGCCGGAATTTCAGTTGATTTATTGATTCATGAAAAATTCTCAATTCAACCGCCGTGAGTTTTTGAAAACCGCCAGCGCGGCGACGCTTGGCGCTTTGGCTGCCAGTTATCCAAACAAGATTTTAAGCGCGGAAACGCCAGCTGAGTTGGAAAAAATTAAAGCCACTGCTGACACCGTCATCATTCTTTGGATGGGCGGAGGCATGGCCAGCACTGAAACCTTTGATCCGAAACGTTACGCGCCTTTCGAAAAAGGAATGTCCGTCCAGAAAGTTCTCAGCACTTTTCCGACAATCGACACGGCGGTGGACAACATCAAACTCACCGCCGGTTTGGAAAACATCGCCAAGGTGATGGATCGCGCCGCGCTGATTCGTTCCTACACAGCGGGCGATCTCGGTTTTATTTTACATTCGCGTCATCAATTCCAATGGCACACCGGTTATGCCCCGCCGCAAACCGTCGCCGCGCCACATATCGGTTCCGTCATCGCGCGGACGCTCGGCCCGAAAAATCCGGCGATGCCCGCGTTCATCGACATCGGGCAGCGATTTGATTTGGGTGAAGGCGAAGAATTGAAAGCGTTTCACACCGCCGGTTTTCTCGGCAGCGAATTCGGTCCGTTCGTCGTGGCGAATCCAGAAGAAGCCGTCAAAGCCGTTCGTCCGCCCGAAGGCATGAGTCCATCGCGTTTTGAAAATCGCGATAAATTTTTCAAAAAACTTGCGGCAAAAAGTCCCATCACCCAGCTCGGCAGCGATTATCAAAAAGAATCGTTGCTCCGCTCGCTGGACAATGCGAATCGCCTCTTGAGTTCGGACGCCGCGAAAGCTTTTAATCTCTCGCTTGAACCGAAAGAAAGTTACGCGAAATATAACACGGGACGATTTGGTCTCGGCTGTTTGCTTGCGCGACGCCTCACCGAAGCTGGCGCGCGTTTCATCGAAGTCACGACCGAATACATTCCATTTGTAAACTGGGACACGCACGAAAACGGACACACTCGCCTCGTCGATTTGAAAAAAACCATCGACGCGCCGATTGCGCAACTCGTCCTCGATTTGGAAGCGCGCGGTTTGCTCGACCGCACGTTGATTGTGCTTGCGAGCGAATTTAGCCGTGACGCGTTGGTCGAAGGCAAACCCGACAAACCGGTGCAAGGTCAGGTCGCCCAGCCGGACAAACTTGAAGATATAAAATTTTACGGAATGCATCGCCACTTCACCGATGCGGGAAGCGTTTTGTGTTTTGGCGGTGGACTGAAAAAAGGTTTTCTCTGGGGCAAAACCGCCGACGAACGTCCGTGCAAAACGATTGAGAACCGCGTCGTCATCGAAGATTTGCACGCGACGATTTATCGCGCGATGGGCATCTCGCCAAAGCTCGCTTACGAAGTGGAGAAACGCCCGTTCTACGTGACGAATGATGGAAAAGGGAAACCGATTATGGAGTTGTTTGGATAAGCGGTTCTCTCAATGTTTTTCATATGATGCCAGCAGTGCTGTTTTAATTCCTTCCGGTCCAAGTTTCTCACGCTCCAATAAATATTCTTCGAGATACTGGAAGAATAGGCGAAACGCAGCCTCTTGGTCGTCATTGGCACGTTTAAGAATATGACCTAACCCGCTCAAGGAATATCCGGGAACACGATATCGCCAACACACCCAATCATCAAAGGCATCCAAGACTTTGAAATCCTCCGCAGCAAGGCGTTGCCCAACTTGAGTTCCTTGGAAAAATAATTCTAGATGGCTTATGGTCGC
>JBKJOZ010000401.1:0-3882 GCA_046595315.1 Limisphaerales bacterium
AATTTCAACTGGCCGCTGATTCTATCCTGGGAATTTCCGGCGCGCTCACCATCACGAGCGGCACGTTGAACGTCACCTCCACCGCGCCCAACACGGTGAATTACAATGGCGCGGCCCAAACCGTCACGGCGGCGACTTACGATTATTTGACGCTCAGCGGCAGCGGGACGAAAACGGCGGCGGGCGCAGTCACGGTCAATCGCGATTTCACAATTTCATCTGGCGCAACTTTCAGCGCCGGCTCGTTCACTCACACCCTCAATCGCAATTGGGTAAACAACGGTTCCTTCGCCGCTGGAACCAGCACGATCAGTTTGGCTGGCGCGCTCGATTCGACCGTGACCGGTGCGACTACTTTTAGTTCGTTGGCCATCAACAAAAGCAATTCAGTCAATCTCGTGACGTTGCAGACGAATGTGACATCCACCAATTTGAACGTCGCGGTCGGCGTTCTTGCCACCGGCACCAACACCGTGACGGTGACCTCCACTCGCACGGGCAACGGCATGATTTTGGGAACAATCATTCGGGCGCACAGTTTTTCCAGTGGGATTGCCTACGCGTTTGAAAGTCCCGACAACACGATTAATTTTTCTTCGGTGACGGGCATCACGAATATCAGCGTCACGACCACGCTCGGGAGCGTCGCTGATTTTCCGTTTGGAGCGGGAATCAACCGGCAATACACCGTCGGCGTGAGCGGCAGCGGGCCCTACAATGCGACGTGGCGTTTGCATTATCTCGACAGTGAATTGAACGGAAATGCCGAATCGACCATTCAACTCTGGCGCTACAGCGGTTCGACCTGGGCCGTGTCTGGAAAAACAGGAAATGATGCCAGCGCGAACTGGGTTGAAAACACTGGGTTTACGAGTCTGACGGGACGTTGGACGCTTTCGGATAATTCCAGCGTGGTGCAGTGGAACGGTTCCGTCAGCAGCGCGTGGGAAAACGCGACCAATTGGACCGCCGTGCAAGGCAGTCCCAGCCGACCGCCCTCGACTACCGACATCGCGCAACTCGGCACCGCTACCTTCGTCAATCAGCCGACGATTAATTCCGATGTGTTCGTAAAATCTATTTCGTTCGGCAGCGCCCAAGCGGTTTCGCTTAATCTCGGCGCGAGCGGTTCCCTCACCACCGCTGGAAATATTAAAGGCACTTGGACCAACAGTGTCGCGCACAACCTCATCGTCACCAATCGCGTTTTGAAAGTCGGCGGCGACCTTTCTTTGAGCGATGGAACCAACGGGAATGTCATCCATCTCAACATTGGCTCCGGCAATGTCACCGTCACAAACGGCCTGACGCAGAGCGGCGGCGCAGCGGTCACATTGACCAGCGGACGTTTGCAGATTGGCGCGGATTTTACTTACAGCAGTGGAACATTTACCGCTGGAACCAGCACGGTGGTTTACAACGGAAGCGCCGCGCAACTCGTCGCGCCGCTGAGTTATTACGATCTTGTCGTTGAGAAAACGGCGGGTAACGCCACGCTCTCGGCGACAACGACGGTTGGAAATAATCTGGTCGTCACCAACAATTCGGTTTTCATCCACACGGCGGCCCTGACCATTTCCAATCACGTCAACATCAGTTCCAGCGCGAGTTTAATTTCGCAAACAACCAACGCCACGCTCAGCATCGGTGGCGACTGGGTGCGCAACGGAAGTTTTACGCCCGGTTTGGGAACGGTTGTTTTCAACGGCACCGGCGCGCAATCCATCACCGCCAGTAGTTTTAATAGATTGACGATTAACAAATCTGCGGGAACCGCCACGCTCGTCGGCAACGTCACGATCAACAGCGACTATTTGATTTCCAGCGGCACGGTTGATCTGGGCGCATTCACCGCCAATCGCAGCGCGGCGGGCGGCATCTTCACGATGAGTTCGGGAACCACGATGAAGATCGCCAGTGCTTTTCCGGCAAATTATTCGGTGAGAACTTTGGCGGCTTCCAGCACGGTGGAGTTCAATGGCGCGAGCGCACAAACCGTTTCCAGTGAGACTTACGGCGATTTGATTTTTTCCAATGGCGCGAGCAATGCCAAGACCATGGCGGGCGCGACCGTCGTGCAGGGAAATCTTTTGATCAACACCAACAGCACGCTCAGCGGCAGTTCTTACCTGATCGATCTTTTTGGAAACTGGACAAACCAAGGGACATTTCTTTCTGGCAATAGCACTCTCAAACTGGAAGGTGCCGGGAAAATTCTCTCGGGCAATACGACCTTCAGCAACATCACGGTTGTCGGCAGTTACACGATTCCCAACAACACCGTCCAACTCACCGGCAACATGGTGGTGTTCGGTTCATTCGATCTGGGAATGGGCATCGTGACTTTGGACGGCGATTTGCAAAACAGCGGAACGCTCACCAGCAGCGGCACCGCAAACTTCAGCGGGACGCGTCAGCAAACCTTGCAATTACTCGGCGCAATTCTTTCCTCCTCGTCTGGTGTGATTAATTTTAACGGCACGGTTGCCCCAGTGCTTTTTTCGACCACCGCTCCGCAATTTGCCAACCTCAACATCAACAACACCGCCGGAGTTTCACCCAGTATCGGCTGGACGGTTTTTGGAAACTTCACCGTCGCGAGTGGGTCCACGTTCAACGCGGGGACATTGAACCATAAATTTTACGGCTCGTTCACCAACAACGGCACGGTGAACAGCAGCGGCATGTTGGAATTTCTTCCGTTTGCTCCAGTGAACCTGGTTTTTCGCGGCACCACTTTTTCGAGTAGCGGCACGTTGCGTCTCGCTGGCTCGGGGCTAATGACTTTGTCCGGCGGAATGCCCAACAGCCTGGACATCGTGCGCATCGCCAACTCCCACGCATCGGGCGTCACGGCGCACACCAATTTTAATATCGCCTCTGAATTCGTGATCGCCGCCGGAGCGACGTTTAACGCAGGCGCTTTTACTCACACCATTGGCGGCAACGTGGCAATTGACGGAATTTTTAACGGCCAAACTTCCACGGTCGTTCTTAACAACACCACTGAGATCACCGGCAACGGGCAACGTGATTTCAACCATCTGCTCGTTTCGGGAACGACTTTGGCCAGCACGGATTTTAATATGTTGGGAAATTTCACGAACAACGGCGCATTTGATGCCACTGGGTTCACGGTTGATTTCATCGGAACTTCGCCCGCGATTTTAGCCGGAACCACCATTCCAAATTTCGACGAATTAAAAATCACCAAAACGGCGAGCACGGTGAGTCTGGCGATTTCCTTGACCAACTTGACGACGTTGACGATTTCCAGCGGCACCTTGGATATGGGCAGTTTCACCATCACGCCTGTCGCGGGTGGTGGCACGCTCACCGCAAGTTCAGGAGGAACGCTCAAAATCGGCGGAGCTAATACGTTGCCTGCGTTTTTGTCCTACACTTTCGATCCTGCGAGCACCGTCGAATACGCCGGTTCCAGCGCGCAAAATATCGCCGCGCAAAATTATGGAAACCTGACCAGCAGCTCCACCGGCGCGCGCACTTTGGCCGCAGCCACCGTGGGAATTTCTGGATTATTCACGCCCGGTTCCAACAGCTACATCACGAACGGCAACACGATGGATTTCAACGGCGCAGGCGCACAAACAATTTCCGCTTTTCAATTCAACAATTTGACCAGCAGTTCCTCGGGAGCGCGCACGCTTTCGCCGACCGGCACGATCCGAATTGGCGGCGTGTTCACGCCCGGCGCGAATGCGTTCACCGTCACTAACAGCACGATTAATTTCGGCGGCGCAGCGCAAACCATTCCGGCGTTCACCTATCACCATTTGACCACGTCCGGTTCCGGCGCAAAAACTTTGGGCGGGAATAATACCGTGAATGGCGCGCTCACTTTGAGCGCAGGAACGTTTGCCG
>JBKJOZ010000414.1:0-3154 GCA_046595315.1 Limisphaerales bacterium
CGCTCGATGGTTTCGACGCGTTCAAAATATGATCTGGGGCTTCCGGTGAATTTTTCAAACTTCACCGCGCAAGAAAATCTGGGGCGCCAGATTTTCTTCGGACAAGTCGGCAATGCCACCTGCGCCGCCTGTCACGGCACGGATAATTTTGTGCCAAACAACGTGTTCAACAACGGCTTGGAAAATCCGTATGTGGATAAAGGGATTGGCGCATTGACGGGCAATCCGCGCGACGAGGGAATTTTCAAGGTGCCGTCGCTGCGCAACATCGAGCTGACCGCGCCCTACATGCACGATGGGCGTTTCGCGACGCTCGAAGAAGTGGTGGAATTTTACAACTCCGGCGTGGTGGATCATCCGAATCTTTCGGCACCGTTGCGATTGCCGCCGCCTCCCGGAACTCCCCCGCCCGGCCCGGTGCGCCGTTTGAATCTGACCGCTGGGCAAAAAGCGGCGCTGGTGGATTTCCTCAAAACGCTGACGGACACGAACGTGACTGCGAACGTAAAATTTTCGGATCCGTTTAATTATGGAAATTAGGCGGCGCACTCACGGATAAGTTTTAATTAGTCAGAAATAAATTTGGAGCGCGGTTGTTGCGGAGGCGCATCAACCGTCGCTCCATTTTTAATGGGCCTCCTGCGACAAATCACTCGCGAACGTATTGAAATGGTTAAATTTTTTTCGGTTGTGAAATATCCATTTGAGGGACAAATTTAATTACACCTTGGCATTTCATGGAAACACCAACACAGGCATCGGTTCGCCTCAGTGGCCCTGCGGAATTGACTCCGCAAAAGGCCATCATGGAAGGCTTAGCGGAGAGCATGTTGGATGGCATTCTAATCGTCGCGCCTTCAGGTAAACTGATTTATTTCAACCAGCGGTTTATTGATATTTGGAAATTTCCCCGCGAGATCATTGATTCGCAGTCGGACGCGGCAGCTTTAAACTGGGCCTCGGAGCAAACTACGAATCCAGAAGGTTTTTTAAATAGCGTCACCCTGGCTTATCAATCTCCCGACCAGCCGGTTCACCACGAGTTACAATTAAAGGACGGCCGTTTTTTGGATCGCTACGGCGCTCCCGTTCTGAACCGAAATATTAAATACGGCTGGGTTTGGACTTTTCGGGACATCACGCGGCGCAAACAGGCGGACGAATCGCTTCGCAAAAATCAGAGCAAACTTCTGCTGCTCGACACTTTGAGTGAAGCAACGCGCAGCTTGTCAAATCCGCGCAAAATCATGGCAACAGTCGCCCGAATCCTTGGAAGTCATTTGCGCGTTTCACGTTGCGCCTATGCGGATGTTCAATCCGATTCAGAGGGGTTCACTATTCAAGACGACTACACGGATGGTTGCACAAGCACGGTCGGCGATTATCACCTCTCCGCCTTCGGCCCGCGCGCGGTGCGGGATCTTTATTCCAACCGCACGCTCGTGATCAATGACGTTGATCGAGAGCTGACGCCGGACGAAGGGGCCAACATGTTCAACGCCATTGGCGTCAAAGCGATTATTTGCTGCCCGTTGATCAAAAATGGTGAACTGCGCGCCATGATGGCAGTGCATCAAACAGTGCCGCGCTCGTGGACCCGAGATGAGATTGAATTGGTCGAAGCTGTGGTGGAGCGATCCTGGGCTTATATCGAACGAGCGCGAGCGGAAGCGGCGTTACGCGAAGCGCAAAAGGAGTTGAGAAAATACGCAGCGGAACTGGAACAACGCGTGGCCCTGCGCACCTCGGAATTGCGCGAAACCATCGGCGAACTCGAATCTTTTTCTTACAGCATGTCTCACGACATGAGAGCGCCGCTTCGCGCGATGAACAGCTTCGCCCAAATATTGCAACAGGAACACGGAGACGCCCTGAATGACGAGGCCCGGATGTATGTCGAAAAAATTATATCCGGCTCCACCCGCTTGGATCGTTTGATCATGGATGTGTTGCGTTACTCCAAAGTGGCGGGCGAACCGCTGAGTTTGGAACCCATCAACCTCGATGAACTCGTGCGAGAAATCATCAACCATTACCCGGAATTTCAGCCCTCCCGGGCTGAAATCATAATCGACAAAAATCTTCCAGTCGTCCTCGGACAACCGGCTTTATTGACGCAGTGCATTTCAAATCTTTTAGGCAACGCTGTGAAATTTGTCGCGGTCGGCGTGAAGCCGCAGGTTCGCATTTCGTTTGAAACAAAGGAAGAGCGGGCACGCATTACCTTTGCCGACAACGGAATTGGAATCGCGCCGGAGCATCAAGAAAGAATTTTCAAAATGATGGAGCGCCTTCACCCCGTTAAAGATTACGAAGGCACCGGCATTGGGTTGGCCATTGTTCGCAAAGCCGCCGAAAGAATGGGAGGACAAGTGGGCGTGGAATCCGAACTGGGCAAGGGCAGCGAATTTTGGATTGAACTGAAAACAGTTAATTCCCCCGGCGGTTTAAACTGAACTAATCACCCACGACTTCGTTGGGAAGTTCGTTCTTATCATCTGGTCCACAGGGAAAATGCGCCGCTAACGCGCCGCCCACTTTTTCAATCGCGAACAAAACGGCGGCGGTGAATTGTTCCGCTTGCAGAAATTTATGCATTTCGGCAGTAATCGAATTCCAAAAATCAGCGCCGCATTTGGCGTGGATTCCTGAGTCGCCCACCACGGCAAATTTGCGCGACAACGGCGCGAAATAAATCAATGCGCCATTTCGTTCGCGCGTGTTCGTCATGCCGAGTTTTTCAAATCGTTCCTGTGCTGCCGCGAGAACATCCGCACGTTCTCGACTGGAAATGCAGATGCGAATTTCGCCGGATGTTTTCTTTTCCGCAGCCGCAATCGCCGCGACGATTTTTTCGTCATCCAATTTGCTGATGAAAAGTTTGGTTTCCATGATTTACCAACTTCCTCCTGCGCCACCGCCGCCGAAACTTCCACCGCCACCAGAAAAACCGCCACCACCGCCGCCCGAGGAACCTCCACCCCACCCTCCGCCGCCGCCCCAAAAAACCGGCCCACTACTATAACGCCCGCGCCCTGCTCCGCTATAAACCGTTCCCCGTCTCATCAATCTGCGTAAAATCGAAATGGCAATGAAGGCGAAGAAAACGAAAAAAACTGCGCTATTTCTAAACGAACCTCTGCCACGTGATTCT
>JBKJOZ010000315.1:0-4534 GCA_046595315.1 Limisphaerales bacterium
CTCCACGATTCATATCGAGAATTTCATCTTGAAGAATCCCGCTGAATTCGGTGGCGACACCTTTGTGGAAATGCCGGAGTTGTTCATCGAATACGACCGCCCTGCCCTGCGCGCCGGGAAACTTCACCTCAAAATTGCTCGAATCAATGTGGCGCGGGTCCACGTGGTCGAAAACAAAGATGGCAAAAAAAACGTCGATGAATTGCAAAAGCATCAGGCGAAATCGAAGCCGCAAAATCCTTCCGGCACGCCGGGAAATAAAAGCGAACCCCCCTTTGTGTTCGACGGCATCGACACGCTCGATGTCACGCTGAAAAATGTCAAATTCACCAGCCAGCGCGATTCTTCTCAAAACATGGAACGCGACCTCGGCATCGAACATGAGATGTTTAGAAATTTAAAAACGGATCAGGATTTTCAGACGGCCGCAGCGCTACTAACGTTGAAGGCAGGCGCCAGCTTTTTGCTCGGAGGCGACTTGATCAATCCCGTCACGCTCCTGCAGCAAGGTAAAAAAGCGGGCTCCGAAACCAAAAATATTTTGGAAGAAATCACCACTCCTCAAAAACCAATCACCCCAACCAACTCGTCCGGCGCGCCATGATTCTTTTGTTCGACATCGGAAACACCAATACGCACCTCGGCCTCGCCGATGCGGAGCGCGTCGTCAAACAAGCGAACATTTCCACCGCGGCATGGTCGGCCGGTCATGCCGAAAAACTAGTTTCCAGCTTCGTGCGCACCGCCAAAATTGACGGCGCAGTTTTGTGCAGCGTGGTTCCGCACGCCACACCCTTTGTTCACGCCTTCTGCCGTGAGAAATGGAAATTAAAATGTCTGGAGCTCACCCACAAAACCGTGCGCGGCGTGGGAATTGATTATCCCAAACCGGAAACCATCGGGCCGGATCGATTGGCCAACGCGCTGGCGGCAAAAATCCATTTCGGCGCTCCCGTGGTGGTGGTCGATTTTGGAACGGCGGTCACGTTTGACGTGATTGATGCGAAGGGAAATTACGTCGGCGGCATCATCGCGCCGGGACTCGCCGCCATGACGGATTATCTTCATGAGAAAACGGCGCTGCTGCCCAAAATTAAAATTCGCGAAGTTCCCGCCGTGATTGGAAAAAACACGAAGCAAGCGATGTTGATTGGCGCGGTGCACGGCTATCGCGGATTGATTCGCGAATTGCTCGGTGAATTGAAAAGCAAATTAAAGTGCGACGCTCTCCCGGTGGTCGCGACGGGGGGCTACGCAAAATTGATCGCACGAAAATTGCCGGACATCGTGGCCGTCGATCCCCTGCTCACCTTGGAAGGTTTGCGACTGGCGTGGCAGGCGCAGAATGGGCCAGAAACTGGTTCGAATCGGTCAGCTTGATTTGAGCGAGAATTTGGTGGCGTTTCCCTTTCGACATTCCCGAAAACTTTTTCACGTTCGCAAAAAATTTATCCAGGTTACCGCCATGGTTCTCGATCAATTGGTGAAAGGCCGGAACTAAATCGTAGTAGGTGGCCACGGTGTTGAGCTTGGCGTTGTTGAGCGAGTCGGCAAACCACTCGTCGTAGCCCGTATTCCCGCCCCATTCCAATTTAAGTTTCGCGTAATCTTTTTGGATCTGCTGAAAAACCATTTGTTTGCGTGCGCGCTTCTCGGAATCGGTGAGAGTTAAGTGAGAATCCGATTCGCCGTAAATTTCTTGAAGCTGCGCACGCGCGTCTTTGATCAAATGGATGAATTGTTTTTTGCGGGCAAGTTCCGTTTTGTATTTTTCGAAAGCAGCGGGATCATTTTGATCCAGGAGCCAGCGACGCAATCCTTCTTCCGCCACCGCCGTGGCAAAGGCTTCGTTGAATTCCGTGTCGCCCGGGATAAAAACACGTTGATGGGATAATTCGTGAAAAATCAATGCGGCCAAACGACGGTCGGAATCTTCGATAAACGTGTTCAACACCGGATCTTTAAACCAACCGAGCGTCGAGTAGGCATCCACGCCACCGACGAATACGTCCAGTCCTTGCTGGCGCATTTTCGCCGCATATTTTTCCGCGGCCGCCTCGGAGAAATAGCCGCGATAAGTGACGCTGCCCACAATCGGATACCACCACGATTTCGGTTCGATCGAAAGTTCCGGCGCCGCATAAACATTCCAGACCGCGTTCGAGCGATGCAGATCAACGTAGGACAGATAATGCCCGCCGGTTTCAAGATTCAGATTCGTTTGCGCAAAATTACGCAGCGCCAAAATGAGCTCGAATTTTTTCTTCAGCTTCGGGGGCGTTTGCGGATCGGCGATGAGTTGCCGAATCGGTTGTTGGTGGGCCAACATCTCCATTTGCCCGGAGAAAGCCTGTTTGTAATAGCCGATGCTCTGGCAGCCCGCCACGACGGCGATCAACAAAATCAGCAGTGAACTCAATAACCATTTTCTTTTTCGCACGATAAGTCGCCATAGGTAGTTCAGGATCGCGCGCTTCGCCAATTTTTTATTTGGTTTTTTTCTCGCGCTCGATTGCCGCTTGCTGATGCACCGGGCCAAAGTAAGTTTGCGTGCGGAGATCACTGCGAACCAATCTATTATGGACAAGGAAAAATTCGGGAACTGCGTCACTTCAAATCAACACCTGACCCAGTGGGTCAATGAAATGGTGGCGCTGTGTCAGCCCGCCAAAGTGTTCTGGTGCGATGGATCCGAATCGGAAAAAAATCTTCTCACCGCCGAAGCTGTGGCCCAGGGAATTTTGATCCAGCTCAACCAGCAAAAACTTCCGGGCTGTTATTATCATCGTTCCCATCCCAGCGATGTCGCGCGCGTGGAACAATGCACTTACATCTGCACGGACACTGCGGACGAAGCGGGGCCGACCAACAATTGGGCGAAGCCGAAGGAGATGTATGCCAAGCTTCACACGCTTTGCACGGGCGCGATGGCGGGCCGAACCATGTATGTCGTGCCTTACCTCATGGGGCCGCCCAGTTCGCCCATGACAAAAGTGGGGATTGAACTGACCGATTCAATTTACGTGGTGCTCAGCATGCGCATCATGACGCGCATGGGCAAAGTGGCCTGCGAACATCTGGGTGCCAGTGATGATTTCAATCGCGGCCTGCATTGCATGTTGGATTTAAGTCCGGAGAAACGGTTCATCGTTCATTTTCCGCAGGACAACGCCATCATTTCCACCGGCTCAAATTATGGCGGCAATGTTTTGCTCGGCAAAAAATGTCTCGCGTTGCGCATCGGTTCGTACCTCGGGCAAAAAGAAGGTTGGCTCGCGGAGCACATGTTGATTCTCGGGGTGGAATCGCCGGAGGGCGAAAAAACCTACGTCGCCGCCGCGTTCCCGAGCTCGTGCGGAAAAACCAATTTCGCGATGATGATTCCGCCGCCGCATTTCAAAGGCTGGAAAGTTTGGACGGTCGGCGACGACATCGCCTGGATGCGACCCGGACCCGATGGCCGACTTTACGCCATCAATCCCGAGGCCGGTTATTTCGGCGTCGCGCCGGGCACGAATTTCGAGACGAATCCCAACGCGATGAAAACGATTTCGCGCGACACGATTTACACCAACGTCGCGCTCACTCCGGACCTGGATGTCTGGTGGGAAGGAAAAGATGAAACGCCGCCGCCCAAATTAACCGACTGGAAAGGCCATCCCTGGACGCCAGCTTCCAAAGAAAAAGCGGCCCATCCCAATAGTCGTTTCGCCGCACCGATGACGAACAACCCGATGCTCGCCCCGCAGGTGAATGATCCCGACGGCGTTCCGATCAGCGCGATTATTTTCGGCGGTCGCCGCAGCACGACCATTCCTTTGGTTTATTCGGCGTTCAATTGGATCCACGGCGTTTACGTCGGCGCGACCATGAGCTCAGAAACGACCGCCGCGGCCGCGGGCGCGGTGGGACAGGTGCGTCGCGACCCGATGGCGATGCTTCCCTTCTGCGGCTACAACATGGGCGAATATTTCAAGCATTGGCTCAACATGCGGAAGCTTATCAAAATTCCGCCGCGCATTTTTCACGTGAACTGGTTTCGCAAAGATGAGCAGGGAAAATATCTCTGGCCGGGATTTGGCGAAAACATGCGCGTGCTCAAATGGATCATCCTACGCTGTCGCGGACGCGCCGGCGCCACCGAGACGCCCCTCGGCTGGGTGCCGGGCCCCGAAGATTTTGATCTCGATGAAATGGATGGGTTCGATTCTAAACGGTTGGCCCAAGCGCAGGAAATGGACATGGAAGATTGGAAACGTGAAGCCCTCTCGCAGGACGAATTATTCATCAAAATTTATTCGCACCTGCCCAAGGAACTGATTTTTCAAAGAGAACTTCTGGTGGCGCGGCTCTAAAAAATGCGAACAAGACCAGGGCATGAGCCAAGCGCGTCCGGGCTCCTCCATTCGCCAGTGGAAGCGGCGTTTTATTTCTTCAACAAAAACAAACCGACCAACGAAAGCACGATGCCCAAGAGTCGCGCGAAGGTGGGAGGCTCTTTGAAGAAGGCAATCCCCGCGATCGCCATGATGGC
>JBKJOZ010000012.1:0-9012 GCA_046595315.1 Limisphaerales bacterium
CGTTTCGGCGTGCTGGCGCGAATCTTCTTGGCGATGCGCGAATAAGCTTCGTCCCACGAAATGCGACGAAAACCTTTTGCGCCTTTTTCGCGCAACATTGGGTGCGGTAATCGACCCAGTTCTCGAAGTTGTGCGTTGTCGAGCTTCTGCAATTTGGAAACATCTTCGAGCAACGAAATGTCGAGCGCGGGCATCGTGTTCAGCCGCAGTAAATTCAGCCGCGTCATGCAAAGGTGCGTTCCTTTGATCGTCCAATCGTGCAACCCAGCCACGCCGAGCGCGCAGCCATCGCAAACCCCTTTGGTTAAAACTTTGTAGGCGTAACCGAGATTATCTTTGTTCTTCCAAACGACTTTCGCCATGTCGCGAAAATGCTTCGGCTTCGTCTGGCCGAGACCGAACGGAATCGCTCCGATGACCTTCTGTTTCCAGGTTTTCTCGATTTTGTGCGATGGCATTGCCTGGAAAAGGTAAGCTGAAACAAACCGCGAAACACGCGAAAATTTGTAGCGGCGCGTCTGTGACCGCCGCTAAATAAAAAACGGCGCTCTTCCGAGACGCCGCTACGAAGTTCTGAAAATGCGGCGGTCACAGACGCGCCGCTACAAAATTATTTATGCAAATGACGACCCCTGAAGGTCAGTTCCGCAATTCCTGATTTATCCAATTCGCCCAAACCTTCTTTGGTCATCAGATCAAATTGTTTTTTGGTCGCGGTCGCCAAAGGTAAATTGAGCTTTTGCTCCTTCGCTAATTTCAGGGCGATGCCGGAATCTTTCGCGGCATGAGACGCCGAGAAGAAGCAGGAATGATCGCGGTTTTGCATGTCTTCGCCGTCCGTCGCCAGCACGCGGGAATTCGCGCCGGTTTGGGAAAAAACTTCGCGCACCGTCGCGAGATCAAGACCGAGCGCGCCAGCGAGTCCGAGTCCTTCGGCCAATCCAGCGGTGTTAATATTCATCACCATGTTGACGAGTGCTTTGACCTGCGCGGCTTTTCCAGCGGTGCCGATGTAACGCAACGATGAGCTAAGTTTTTCCAGAATCGGTTTGACGCGATTGAAAACTTCTTCTTTGCCGCCGCACATCAGGTAGAGCGAGCCTTCACGCGCCTGCGTGATGCTCGACGCCATGCACGCTTCGAGAGAACTCGCGCCTTTGCTCTCGGCTTTTTCTTCCACCCAAACATGAATCGCAGGCGAAACCGTCGCGCAGTTAATAAAAACTTTTCCTTTGGCGCGCTTGAGCAAACCGCTTTTAAAAATGGTTTTCATCGCGTTGTCGTCGGTGACAACCGTGATGATCACGTCGGATGCTTTGGTGACGTCAGCCAATTGCGTGGCGGCTTGCGAACCCAATTCCTGCGCGAGCGTTTGCGCGCGAACCGAATCCACGTCGTACACAGATGCAATTTCATAACCGCTATCCTTCAATCGACGCGCCATGTTTGCGCCCATGCGACCGACTCCGACGATTCCAATTTTTTCAGCCATAATTTTAAGTAGTTTTAAATTTCAAAAGTCCGTCCAGTTTTCCGCCGCGAATTTTGGGATTCTGGTAACAAAATGCAAACCAAGTTTTTCGGCGATCAAAAACCGCGATAAATTATTTCCAACGAAATCACCGCGTAACTCGTCACCAGCGACGGGTCTTTTTCCCACCAACGTCCATTTTCGTTCGCCCAGGAACCGTCGGTCTTCTGCAAGTTAATCAATTTCATCGCGACCTCTTTTCGCCAATCGATTTTCTTGCCGTCCTTCAATTCGAGTTGATCCACGCCGGAAGCGGACAGTCCTTTCGTCATCAAATTTAGATAATAAAAATAGCCCTGCGCGCCCATGCCCGGATTTTCTTCGAGCGAATAATTTTTCACCAGCCAATCCATCACCGCCACCACGCGCGGATCGTCGCGTTTCAAATCGGAGTAAATGTAACTCAACAACCCCGCGTAACTGATGCTGCCGTAGGAGCGCAACGCCACTTTGCCAGCGGAATTAGTTTCGACCGTCGATTTGGTCTGCCCCGGCTCGTAAATAAATCCGCCGCGATTTTTTTCGTCGCCCGAAACCCACGCCTCTTTGTTGTAGCCCGGCAAATTCTGGCAGCTTTGCAGAAAATTCAGCGCGGCTTTCCAATTCAAATCTTTCGCGCCCGCCAGATTTTTGTCCGTGTCAAAATCCTTGCTGTAATACAGCGCCTCGAGCGCGGTGAAGGTGTTGTTCATGTCGGAACGCGGCCCATGGGTTCCATAGCCCACTCCGCCATCGGACGGGCTATCGATTTTGCCGAGTTCGCCCGAATCCACTTGCTGGCCAATGAGCCATTTCCTTGCGTTGCGAATGGTCAGTTCATATTTGGGATTTTTTGCGGAAACGAGAGCGAGCAACGAAAGCGACGTATTATAATTCTGAAGTTCATTCCGATAAATCCCGCCATCGGGTTGAACGTTGCTGATCAAAAATGCGTAACCCTTCTGCACCGAAGAATTCGTTTTAAAACGACCACTCGGTTCGCCCATGAACGCAGTCAAGGCCAACGCCGTTACCGCCGGCTGATCTACCGTTGACCAAAAGCCATTTGTGTTTTGATGGATTTCCAACCACGACAAACCTTTGTCGATGGCGTGTTGAACTTCGTTGCGAAATGAAACATCCGTTTTGTGCAGAGCCGTTTTGGAAAACTTTGGTTCAGCAGCGGAAGCCGTAGTCACCCAGAGGCATAACAAGCCTAAAACAGTTGAACCATAGATTGATTTCATTTTGTGATTTTTTGTGGCGATTCCAATTTGAACGTCACCTCTAACGAAGTATGCAATGGAGGAATCGTATTTGTATTCACCGACCAAATTTCGTCGTTGTCGCGGGACGGTTGCGAACTATTCGCCAAGGCAAGCGGATCGCCAATTATGGAAACAATCGAGCCGTCACGCTGCGCGATGAAGGTTCCATCAATTATTTTCGAGCCGTTGTAGATCCACGCGCTTTTGCTCATCGGCGATTTCGTTTGGCTGTTGAAAATCAATTCTTCCGCGCGCACGCGTTTTTCGTCAGTCCCATTTTTCCAGCTCACTTCAACCTTGATGTTTTCTCCTGAAATATTCGTGCTCCTCAAATTGGTTTCCACCACATGAGCGCCGAGCAACAACATCGCGACATGAATTTGCGACGGCTCGGTTTCCGTCTTCAGAAGGCTTTCGTGCAATTTCCCCGTCCCGGTCACGACCAAATATTCGATCAAACCGTTCGTCATATTCACCCTTGCCGGAAACTGAATTGTTTTTTGTTCTTTGTTCAAACGCACTGAGCCAATTTGAAAAATTCCGGGCGAAATTTCTTTGAACGGTAGGTTCGTTGGTTGCGCGGAGGCCCCCATTTGCCACAAAAACCAAGTGCAGGAAAATATTTTAAAGGCAGAAAACCAATTTTTCATTGAGCGATTCCAACCTAGGACACGCCCTTGGTATTGCAAACTGCAAATCAGGACAAACCCTAGCGGATAAGCAGGAAGAATTTCGTTTGCGGTTGCCGACATGCCTGTCTAGCGTTTTGCCGCGAGTTGGTTGAAAATAACTCAGGATTTTTCTCTGATAACTATGAATAGCGCTCCTCTCTCGGTAAATGAATTGACGGAATTGAAAGCGGGTTTGAATCGCCTCGCCCACAATCTTTGGTGGACCTGGAACCAGGGCGCGCAGGAAATTTTCCAGGAACTTTCGCCGCGCAGTTGGCAGAATCTCTATCACAATGGCGTCGCGGTTCTTCACGAAGTTTCCGAATACGAATTGTGCGTCCGCTTGCAAGATCCGGAGTTTGCGCGACGTGTCCGCGAAGTTTTGCACGATTTCGACGCCTACATGAACGAGAAAAATACTTGGGGAAATCAAAACGCGCCTGCTCTCGCGAAAAATCCCGTCGTCTATTTTACCGCTGAATTTGGTTTTCACGAAACGCTGCCCATCGCGGCAGGCGGGTTGGGAATTCTCGCTGGTGACCACGCGAAATCCGCCAGTGATCTCGGCATCGGATTTGTCGGCATCAGCTTGTTTTATCGCGAAGGTTATTTTCAGCAAGCGTTCAACCACGAAAATTGGCAGTCGGAATATTACACGCTTCTGAACCCAAAAAATTTGCCGGTCGAGCCCGTGCTCGATGCCAAAGGTGAACCGGTCGTTTGTTCCGTTGAAATCGGGATGAACGAAGTTTTTTTCCAGGCGTGGCGCGTCAATGTGGGACGCAATCCCGTTTATCTCCTCGACACGAATCGTCCGGAAAACGAGCAACGTTTTCGCGATTTGACCTTGCGCGTTTACGGCGGTGACAGCACCACACGCATCATGCAAGAAATTTTGTTGGGCGTTGGGGGCGTGAAGTTGATGCGCGCGCTCGGTGTCAAACCTTCCACGTTTCACATGAACGAAGGTCACGCCGCCTTTCTGGTGTTGGAACTCATTCGAGAAAAGCTGGCAACAGGGAAAACTTTTGAAGCCGCTTCCGTCGCGACAAAAACGGAATGTATTTTCACGACACACACTCCGGTCGAAGCGGGCCATGATCGTTTCAGTCTCGATTTGATGAGCTACGCGCTGAACAAATGGCCGTCGCATCTGAAAATTTCTCTCGACGATTTAATGCAATTTGGCCGGGTCAATGTGTCCGATGTGAACGAGCAATTTTGCATGACGGTGCTGGCGCTTAAATTTTCTCGTGCGGCCAATGGCGTCAGTGAATTGCACGGACAAGTCAGCCGACAAATGTGGCAATCGCTCTATCCCGGAAAAAAAATCGAGGAAGTTCCGATTGGCCACATCACGAATGGCATTCATTTAATGGGCTGGATGAAAGGTCCGATGCGCAAATTTTGGAAACGTAAACTCGCCGAAGCGCATGACAGCAGCGCGCAAGGTGGCGAAGTCACTACGTTTTGGAAAAAACGACCGGACACTTCGTGGGAAAGCGAAGTGAACTCCGTCGATTTCTGGAAACATTTGGCCGATCCAAATTTCATCAGCGACGAAGAACTCTGGGCGCAACGCTACAAATTGCGCCGCGAATTAATTGAGTTCGCGCGCCGCCGCTTGCTGCTCCAGGAGCATCGCGTTACGCAAGGTGATTTCATCGCGTTCGATCAGTTGTTAAATCCCGATGCGCTCACGATTGGCTTCGCGCGACGGTTCGCAACCTACAAACGCGCGCCGCTGATTTTTGAGCAATTTCACGACGTGCTTAAACTTGTCAGCGACCAGAAACGCCCGATCCAATTTATTTTTGCGGGCAAAGCGCATCCGCGTGACGACGAAGGCAAACGCTACATTCAACGCGTGATTCATCTGAGCAAATTCAGCGAGCTAAAAGGTCATTTGGTTTTCATCGAAAATTACGACGTGCATGTGGCGCGACAAATGGTTTCCGGCTGCGACATTTGGCTGAACAATCCGCGGCGTCCGCTCGAAGCGTCTGGCACCAGCGGTCAAAAAGTTTCCTGCCACGGCGGATTGAACCTCAGCATCATGGACGGCTGGTGGCGCGAAGGTTTCGACGGCACGAATGGATTCTCGATTGGCGGCGACACGCATCCCGATTCCATCGAGGAACAGGATCGCCTCGACAGCGAAAATCTTTACAAAACTTTGACGGAACAAGTCATCCCCTGTTTTTACAACCGCGATGCACAGGGAATTCCGCGCGAATGGATTGCAAAAATCCGCCGCGCCATGATCACGCTCGTCCCCAAATTCAACACGTGGCGCATGGTTCAGGAGTACACCGAGAAATATTATCTCACGAAATAAACGATGCTTTGCCCGGTGGATCAATCGGTTTTTCGATCGCACGAAGAGGGCGCGACCCAAATTCTATCGTGCGAATTGTGTCTCGGATTTTGGTTTAGCCGCGAACAGCTCGAGACCTTTGTTCGAGCTGGAAACGCGACAAAAAACTTTCCGAGGAAAAAAAATTTCTCCGAAAAAGCTCAGCATTCAGCCAGTCAACGCTGTTGTCCTTCCTGCGAGAAAACAGATCTATTGGCCAAGCTGATCGATGGAGTCGAGATTGATATTTGTCCGCGCTGCCATGGAATTTGGCTCGATGCAGGCGAATTAGAACTCATCATCACGCGCTACCACCGCAAGCAAAAGCTGACTGCGGTTTCTGATAAGGCGTCGGAATTTTTCACCCAAGCTGCCACCGAACCGAACCTGCTGATTGAATTGGGCGGCCTGATTGGCGATGCGCTAGGTAAAAGTTCCGGATGGGCTTCTGAAGCGGCCCCTGCCCTGCTCGATTTCATCGGCGAAGCATTTTCTTCCATCGATTTCTAACCCAAGAGTTTTGCCACAGAGGCGCAGAGACCGATGCTAATGAAATTTATTTTCTCTATGCCTCGGTGGCTATTTTTGTCGCTTCTGAAAGTTTCACCTTTCCGTCCCAAGTCCTTGCACTAAATTGATTTTGTGATTCGCGATATTAAATCGCTCTCGATGGAAGAGCTGCAACCCCAATTTAAAACCTGGGAGCAACCGGCCTATCGCCTCACGCAATTGCTCGATTGGATTTACAAACGCCGCGTCACCAGTTGGGACGCAATGACCAACCTTCCCAAAACTTTGCGCGATCTTTTGGCAAAAGAATTTTCCCTGCAAACTTTGGAACTCGTCCGCAAACAGGGCTCCCGCGATACCACGCAAAAATTTCTCTGGAAACTCAGCGACGGCGCGATGATCGAAAGTGTTCTGATTCCCGCGAATCCTGCGCTCTACGGCGAAGCGAGCGACCGTCACACGCTCTGTGTTTCAACCCAGGTTGGCTGCGCCTATGGCTGCGGATTTTGCGCGAGTGGTTTGGAAGGTTGGAAACGTAATCTCCGCGCTGATGAAATTATTGAGCAAGTTCTCGCCACCGAACGATGGAACACACAGGAAGGTCGAGGGACGAAAGTCGAGAGTCGAGAGCCTGACCCTCGACCCTCGACCCTCGACTCTCGACTCATCAACAACTTAGTTATCATGGGCATGGGCGAACCGCTCGCCAATTACGACAACTTAATGAAGGCGTTGAAAATTCTCAATGCGCCGTGGGGCGGCGGAATTGGTGCGCGGAAAATTACGATTTCCACGAGCGGACTTGCGCCTCAGATTCGCAAACTTGCTGATGAACCACTGCAATTTCGGCTTGCGATTTCTTTGCACGGCGCGACGGACGAGACGCGAAATAGGATCATGCCGGTGAATAAAAAATATCCGCTGCGCGAGCTCACGTCCGCCTGTGAGTATTACGAGAAACAAAAAGGCCGCATGATCACTCTCGAATATATTTTGATCGCTGGTGTGAACGACGCCTTAACTCAAATCAACCCGCTCGCGCAACTCGCGCACCGCCTTCACGCCAAAGTAAATTTGATTCCCTACAATAAAGTTGAAGGATTGCCGTGGGTTCGGCCGACCGAAGAAGCGCAGGAAAAATTTCTTGCCGCGCTCGAACGCGAGAAAGTCATCGCCACCCTCCGTCGCGAAAAAGGTCACGACATCGACGCAGCTTGCGGACAACTCCGTTTAAAAACCGAACGCGCGTTGGCTTCTAAAAATTAATATTTTCGCGGAACCAACGGCTCAAGATTAGCTCCAAAGCTGACGATCCAAGGAACGATATTGAATGGCTTCTGATACGTGTTCGCTGGTGATTTTTTCCATTCCGGCTAGGTCGGCGATCGTTCGCGCCACTTTCAAAATGCGGTCGTAGGCGCGGGCGCTCAGGTTCAAATCACTCATCGCGAATTTCAAAAGTTCCTTGGTCGATTCATCCAGTTCGCAAAAAGATTTCAGCTCACGACTGCCCATGCGCGCGTTGCAAGTGACGCTTTTCTTTTCGGCGAACCGACGATGCTGGCGTTCGCGGGCGCAAATGACTCGCGCCCGAATTTCGGCGGAAGTTTCACCCGTGCGTTCGCTGCTGGAAATTTCGCGGAATTTTACGGCAGGAACTTCGACGTGCAAATCGATGCGGTCGAGCAGCGGGCCGGAAATGCGACCGAGATAATTTTGAATTTCACGCGGAGAACTACGCGATTCCCCCGGCATCTTTCCATCGGGCGTTGGATTCATCGCGGCGACCAACATGAATTGCGCGGGAAAAGTCATTGTGCCAGCGGCGCGTGAAATCGTGACGGTTCCTTCTTCTAGCGGTTGGCGCATCGTCTCCAGAACGCTGCGTTTAAACTCCGGCAATTCGTCGAGGAACAAAACTCCATGATGCGCGAGAGAAATTTCTCCCGGAGTTGGATTAATATTTCCGCCGAGCAAACCGGCGTCGCTCGCCGTGTGATGCGGCGCGCGAAAGGGCCGTTGCGTGACGAGCGCTTGCCCCGGTTTGAGCAAGCCGACAATGCTGTGAATTTTCGTCGTCTCAAGTGCTTCATCCAAAGTCAGCGGCGGCAAAATTGTCGTGAGCCGTTTCGCGAGCATCGATTTTCCCGTTCCCGGTGGGCCAATTAAAATTAAATTGTGACCACCAGCAGCCGCAATTTCCAAAGCGCGTTTAACCGACTCCTGACCTTTGACATCGGCAAAATCGTTTTCATCATTCGGCACGTGCTCAAAAAGTTTGGTGAGATCAACGCGCGTCGGCGCGATCTTGATTGCGCCTTCGAGAAAGCTGGTGGCCTCGCGCAAATTCTGGATGGGAATCACCTGCAAACCTTCGACCACGGCGGCTTCGGGTGCATTTTCTGCGGGAACGAGAACGCCTATTTTGCCTTCTTCCCGCGCGCGAATCGCAATGGGCAAAACGCCTTTGACCGGCCGAACCGCTCCCGTCAGCGCGAGTTCACCGACCATGATGAAACTATCGAGTTGATCGGTTTCGATTTGTTCGCTGGCCGCGAGCATTCCCACCGCAATGGGCAAATCAAAACTCGGCCCTTCTTTTTTGATGTCAGCAGGAGCGAGATTGATGGTCGTGCGGCCCATCGGAACTTTGAATCCAGAATTGCTCAGAGCGGTGCTGACGCGGTCTTGCGATTC
>JBKJOZ010000096.1:0-11549 GCA_046595315.1 Limisphaerales bacterium
TGGATGAAAATTATTCCCCAGCAGCAGCCCAGCGGCATAGAGCAACGCGACCGTTGTGAGCGGGCGTTTCATTTATTTTTTACCAACGCTTGAACCATCGTCCCGTTTGCCAAAGCACAAAAATTCCTGCGACCGCGCCGGACGTGTCGAGGAGCACATCCCAGATGGAGGCTTGGCGGGTGGCGACAAAATATTGATGAAATTCATCCGTCGCCGCGTAAGTTGCGGAAACTAAAACGGCGAAGCGCGCATCGCTCCAGTTCCAACCGCGCCGCTCGGTCGCAACGGTATTGCGCCGCGCGCGCCAGACCAACAGGCCGAGAATGGCGTATTCGAGAGCGTGACAACTTTTGCGGATGAAAAATTGAATCGCCCAGACCGTTTCATCGGAAACATTCGGACTGAACCAGCGCAAAAATGGGCCAATAATACGGGAACTATTTTTGGTCGCGCCCAAATCGGTGGACGCACCAAACATCAGAGTCATCCAAAGAATGACCGGCAGCCAGTAATTGAAAACCCGCGCGGTGCGCACGGGCGGATGAGAACAGGCGGGTTTCCACATTGGCAATGAATTTTTTGAGAAAGACTTTGCGACGTGAGTTAGGATGGGAAGTTGCGATTGCCAAAGGGAATGTTCTCTGCAATCAAATGCGACGCATGACCATAGTTCAAAGGATTTTATTTTGTCTGATTTTAGGGTTATCAGGACTCGGAAAAATAATCGCCGCTACTCCCGACGATTTACTCGGCAGCTGTCATTTTATCGGCACGGTGGCTTTGACCAACAGTTCGGAGAAGTTGAAACAAATCGCGGCCTTGCCCGAATCGAGAAAATTCAGCGAAGACGTTTTGCAAAAGCTGGCGCGCGCTTCCGTAAAAGTTTTAGGAACAGGAAACACCAACCAGGCGGCCTTGGTTCGTCCGTTGCTCAACGATTTGATGGCCGCCGAATCGTGGGTTGAGCTTCGCGGAAAAACGAATGCCGAAATTTTTATCGCCGTGCAATTGAGCCAAACCCGTTCGCAGGTTTGGGAAACGAATCTTTTGCAATTGGCCCGAGTTTCGAAGCCGGTCAAATTTCAGGACTTCACTGGCTGGCAAGCGAAGATGAATCGAAACGGAAAATTTTTAAAATTTTTTCGTGCTGGAAAGTGGACGCTCGTGGTCCTGGGTGGCGAAGAATCTTTGCCCCACGCGGATTTCCTCAAACATTTTCAAAGTGAAAATCGCGGCTCCGAAAAAAATTGGTTGGAAGCCGATATCGATTGGCCTCGGTTGAATTCATTGATCTCACTTGGATTCGTCCCGTTTAAATTGGCGCGAACGGAAATAAAAGTGGCTGGCCAGGGCGAAAATCTCCGCAGCACGGTGCGCGTGATTTATCCCGAGAAAATCGACTGGAAATCTGAACCGTGGCAAATCCCGGCTTATTCCATTCGCGATCCGCTAATTAGTTTTTCAGCGGGGCAAAAGCTCGCGCCATTTTTCAAGCCCTCCAAAACCCTTCAGCAACTGAGCTTTAATCCGCTCACCAACCAATTTTTTTTCTGGGCTCAATCGGAAATGCCATTCCAATCCTACGTTGCTTTGCCGGTGAAAAATGCGACCAACACGCTGAAAACGCTCGGCCCGCAACTGGCCGCCGCGTTCAACGGTGATTTGGCGCGGCGCGAAGGAGGTGCGCTGACGATGGCGAGCAACCAAACCGATCTTTTTTGGCGAGACCTTCCGATCATCGTGCCGTTCTTGAATCCCACGAAAGAAAAGAGCGGCAAGGAACTTTTGATCGGCGGACTTTTCCCACTGATTCGCAAGACAAATTTGCCTCCCGCCGAATTGTTCCAACAAATTACCGCTTCAAAAGATTTGATTTTTTATGACTGGGAAATTACGCAGCCACGTCTTTCGCAGTGGCTGATTCTCAGCCAGATGCTTCCCGTCTTCACGAAAGAAGTGATTGCCACCACCAATGGTGCAGCGAAAAAATTGGCCTCGCCGAAAATGCCGGAGCAAAAATGGCTGGCCGCCATTGCGCCGTTGCTGGGCAATGCCGTGACAGAAGTCACTTTCAAATTTCCAAACGAGCTGAGCATCGTGCGCAAATCGCATCTTGGATTGAACAGTCTTGAACTGGTCTTGCTGTCGCATTGGTTAGCGCATCGCGACTTTCCTCACGTAAATCCGTTCGCGACTCCTTAAATCGCATGTTGAAACTTGGCGTCAACATTGACCACGTCGCAACCTTGCGCGAAGCGCGTTATCGCGGGAGCGAACGTGGCGAACCAAGCCCAATTGATGCGGCGAAAATTTGCGAAGCGTCCGGCGCGCATGGCATCACCGCTCATCTGCGCGAAGATCGGCGGCACATCCAGGACCGCGATATTTGGAAGCTCCGGGAAATTGTGCAAACGCGATTAAATTTTGAAATGGCGAATTCGCCGGAGATCGTGGGGATCGCGTTGAAAGTGAAACCGGAAATTGTTTGCCTCGTTCCCGAGCGCCGCACCGAAGTCACAACCGAAGGTGGACTTGACGCGGCGGCGCAGGAAAAGGGGTTGATCGAAACGCGCAAAAAAATGAACGACGCGGGAATTGAGGTCAGCCTTTTCATCGCGCCGGATTTGGCGCAAGTCGGAGCGGCGGCGCGAATCGGTGCGCAATTCATCGAACTGCACACGGGTGCGTTCGCGGAAAAATTTCACAGCAAACGGGAACGCAATGAAGAAATTCAACGGCTGGTGGCTGCCTCAAACCGTGCGCACGAACTTGGCATTAAAGTGAACGCGGGCCATGGACTGAACTACGAAAATTTGAGTGTGCTTCACATCGTTCCACATCTCGTCGAATTAAACATTGGCCACAGCATTGTCAGTCGCGCCGTGTTCGCCGGACTGGAAACCGCCGTCAAAGAAATGTTGGCCCTGATGGAAAAATACCACGCACCATGATTCTAGGCACTGGCATTGATATCATCGAAGTCTCGCGCATCGAGGCGTCGCACGAAAAATTTGGCGAACGATTTGTGCAACGAATTTTGCGTCCGGCAGAAATTGCCTACTGTCTTTCGCACAAACGTCCCGCTCCATTTTTGGCGGCGCGGTTTGCAGCGAAGGAGGCGATTTCCAAAGCGTTCGGCACCGGCATCGGCGCGCCACTCGGATGGCAAGACATGGAAATTGGGCGCAAGGAAAGCGGAGAACCGTTTGTGATCCTGCACGAAAATGGAAAAAAACTTCTGGCGGCTCGTGGCGCGCGCACCGTCCATCTAAGCCTGAGCCATACCGATCAACACGCCTGCGCTGTGGCAATTTTGGAGAGTTGATTTTGTGCGTTTGAAATATTTTTTCGGTGCGGCGCTTTTGGCGGTTTGTTCCTGCACCCATCTGCAGCCGGTTGAATCTCCGACGCTTTCTCGTTACGAATTTAACGAACCACAAATGGGTATTCCGTTTCGAATCGTTTTGTACTCGCGAACCAAAGTGGAAGGGGAAGCCGCGGCCAAGGCTGCGTTCGCTCGCGTTGCACAGCTCAATGACATTTTAAGCGACTACGATCCCGACAGTGAATTAAGCCAACTTTCGCGCACCTCCGGCAGCGGGCAAAGGGTGAAAGTCAGCGACGATCTGTGGTTCGTGTTGAAGCGTTCACGGGAGATGGCTGAGCGGAGCAGGGGAGCCTTCGACGTCACCGTCGGCCCAATGGTGAATCTTTGGCGAAAGGCGCGTCGCGAAAAAAAATTGCCTGCGGCAAATCTTCTCGCCGAAGCGCGCAAGGCGGTCGGTTACAAAAATTTGCAACTCGATGCCAGGAATCACACGGCAGAACTTCTGGTCGCGAATATGCGATTGGATTTGGGTTCCATCGCCAAAGGATTTGCAGTGGACGAAGCTTTGAAAAGTTTACGCGAACACGGAATCAAATCAGCGTTGGTCGCCGGGGCGGGAGATTTGGCGGTGAGCGCTGCGCCTCCCGGAAAAAAAGGCTGGCGAATAGAAATTGCGCCGCTCGATGTCCCGAATGCACCGGAGAAAAAATTTGTTCTTTTGAGAAATGCCGCGCTGGGAACTTCCGGAGATCTGTTTCAAAAATTGGAGATCGAGGGAAAGCGCTATTCGCACATTGTCGATCCGCACACCGGCCTCGGTTTGACCGATCACAGCTTGGTCAACGCCATCGCTCCAGATTGTATCACCGCAAATACGCTTGCCACCGCAGCGAGCGTGCTCGGTCCTGAAAAAGGTCTGAAGTTAACGAAAAAAACTCCCCGCGCCGCGATCCGGATTTTACGGAAGCCCAACGAAGCGATCGAAGAATTTGAAACACGCGAGTTCAAAAAATTTTACGAGTAGAAAAAAAGAGGCGGCTCAGGTGAGCCGCCTCTTCATGTGCCTTCAGGCAAAGTTTAAACGGTTATCGTTTTCCCCGGAACGGCGATTGGATAGCGGCCATCTTTATCCGGCAGCGTCGGTGGATTGGCGTCCCATGCGAAAACTTTTGGCATCAGATCGATCTTTGAGTTGAGCGCTTCGTCCCAATCAATGACTTTTCCTGAATACGTCGCCATGCGCCCCATAATCGAAGTCATGGTGCTGTGTGCGCCATTTTCCGCTTCGTTGTAGGGCTTGTTGTTGCGGATCGCGTCGAACAAATCGTCGTGTTCCTGTTGGTAAGGATCGCGTGCGCCTGAAGTTTTAAATTTCCACGCATTTGCGCCCTGAATGATATGGCCGCCGACATCACACTTTCCTTTGGTGCCGACGACATGTTCGGAAACACTGCTCCAGCAACCTTGGATATGCTGGCATTGGCTGAACAGGCGCGAGCCGTCGGCATATTCGTATTCGACCGCGTGATGGTCAAAAATTTCGCCGTGATCGATCCCGGTGCGAACCTGGCGTCCACCCAAGCCATGGCAACGGATCGGGTGGCTTTGCTTGACCCAGTTGATTACGTCGAGGTTGTGGATGTGTTGCTCGTTAATATGGTCGCCGCAAAGCCAGTTAAAATAATACCAGTTGCGCATCTGATATTGCATTTCGGTTTGGCCAGCTTCGCGCGGACGGACCCAAACGCCGCCGCCGTTCCAGTAACAACGCATCGAAATAATATCGCCAATCTCCCCGTCATGCAGACGTTTCATGGTTTCCAGATATCCAAGCTGGTGATGGCGCTGGAGACCGACGCCGACTTTTAGATTTTTCTTCTTCGCTTCCTGAGCGGCGGCGAGAACGCGGCGAACCCCGGGCGCGTCAACGGCGACCGGTTTTTCCATGAAAATATGTTTACCCTGTCGAACGGCTTCTTCGAAATGAATCGGGCGAAAACCGGGCGGCGTCGCGAGAATCACCACATCAGCCAAAGCAATCGCCTGTTTGTAAGCGTCAAACCCGACGAACTGGTTCGCTTCGGGAACCTCCACTTTGTCTTTGTGCTGATTTTTCAGGTGTTCCAGACTGCTTTTAAGTCGGTCTGGAAATGCATCGGCGACCGCGACCAGTTTTACGCTCCCGCTCGTGTTCAACGCCTGATCCGCCGCGCCCGATCCACGGCCCCCGCAACCGATCAGTGCAATTTTTAAGGTGTCATCGTTGCCGGCGAAAACTTTTCCGGCCAAAGAACCGACGATGGTTCCTCCGATGGCGACGGTGGAAGTGGTTTTGAGAAAGTCACGGCGCGTGAATTTGTTTTCAGGAATAGAAGAATTATTTTCGTTCATAATTTATTTTTTTGGTGCGGCGGTGCCTATATTTACTCGTGTTCGACTCCATTGTTCCAATAGTTTTTCATTTCTTCGGGCGACGGCACTTTGAGCGGGCGAACAATGCGGAAGCCGAGAAATTGTGCGTCCGTCAAAAACCAGATGCTCTTGGGCAGTTGCGGGTCTTGCATTTTCCAATTTTTGTCTGAGGCGATTCGGGCGGCGCTGCGGAGATATTTCGGTGTGGAATATTCGGAAGGTTCACCGCCCCAGGCTCCACCGCGGACGGAATGCGGATACGGCTTCGTTCCCTTGTTCCACGAATTTTGCGCGACGCTATTTTCAAACTGTTTATAAAAATCCGCGTCATATCCGTCGAGCGTCCATTCAGCGACATTTCCGTGCATGTCGTGAAGACCCCAGGGGTTCGGAAGTTTTTTCCCAACTTTCTGATATTGGGCATTTCCGAAAATGATTTCGCCGGAGAAATTGGTGGTCTTTGACGCGCTGTTGCCCTCGAACCACGCGTAATCGCCCAGCTTAGAAACATCATCGCCAAAGGAATACGCGGTGGTCGTGCCTGCGCGACAGGCGTATTCCCACTCCGCTTCCGTCGGCAAACGATAGAAATGTCCCGTCTTGGCGCTGAGCCACTCGCAATATTTATTCGCGGCGTGCTGCGTCATGCTGATTGCAGGAAACCCTCTTTTGCCCATGCCGAAACTCATTTCGACGTAAGGCTTGGTCGGGCGCGTCACGGCATCGGCGGTTTCGCTGGTGTAAGTTCCGTCGGCGGCCTTTTTCTTTTCCTCGGGATACATGAATAATTCGTATTCATCCCAAGTCACTTCGCATTTGCCCATCCAGAACGGGTCCAGCTTCACCTTGTGTTGCGGCCCTTCATTGGCTTGGCGGTTGGTCTCCGTTGCCGGGCTGCCCATAAGAAATTCGCCGCTGGGAATCGGCACCATGTCGAATGAAATCGTTGTGCCCGAAATCGTGTCGTCATATTTTTTCATCTCGGCTTCGGCATTTTCCTTCGACGCCGCCAAAATCATTTTGTGAATGGCGGTGACGCCCGCCAACTCTGGATCCTGAATCACTCCGCCCGCACCGCCGAGTTTGACGTCTTTCGGCCAGACGGCGCCTTGGTCAACCCAAAGTTTTAAAATGCCAATCGCTCTTTCATCCAGCGGCGCGCCCTTTTCCAAAATTGGTTTCACGTCACGCGCGAAATCAATTTTCATCACATTCGTCAGCGTGATTCCTTCCGGCCAATTCGCGCCTTCCGTAATCCACTGCCGCAATATTTCCGTCTCTTCTTTTTTTAACGGCGTTTTTTCTTTTGGCGGCATCACTTTTTTGTGGTCGTGCGGAAGAATCGTCAGTGTGTAAATCAAACTCTTCTCCGCGTTGCCGGGAATGAGGTCTGTGTCGTGATCGCCGCCTTTGAGCGCGAGCGCTTTGGTGGTGAGATTGAATTCGCCATTTTCGTGGGCGTTCTTCGCACCGTGGCACGAGAGACAATTCATCTCTAAAATCGGTTGAACTTCTTTAACGAAATCGACGGCGGCGCGGGCGGGCTGAGGAGACAAGGCGCAGCTCAGCGTGGAGAACGCGATGGTTCCGATGACCGAGAACGAAAAGCTTTTGGGATGTTTCATTTTTGTGATGCGATGCGGCATAATTTCACGGCGAACAAATTAATGTCAATCTTCCAGCCGTAGACGAAACGCGCGGTGACTTCATTCGAGGGATCTTTTTGCCTTTTACAATGTCGCGAGATTCCGCAGCGTGGACAGACCGATGAATTTCCGGAAAATAATTTTACCCGCGCTGGTCGTAGTTGCTTCGCTCATTTTAATTTTCTTTTGGCTCAAGCCGCCTCCGCCTCCTCCGATAAAATTGCCCAACCCAAACGGCTACGATGATTTGGTCAAGGCGGGACAAATGTTCATCGGCGATTTGCCAGATTGTTTCTGGGAAAATTTAAATGACGCCGGATGCCTGGAAAAAAGTCGGGCTTATTTGGCCGCAAACAGCGAGGCGCTAAAACTGATTCGAGTCGGACTGAGTCGCGAATCGCGGATTCCGATTGTTTACAGTCATGCCTACTTTTCCCAACACTTATCAGAATTGGCCTTAATGAAACGGTTGGCTCAAACTCTCAACGCCGAGGGTAGAGTAGCGGAAAACGAAAACCGCTTGGATGACGCGATTCAAAGTTATGTCGATACGGCGCTGATCCACGAAAAAATGCGCGGTGGTGTAATGATCGACGAGCTGGTTGGAATGGCGGTTGAAGGAATCGGCGTCGGTTCGCTGCGAAAAATCGCGGATCAGTTGAACACGAGCCAACGGAAGGCTCTGATCGAAAAGTTGGCGCGTTTGCATGCGAATCGCGAGTCCTATGATGAGATCATGGCGAATGAGGGAAGATTCGTGAGCGTTTATCGACTCCGCGACAGGCTTGCCCATATCGCGGCCTATTTTTCACTGCGAAAAGTTACTCAAAAATTTCAGAACAAAATTAAATATGCGCAGGCCCGCCTCGGCTTGTTTCTGGTCGATTTGAGTTTGCGCAATTTTGAATCTGAAAATAAACGTTCGCCCAAAACACTTCAGGAATTGGTTCCCAAATATTTACCGTTCTTGCCTAAGGATGATTTCAGCGGGAACGATTTTGTTTATCGTCCGCAGACTAATGGATATTTGCTCTATGGCGTCGGGCCGGATGGGAAAGACGACGGCGGAACGCCTTTTGTCAGCAAAGGAATTGAATCACCGGGAGATATGTTAAACGACTCCCATTATTGAAACGCTTCGATTAGTAACCCACCAACAACGACGGCTTGTCGCGGTCGGAGTTTAGGCCGAAGCGCGGGAATGCTTTCAGCGAGAATGTGACGGCAAGAGTGTAATCTTCCTGATTATCGCGATTGTCGCGCACGCGGAAAGTTAGTGCTGCGGTCCAACTCCGCAGATCGCGGTACAGTGTGTAATATTGCTCTTCCAACGTTCCATCGCGCGCTTCGAAGTGATGCGAAATGCGTGCCGCCCAGTTCTCATTCATTCGATAGTAAAGACTGGACGTGAAGAGATTGTGTCCCGGTCCTGGCCCGTTCAAAGGATGCTCGTCGAGATAACGATGTCCCAAACTCAAACTCCAAACGTCGTTGGGTTCGAGCAAAAGATGGTGGTGCGCTTCGAGCAACCGGCGGTCGTTGAGATCGTAGCGGGTATCGGATTGCAACGTGATCCAAGTGCGCGGTTTGAATTCCAGCGTGGAAGTCAGCGGGGACATGGTTCGCTGATGAGTATTGGGATCAAGCCGCCAGTCAGTGAACAAACTCCAATTTACCAGATTTTCGATGGCCCCTTCGCGTTTGGTCTGCAACCGGTTTCGCAAACCGAATCGCAAAACATTTTGCGCATCGATGGAATCGATGGAGTTGTATTGCGGAAATTCAATGGGCAGCGTCCGCAAACTTTGCAGTTCATAATCAAATTGCGGCAGCTCCGGCGGGCGAACATTGGGTCGCGGGACGTAAACGTAATTCACCGAGGGCTCGACGATGTGACGCAACCCTTGCACGTCCAGAAGTTTGTTTTCGGCACCTGCCCAGACGCGTGACGATTTGAAGGAGACTTCGGCGCCGGTGTTGAAAACGCCTCGAAGTTCTTCGTGAGTCGTGGCGGCGGGGCCTTCGGATTCGCCGTAGTAAGTAAAACGACCGCCCACTCGCGGAGTAACATTGAGCCAGCCAAAAAAGGTGTGAGGCAAAACTACTTGGTGAAACGAATCAGCGCGCGCGGCCGCAAAGTTGGTGGAGTGATCGACAAACCGGCGATTGTAGTAGCCGACAGAATTTTCGCCTTCGTAATAAAACGGCGTTTCGCCGAGTTGTTGGCGCAGCGCAGTCAATTTTATGTCCGGCAACCGTTCCACCGTTTCCTGAAAATCGTTCACCTGCGGTTGCGCGAGAAGATCGAGGGTAAAATTGGGCCAGAGATGGTTGACCTCGACGAAGGACTTTGGTTGCACGTTGTGGCGGAATTCGTTTTCAAAAAAATCGTGATCCACGTTCGGATCGCTTTGGTAATTCGCGACCGCTCGGATGGTGAGATTGGTGCGAATCGTGGTCAGGTGCGAAAACGCGACGCGATGACGCTCTTCCGAAATGGAATTGGTATTGAAATCGCGGCCCGGTTTTTCATCTTGCGCGTAGTAATATTCAATTTTGCCGTCGCCAAATTTTCCGAGGTGGTAGCCGAGATCCGGACCGCCAGCCACGCCACGCTTCGCGCGATAATCCATGTGGATCGCGCCATCGAGTTTATCTTCCCAATACCAATTGTAAGTAGTGAGAAGATAAGGGCCGAATTTGCTGCGATAGCCGGGCGTGAAATCAAAATGGTTGACGCGATAACCGATGGAACGGCGGTAGTACGGAAAATAAAAAACGGGAACTTCGCCAACCCGCACTGTGACTTCGCGCGCTTCGAAATATTTATTGGGAACAATCGTCAGCCGACGCGCGCGAATTTTGTAGGCTGGCTCCGCGTAATCATCCGTCGTCACGATCGCATTAGTCGCCGAATAAGTGTGGTTGCTTCGATTCCCCGTCAACCCTTGGCCCGCTATGAAAAACGGATTCTGACCGGTCTTAAAATGGGCCGATTGCATTTCCGCCGTTTTAAAATTGTAAATGATTCGTTCGCCCTTCCAAAGAACACCTCGGCTTTTGATGGTGACATTTCCGTCGGCCATGACTTCGCCGGTGCGATCATTGGCGACGATGCTGTCGGCGGTGAGGACGATATTGCTGAATGAAACAACCACTCCATTCGTGGCAACGCTGATGCCGGTGCCCGGGTCGTATTCGATGAGGCCCCGGTCATTTTGTGAATGAATATCCCAAACAGAATTCTCTTGCGCGCGGGCGATCATGGAAGTTCCGCAGAAAAGAAAAATTAGACAAAGCGCGCGTAGTTGTTTCATCAAAGCGGGCAAAGCTAAACAAACTAGGAAATGCTGCCAAGCGAGGATTTAGAGCGCGGACGTCTGGTTCCTCCGAAGAAAACAAAACCGATTTCCCACCGCGGAGACGCCGAGACGCGGAGAATTCCCGAAAATTTTACCATGAGTATTCTCGCTCCAAGGCTCCAGATAGATTCTTAATTTTTTCCGCCTCTGCGGCTCTGCGTCTCCTCGGTAAATTCGCCGTTTTTTTTAAAAGGCAACGACGGGCGCTCCTAGCGAAACTCCACTTCGCTAAAACCAAGTTGATGAAATAAATTGGAAACCTGACTGCGAGCTCGATCGTCGGCCTCTTTTAAAATTCCATTGGAGCGAGCGGCGCGTTTCAAATCATCCACCGCCTGACGCCGCGCGTTTTGTTCAAGGTTCACGTCGAATTGTCGCAAAAAACCAGTTTTGCGTTCCAAAACTTGAGTTTTTTCATCGTCGAGATAAGCGTCAGTAATCATTGCCGGTGGCATTTTTATCGAAATTGTTTTTTGAGAAACATGAAGGTCGTTGGTTCCCATTCTCTTAAAATCAATTCCCCCCTTTACGACGCCATGTGCAACTAGCGCCAAGCGATTATCCCCCCCTATGAATTGGCTGAGCAGATCCTCCGGGGGCACTTCCAAAATAACGAGCTTTTCAAAAACATATTTAACTGTGGAAAGTTCCGAGATCGTTTGGATCTGTTTCAGCATCGTCGAAGTGTTTTGAATCTGCGACGCGCGACTGGCGTTGGAAAGGCGCAGGAAAAAAAGGCCGATCAACAAACCAAAAAAGAAAACGAAAGCAAGAGCGGTGAAGGCAATGGCCAATCGTTTG
>JBKJOZ010000177.1:0-4606 GCA_046595315.1 Limisphaerales bacterium
TGTTCGTCGCCATTCGTGGCCGCGGCTTGGAATTAGAAGAACGCCGGGCTGTTTTTCATGCGTTGTGGATGCGCCTTCGCCAGCAGCCATTCAGTTTTATTTTTCCAACACGATCAGCGAGCCCAAACGTCGCCGTAATTATCGAAGATGCTGTCCCACTCGCCCCTGCGAACCTTGAGACGACGGCGGATAAGTGAGTCGATCCAACCGGAATTTATTCACCGCGATTTCAAGCAACTCGTCCGCAAAAATTTTTCGAAGGCAGTCTGTTTGTGAACTACCTCGTCGTGCGGCAAATCAGTGTGAATGAAAACCATGTGGTTCTTTTTCAGCATTTTATCCGAAATGGATTTGTCCTCGCTCGCCACGAACGAAACTTTTTTCTCCTGCAATTCTTTCATTAATTTTTCCGTCTCAGTTTTAGTTCCGCCGTTGTCCGTGTAAATGTTCACGAGACGAACATCGTTTCGCCCATCAAACCACTTTATGAATTTTTCCGTGCGACCGTAAAGCGCGTCGAACAACCACACTTCCCGAACCGGAAATTTATTCGTCTGCGCAACGATGGCCGAAATCACCTGATAACCACCGCTGTGTCCCGACAAAATAATATTGCGTGTTTTCGCGTTTTTGAAATTTGGATTCTCGCGAATCACCGCAAGAACTTCGTCCATAAAACGGTCAAACCCACCTACGTCTTCCAGCTTTCCATCGAACGAATCCGAGGCGTTCAAGGGTCCTTGTGGGATGACTAGAATTGCGTTTCGTCCACTCGCGGCGAGTTGCTCGATCAATTCATATTTCCGCAAAACGTTCGTCACCGAATTTCCCCATCCATGAAAATGAATGACGAAATCGACGCGCTTTCCTTTTTTAATTTCTTTCGGAATAAAAATCGCAACGGTGTTGTCGCGATAATGTTTTTCCGCAGAAAAAAAACTAGTCTTGTTGGTAAAACCTTTTTCGCGGTCGGGATGCGGAAATGGCGCACTCTCCAAGTTTGTGAGAATGAGTTGGCCGTAACTTTCGTAGCGCGAAGAAAAAGATTCGCTCTGCGCGCAAACCGCAGCCAAGAAAATCCAGCCCAATAAAAGTTTTTTCATGGGCAAACTATGAGGAGTTTTTTCTAAGCGCGCGAGAAATGTTGATGGGCGTCACATCATTTTTCTATCTCGTTACTCTAAAGAAAAAATTGCCCGCGCCGCGCCTTTGATCGACGGATCTACGGGTTTGGGTGCTGCAAGTAGAATTCGGTCAGTGGTGACTTTGCCGGTGGCGAGCATGAATTTTTGCACAGCCTCGGTGCGACGTTGCATCAACACGCGCAAATCATCTTCGCTCGCCGGTGAGGCGAGACTCAAACGTTGCTCCAATTCTTCGCGGATAAATTCTTCCTGTGCCTTGGATTTAACCATCGAAGAATTTGGCGGCGTCGCTTTGGTCGTTGAATCTGAAGAGTTATTAATTAGCCCGGACGAGCCTTTTTTTACCTCCTTTGTGGGGAAAAGACCGCTGCCGCCGGTCGCATTGGTTGCCGCGGCTTGGGCTTCACGCAACGCGCGTTCGGGCGTGGTGTTGAACGCTTCTTTATACATCTTGTGCAAGAGACGATCGTAATCGTTGTCTTCAAGTTTGAGTTCTTCCGTCACCGCCTTGCCTTGTGCGGTCAATTCCTGAAGCCGCAACGATTTTATTTTTCCACGCAATTTTTCGCGAGCGAGAGCATTGCTGTCCGTTGCAAAATCCACTGTTGCGCTGATTTCAAGACTCAACTCCGGACGTTCGTAAAGCGCCTTGGTTAATTTATTGAGTTTGCTGGTCTGCGTCGGATTGAGTGTCGCGCTACCGGGGGTGAAATCGACGAATTGCAATTCTTCTCCGTTGCCATTGCCGCCGAATATTGCGCCGAGCAACGAAAACGGTGACGTCGCCACCTTGGCGAGAATGTTCATAATGGCCTTGCTCACGAGAGCGGCGATGCTGAATTGCGGGTCATCAAGATTTCCACTCACCGGCAAATTGAGATCGATCCGACCGTTGCGATCTTTGAGCAGACTGACCGCAAGTTTCACGGGTAATTGCGTCGCGTTGGTGCTTTGGTTTCGAGCGCCGAAGGTAAGTTGTTCGAGCGAGATGCTGTTTTCCCCCTTCAATTTTCGGTTTTCAATATTGTAATGAAGGTTAAAGGTGAGTTTGCCTTTGCTCAGCGAGCGCCCAACGAATTTTGCGCTGTAAGGGTCGTATGCAGTCAGATCGTTGTTCGTGAAAGTAATTTTTAAATCGACGAACGGATTCTTCTGATCAGGCGTGATGAAACCGGTGAGAGAAAAGGGTGCTTGCGCGCTGGCCTTGCCATGAATGTCCACCGTCGCTTTCGTCAAGCCTGGCCAAGTCAGGTCGCGAATCGATCCCTCAAATTCCTCGATCGTGGTATTGAAGTGAGGTGTGAGTGACTGATCGGCTGCGTGCAGGGAGCCTTTCTCAAAAATCAAAGTGCCAATTTTGATTGGAAAAGAATTTAGGTTTGTCGCCGCTGCTTGCGTGACGGCGTTGGTGGATTGGCTAGTCGTATTCGTTCCCAATTTTTCGCGGAGCAACGCCTGCACATTGAGTTGACCGTTTGAATTGACCACCAGACTCGTTTCCAATTTTGTGAATTTCACTTCATTCACGTTTAAGGAGTTGGTCTGGAGCGAAACTTGAATTCCACGGAGATTGAGATCATCCCATTTTACGAAATCGTGATGAGCAACGGTGTCCACGGTCGCAAATTTCGCGATGGAAACGTCGCCGGTAAATTGAACCAACGTCGCGCCGGTTGGCGTAAAACGCGCGTGGCCGTTCACGGTGAGATCGCCTGTGTTCACGACGAGCCGCGCTTGCTGCTCGACGTAAGGCTGAATCGGCGGCAAGGCGAGATTTGTGATCGCCAGATTTGCTTCGCCCGCCGGAGGTATCAACGTGCCGTTGGCGATGACATTAGCTGTTCCGCCACCGCGCCAGTTGAAGTTGATGTTCGCTGTGACCGGTGCGTTGCTCTGATTAGAAATGCCTTTCAAATCGAGATGCAATTCATCAAGGCCAATTTGCGCGGGCGTCAACGTCGTGCGGTCTTCGGCGGTGACGGCGAAATGTTCCACTTTAAATTCAGCAAGCGTCATCTTCCACGGAACTGATGCGATCATTTGTGTGTTAGTATTCGTCGCCACATTTGCGGACGCATTCGTTTTCGAAACAACAAGCGCGAGCCAGTTTAATTGGCCGTCACTCTCACATCGCGCGAGCAGCGACCCGCCATTAACAACTACCACCGGGACATGGATTTCGCGGGCGGCGAGACTGGCGGACGCGTTGGTCACGGAAAAATTTTTCAACGCCAATAACTTTTCGCCCGAGTCTGGAGCGTTCACCTGCAAATTTGAAAGCGTCACCGCAGCGTTGGTGACTTCGAGTTCCATTGGAATCGCATCCGCGTCGAGGCGATAATTCGCGCCCACGCCCAGCACGCCGTCGGTGATCTCAATCCGCGCAAACTCCGCGAGAAAAGGTGAATATTTTTTTAACGGAATACCGAGCAACTTAAATTCGCCAGCAGATCGCGGCGGATTCACAGAAAATTTTCCTGACCATGCAAACCGTTCGCCCTCGCCTGTGGTCGCGACAAATGAGTAAGGCTCGTTGCTGTCGCGGCGCGTCGTAAAATCTTTGAGATCAACATCGATCGGCCCGTATTCCGTGTGAAACGGCTTGGCCCGCGTCAGGTCGGTGATTTTCACATTTCCGTTCGTGACAACGAGATGCTGGACGATGAGGGACGGAAGCGATTTCGATTGGTTGGTCGCAGCGGTCGGCGCGTTGGTAAAAAGATTCGCAAAGTTAAATTGGCCATTCGCGTCACGAACCACGCTGCCGGTGGGATGAATCAGTTTAATTTCGCGGAACGTCCACGCACGACGAAATAACGACGAAAGCTGGAAGTTGCCGTAAAATTCATCGAAGCCAGCGAAAGGTTCGCCGTTGGTTTCTGTCAGTGACAATCCACGAATAGTGAGCGACAGCACGAACGGATTCAGTCTCACCTTTTGCACAATCGCCTGGCGATGCGTCAGCCCGGGCAATCGCTTGACGAGTTGCCATTTGATGATCGCGGGAAGAATAAAAAATCCGATGACTGAATAAATCAACAGCGCGAAAATTATTTGCCGATGGCGCGGGCGAATCTTTTTTTTAGGTGACGGCGTTTTGGATTCCTTCATTTGGAGCGTAAACGCTCTCAAAAAAAATATCTTTCCGCAAAGCTTTAGAAAGGAACAGTTGGAACATTGAATTATCCATTGTGAAAATCTCGAACGCGAATCGCTGTCCGTGGGCGAAAAACGAACTCTCAATTCCGTATCATGACCAGGAATGGGGCGTGCCGGTTCACGACGACCGCTTGTTTTTTGAATTTTTGATTCTCGAAGGCGCGCAGGCTGGTTTGAGTTGGGACACGATTCTGAAAAAGCGTGAACATTACAAACGCGTTTACGACAATTTCGATGCGAAGAAAGTTTCAAAATACGACGCGCAAAAGGACGCCGCACTTTTGGCGGACGCGGGAATTGTG
>JBKJOZ010000189.1:0-10467 GCA_046595315.1 Limisphaerales bacterium
GCACGATGTGATTTTGGATCGTGATAAACATAGTGGTACAATTCCACAGAGTAGCGCGGGATTTTGCTGTAATCGCAATTCAAACAAAACCCGCATTGAACCGCGATGCCATCGCCGTAATTTCAAATATGATTAAATGGGCTGTCATATTCTTGGTTATCGCATTGGTCGCAGGGGTGCTCGGCTTCGCTGGAATCGCCGGCGCCGCAGCTTCCATCGCAAAATTCCTGTTCTTCTTATTCATTGGAATTTGCGTGGTGCTGTTCATCATCGGAATTATCTTGGGCAAGAAAATGACCAAGTAATTTGCGGGTGAATTAAATCGTCCAGCCGCTGCGATATTCTTTTTTAATGAGCGGAGCGAGCTCAGGCGCATTGGTGGCGCGCATGTTTTTCGCGTCCCACTCGATTTTTTTCCCGGCGCGCAAGGTAAGGTTGCCCAGTAAAACCATTTCCGTAAACGGTCCGGACACGGCGAAGTTGGAACTCGCTTCCGGGCCGCCTTTGCAAGCGCGAATCCAATCAAAATGGGAGTCGTTATTCGGAATACGCGGGATAGTTTGCGGCGGTTTGGCGTAATCTTTCATTTTCGATTCCGGCAACAAACTGAGATTCATGCCGTAAGTGTCGGTGACGATTTTTCCTTTGCTGCCGATGAACAGCGATCCGCTTTCCGGAAAATCTTTTTGCATTTCCTTGGGGCGCGGCGGCAATTTTCCTCCGTCATACCACGTCAGACTCACCGGCGGCATCGAACCGCGCTGCGGAAATTCATAACGCAAAATCGCCCAGGCCGGAGCACTTTCCTTGAACAATTCCGATGATTCCACAATTTCCACGGAGGTTGGATTGTTAAGTTTCAAAGCCCAGTTCGGGCCGTCCAGAACGTGACAACCCATGTCGCCAAGTGCGCCGCAGCCAAAATCCCACCAACCGCGCCAGGAGAACGGATGATAAACCGTGCGACCGGCTCGTTTGTAGTGCGGTTGATCATTTTCCGGCCAACTTTTCACAAACGGACGCATCGGCGCGGGGCCAATCCACAAATCCCAATCCAAATTTTCCGGCACCGGATCTGAGCCAGCGGGACGATTCATTCCTTGCGGCCAAATCGGGCGATTGGTCCAGCTATGAACTTCGTGAACGTCGCCGATGGCGCCGCTCCAGATGATTTCGCACAACTCGCGGTTGCCGTAGTGGCAGTGGCCTTGATTGCCCATTTGCGTGGCCACTTTGTATTTTTTGGCCGCCTTGGTGAGTTCGCGGGCTTCCCAAATCGTGTGCGTCAGAGGTTTCTGGCAATAGACATGTTTGCCGCGTTGAATCGCCATCATCGACGGAATAAAATGTTGGTGGTCGGGCGTGCTGACGACGACGGCGTCCAAATCTTTTTGTTCGTCAAACATTTTCCGATAATCGCGATACAGTTTTGCGCCTGGATATTTTTGCGCGGCTTTTTTCAACGTGTTGGAATCCACGTCGCAGAGCGCGACGATGTTTTCGCCTGCGACCCCTTCGATGTCGCTCGCGCCTTTTCCGCCTGTGCCCACGCAGCCGATGTTCAATTTGCTGTTGGCCGATTTAATTTTCGGTTTGGAAGAAACGCAACCGGTCAACGCCGCGGCACTCGCCGCGATGGTGGAGTAATAAATGAAGCGGCGACGATTGATGGCCAGAGAAATTTCTTTGGGCGAATTGGATTTAGGCATGGAAATTTCCTACGCCTCAAATCGGAACTGCACAAGTAGTTTTCTGAAAACAAATTATTTCCATTCCGCCCACGATTCCTAGAATCGCGCTCATGCAATTTCAGCGACGCTTGTTTTTCTTTTTCCTTTTCTGTTTTGCGATGTCAACCAGGTCGGCGGAAATCGAGCGTCCAAATATCGTCCTGATTTTGGCGGACGATTTAGGCTGGAGCGATGTTGGTTTTAACGGGCGCAAAGACTGGAAAACGCCGAACCTCGATCGGTTGGCCAAACAAGGAACGGTATTCAAACGATGGTACACCGGCGCGGTGGTTTGTGCGCCGAGTCGCGCGGTCTTGATGACGGGAAAATACACGATTCATAACGGCGTCTCCCAGAACGGCGGCGATTTGCCGGCTGAAGAAACGACGTTGGCCGAGGCGCTCAAAAAGCAGGGCTATCGCACCGCGCTTTTCGGCAAATGGCATGGGGGAAAACCGCGCCACGGCAACCAAACTTCGGTTCACCCGATGGATCAAGGATTCGACGAATTTTTCGGATTCACCGACGCCAAACATGCGTGGGAACATTTTCCAAAAGAACTTTGGTTTGGGCGTGATAAAAAAGCGGTGGCTTCAAAAAGCTTCACGGCCACGATGTTCGCCGACAGCAGCATAGATTTTATCGAGCGGAACAAACAGGCGCCGTTCTTCCTGTATCTTGCGTTCACGGAACCGCATTTGCAGATCGAAGCGCCGGTGGAGGATGTGGCCGAATACAATGGCAAGTTTCGCGAAAAAAATCCCGCGCAGCCCTATTACGCAACGTATGCCGCCATGATTTCGCGGATGGACAAAGAAATCGGGCGCGTGTTGAAAAAACTGGATCACCTGGGCCTCGCTCAAAACACGCTTGTCATTTTTTCGAGTGACCACGGTGCGACTTTTGAAAAAGCAAACCAAGGCGCCTCGGTATTTCACGACAGCAATGGGCCCTTCCGCGGGCAAAAACGGACTTTGTGGGAGGGGGGAATTCGCGTGCCCGGAGTGGTGCGCTGGCCTGGAAAAATTCCGGCCGGAAAAGTTTCCCATGAAATTGTTCACATGATGGATGTTTTTCCTAGTTGCCTGGCGGCAACGGGCGAAAAACCCGATCCCGCCTGGAAAATCGACGGCGCAAACCTCCTGCCGGTTTGGACGGGCAAAGAAAAAAGCCCGGGTCGAAATTTATTTTGGGAATGGCGTTCGGAGGGGAATTTGCAATTCGCGGCGATGCGCGGCGATTTTAAGTTGGTGACGACTGGCGGCAATCAACCGGAACTTTTCGACGTGGAAAACGATCCCGCCGAGCGGCGCACGGTTCACACGGAACACGGAACTATCTTGAAAGATTTGGAAAAAGCACAGGCAGACTGGCTGGCCACAGAAAATTACAAACGTTGAGCGCAAATGAATTTTACATGAAATTTTTATCGAAACTTATTTTGACGATGGTCGCCCTCTGGAGTTGTGAAATTCAGATTGGCTCCGCAGCGGCCGCAGAGAAATCGAGCAGACCAAACATAGTTTTCATTCTGGTGGATGATTTGCGATGGGATGAAATTGATTATCCGTTCGTCAAGGTTCCGCACATTCAGAAAATTGCGCAGGAAGGCGTTCGCTTCAAAAATGCGTTTGTCACAACGCCACTTTGTTCACCGAGTCGCGCCAGTTTTCTGACCGGTCAATACGCCCACCAGCATGGCATCACCGACAACACGGCGCGCGATCAACAAAGCCACGAACTGGTCACGTTTCCAAAATTGCTGCACGACGCGGGATACGAAACGGCATTTGTCGGCAAGTGGCACATGGGGCTGGATGACAACGCACGTCCTGGCATTGATTATTGGGTGAGCGTCAAAGGGCAGGGAAATTACATCGACCCTGAAGTCAATTTGAACGGCAAACGGGAAAAAATTCCAGGTTACGTCACCGATATTTTCAATGAACAGGCGGTCAAATTTCTGAAACGCGAACACACAAAACCGTTTCTGCTTTATGTTTCGCACAAAGCGGTTCACCCCGATTTAATTCAAAATGCGGACGGGAGTTTGTCGGATCCGAGCGCGGGCAAATTCATTCCAGCCAAGCGCCATCAAAAACTTTACGCGAGTGATAAAATTCCGCATCGACCCAATGTGAAAACATTTGCGGAAGACAAGCTGGCGTTACGGCGAACGATCGACGGCGTGCCCCCGTTGAGTGCGAAAACCGGAACGGATGAGGAGACGATTCGAAATCGTTTGCGGATGTTGGCGGCGGTGGACGACGGGCTTGGGGAAATGCTGAAAGTTCTGAAGAAAAAAGGAGAGATCGATAACACGTTGATTATTTTCACGAGCGACGAGGGCTATTTTTACGGCGAACACGGATTGAGCGTGGAGCGACGGTTGGCGTATGAAGAATCGGCGAGAATTCCATTGCTGATGCGGTTTCCGAAATTGATTAAACGCGGAAGTTCGATTGAACAACTCGCGTTGAATATTGATATCGCGCCGACGTTGCTCGAATTTGGCGGTGCGGAAACCCCGAAAAATTTTCACGGCAAATCGTTATTGCCGCTGTTGAGGGGAGAAAGCGTTTCGTGGCGGGATTCTTTCCTGATTGAGTATTTCTCGGACAAAGTTTTTCCGCGAATGCACCGAATGGGTTATCAAGCCGTGCGAACGTTGGAATGGAAATACATTCGCTACCTCGAGCTGGAAGGAATGGACGAGCTTTATGATTTGAAGGCTGATCCGTACGAAATGAAAAATCTGCTGACGGTTGCGCCCGAGAAGGCAGCCACGAAATCGGCGCGGCAACGAATGAAGGCTGAATTAGAGCGATTATTGGAAGCAAAAGGAGGAAATTAAAACTTGCACTCTCTCCCGAGATTGCTAGGTTCACCGCTCCTTAAATCAAAAAGGTTTTTTATGGCAAGAATTTGTGAATTAACTGGCGTTGGTCCAATCAAAGGCAGCCACATTTGGCGCAGTGGTAAAGCGAAGAAAAAAGGCGGTATCGGCACACACGTGACGGCGATCACCAAGCGCCGTTTTCTGCCGAATCTGCAACGCGTCAAAGCAGTGGTGAATGGCGAAGTGCGCTACATCCGCGTTACGGCAAGTGCGATCAAAAAGGGTTTGGTGGTCAAAGCACCAAAACGCACTTGGAAAAAAGGCGACGTGAAGAAGGTAAAAGCGTAACTGACTCTAAAAATTTATTTTCGAAATGGCGTCCGAAAGGACGCCATTTTTATTTTCCTTTAAACCGGTGCATCGTCGCGCGTTTCATTTCGCGATCTGATTCGCGTTTTTTGATATCCTCCCGTTTGTCGAACTCGACTTTTCCTTTTCCTACGCCCAAAGAAACCTTCACCTTCCCGTTTTTCCAATAAAACGAGAGTGGAAAAATTGCATTACCTTTGACCGAAGCTAGTTCGAAAAGTTTCCGGATTTCGCTTTTGTGCAAAAGAAGTTTGCGTGGTGCTTTGGGTTGATGATTTTCGCGATTCCCGAAAGAGTATTCGTCAATATGCGCGTTATGTAGCCAGACCTCGTCCTTTTCGACCCGCGCAAAAGCATCGCTAATTTGCCCCTTCCCCGCTCGCAACGCTTTCACTTCCGTCCCATGCAAGACGATTCCAGCCTCAAAAGTGTCGAGGATGTGATAATCGCGCCGCGCTTTTGGGTTATTCAGGATATCGGCCATAAAGAAAAAGCCAGAAGGCAAACCTTCTGGCCGACGCAAGAGCCTGAGTTGAAATTAACTTCGTTTCCGCTTTTTCGGCACTGGTTGAGCATCTTCCGGATGTTCAAGAATTTCAAAATCCATTTTGTCTTCGATGATTTCCAGCAAAGCGATATCGCCAGCACCCATTCCAGCCGTATCGGCCAGAAGCGGGCGGCCTTGACTGCCTCCGGTGGTCAGTTGCCGGACGCGCCGGGACACCAAATTTACTAAAACGTTGGGGTTACCAACTTTCGCCAATGCTTGTTTTACTAATTCGCTATTCAAAGTTCCCTCAGGTTAATTTTTAAGAGCCGGTAAATTTACCGGCCAGAGACTTGAACGCAACAGAAATTTTGCCCTTCGACTGGCGGTTGATGCGAGGCCAAGCCCCGTTAAAAGAAAAGAAAACTAAACTCCTTCGCAATATTTGACCAATCGATCATTAACGAAGACTCGATTTTTCTGGCCAAAGAGAAGTTTCCGCTCCTTTTCGATTTTGACGGAATATTTTTCCTGAACTCCCACCACGAAGACGTGAAGTTCCTTGACCGGTTCGTCAAAAAGGCGGGTATGCTTTTTCACCGGTTTATCATTCACCTTAATAGTCAATGTTCCCAAAAGCTGGTTGAATTCGTATTCTACCACGTGTTTTTCTGCGTCGCCGATTTCCAATGAAAACTTCATATCTTTAATCCAAGGTTTTGTTGCCGAAAAAAAGTCATCGCAAAAGCTGTGCCACATAACCCCATACGAAAATTTCATGGGTTTTGGCATCGCAATTTCAAATCGTGTCTCGATTTGGAGCAAAACCCGAAGAGCGCGCCTAATTTTATCCACTTCGCAACTGAGCGCAATTGAGTAACTTGCCCTCGCAATGAGAGCGTCAAATTTTCCTGCGGGAATGAAAAATATTTTTTTGTTCACGGTTTTCAATGCGCTCTCCTATCAGATCATCCTCAGCAGCCCAATGGTGCTCTTCGCCAAGAGGATCGGTGCCAGCGCAACCATCCTCGGCATCGTCGCCGGCATGATGCCCATCCTCGTGATTTTTCAAATCCCTGCGGCAAGACATGTCGAACGTGTCGGCTACAAACGTTTTATTTATGCCGGTTGGGGAACGCGCGTTTTGTTCATCATCGGCATGGCGCTCGTCCCGTTCGCAGGAATGTTTTTGGACGGAACGACCCAACTGGCACTGCTGCTGATGTTGCTCTTTGGTTTCAATCTTTCGCGGGGAATTTCCAGTTGCGCGTGGCTGCCGTGGATGACGTCGCTAATTCCGGCGGAGTTGCGGGGGCGTTACCTCGTGCGCGACGCGGCATTTTTGAACGTGGCAAGTTTCGCCGTTTTTTTAATCGCGGCGTTCAGCCTTGGCGCGCATCCGCATCCTTGGCAATTCGCCCTGCTTTTCGCCTTCAGCGCGGTCATGGGCGCCACGAGCCTGATTTTTATCAAACGCATTCCTGAGCCAGAAAAAACCGAACAGATTCGCACTTCGAGCGCGCCCGTGCCGTGGCGTGAAATCGCCAGTTACCCACCCTTTCGCAAATTACTTTGGATGAATTTTGCCTGGTCGCTCGCTTACGGCGGCATCAACACCTTCGTCGTCGCTTTTTTAAAAACGGAGGCTGGTTTGGTTGAACGCGACATCATGCTGGTGACCGCGACCACCTTTCTCGGCGGTCTGGGAAGCCTTTGGTTCCTTGGTGGGCGTCTTGATCGGTTCGGCAGCAAACCAGTCCTCGCTTTTTCCATGCTCACTTGGATTTGCATCCTGATCGGTTGGATTTGTTTGGCCGGTAAAATCATTGCCCCACTTTTGGGCGTTTTGATTACGTTGCAATTTTTGATGGGCCTTTCCGCCTCACTCGTCAATCTCTCCAACACACGGCTCGCGATGGCGATTGTTCCGCCGATGGGCCGGAGCCATTTCTTCGCGCTCTTTTCGGTCGTTGCAAATTTAACGCTGGGACTTTCTCCAATTCTCTGGGGTATTTCCATCGACGCCGCACAGTCGCTGCATGTGGTCTGGCACGGTTTCGAATGGAATCGTTTCAGCCTGTTTTTCGCAGCCATCGCGTTAATGTTTATTGTGACGCTGACTCTGTGTCGTCGCCTCGAAGAACCCCAAGCCGCCAGCATGGAAACGTTGCTGCGCGATATCTTGACTCAATCTCCGCTGCGTTTCTGGCTCCGTTTCTGGCCGAGAAATTAGTTTCAAAAATTGCGTCCTGAGCACGGTCCTTGCTACACTTGGCTGCCGGTAAAGGAGGACTTTGTAGTTTTCGCTGCAATTCCATTTTGTTGTCATGAAACTCAGATTGTTGATTTGCGCCCTGTTCTCGCTCGGCTCGTTTTCGAGCGTGCGGGCGACCACGCTTGCCACATTCACGGTGGGCGACGCCGGTTGGCACATGGGCACAATTGCGTTCGGAAATTTAGACAGCGATGCTCAACTCGAAATTGTCGTGCCGCATCGCAACTCTGCTGGCCAATGGTTTCTCGACGCGTTCAAATGGAACGGTGCCCATATTTCGGGCTTCCCCTATTCCAGTGGCAGCGAAGAAATGAACGTGTCGCCCACGCTTTACGATTTGGATGGCGATGGAAAACAGGAAATTATTTTCACGCGCGGAAACAGCGTCATCGCGCTGCGCGGAAACGGTTCTCTTATTTGGTCCAATTCCGTCAACTATTCGAACTACATTCCCCAAACCGGTTATCAAGCTTTCACCAACGGATTTTATTGGACCGCCAATGATTCCTTTCGCGCGACGCTCCCTCCAACCGCAGTTTTTTCATCGCAATTTTCCTCGCCCATTGTCGCGGACATTGACGGCAACGGCACGAAGGAAATTGCCACCGCGTGGAAAATTGATCCCGATAGCACGAGCGGAAATCAGGATTACAATCCCGCCATCAACGACATTTTCGGTTTTGGCGAATGGGGGACCGTTGGTGAATCCTGGTCTGGTGCCGCGATTTTTTTTGACGCGCTAACCGGTCGACGAAATCTCACGTATCACATTCATCAACTCGTCGAAGCCGGCCTCGGCATCGGGCAGGCGGACGCCGATAAAGCGCTGGAAGTTTACGTGTTGAACGACAGCGACAGCGTCGTTTGTTTCGACAAAACGCAGTCGCCCGATTTTCAAGGCAACGGCATGTTACACAAAATGTTTGGAAAAAATCTCCGCATGACGAGCGGTTTTTACAAACAGGCAATTGATATTTATCCCGCCGACATCGACGGCGACGGCCTTGACGAATTGCTTTCCGTGACGACGCAATTCAATCCGCTCTGGCAACCGCACGAATCGCTCCTCGACGACGACGGCGCGCTGATGTGGCGAAAATGGAAACAGCCCGTCACGATCACCAATAACAATGGCTGGTTCAACAACGCTTGCATGTTCCCGGTCAATCCAGACCACGACAATCACATCGACGTTCTCGGTTTCACCCACTCGCACGAAATCACGTTTCGTTATTGGGACGGAATAAATTTTGTCGATCATCCCGGCTGGCCGAAAAATTTCGCGCCGTTTATCCCCACGCCGCCGGTGGTCGGTGACGTTGATGGAGACGGTCAGGAAGAAATTCTCATCGGTACCTACGAGCCTTCAAAAACTCCCTCAAGCGGAAATCTTTTTATCTACGCGCTCGACGGAACTTTGAAGCAAACCATCGTCGTTCCCGGCGGTCTAAAACACATTCCATTTCTGGCCGATGTGAATGCCGACGGCTCACTTGATGTGGTTTACCGCTCGCTCGCCGGGCAAGTTTCCGTGCAAAATTTTGGAGCGACGACGGCAACAAATGTTTCATGGGCGACACATCGCGGTAACGGGCAACGCGACGGCAATCGCGGCAAATCCCTTTTTCCTCCCAACACGCCGCTGATTACCAAACGCGAATCGGGTTTTCAAAAAGCGTTTTTCCAATGGAGCCCCGTCACCAATGCGAGTGCGTTCCAAATTTATCGCGCCGCAAATTCGCAAGGTCTGTTTTCTCTTGTCACCTCTCGGCCCGCTACCGCAACAAATTTCACCGATTCAGGACTGAAGCTGGGCTGGCAATATTTTTACGAAGTCGCGGCGGTCGTTGGCACAAATGAAATTCGTTCCGCGCCATTTCCCATTCTTTCCATGCTCAACAGCAATCTAGTGGCGAACGGCGGATTTGAGGAAAATGACAACAGCCACTGGGATAAATGGGATACTGGAAATATTCCTTGGACGAACATGATCGGCTCGACCAGTCAGGTTTACCAAGGCCAGCAGTCGATGGAAATTCAACTGCAAAACCAGACCACCACCGACACCATCAATCAATATGCTCAATACGGAACGCCGCGTTCCCACATTTTGGTCACGCCGGGAGCGATGTATAGTTTTGGCGGATTTTTCAAAAGCGCGGGCCTGAATCAATCGACCAAACATTGGTTTGAGTGGACCTCCAGTTTGACTGGCGAAAACACCAATGCGCGCCCTATTTTTCCGTATCCGAATTATTTCACGCCGCAATTTTCGGTCGGGACGAGCGCCACTCCGTGGACTTATTTGAATCGCGTTTTCACAATGCCGACCGGCTTTCCGAATGTTGAATTTCGTCATCGTTTTTCCAGCGCGCAGCCCGCCAGCGGTTCAATCTATCTCGACAATCTTTTCTTCCGCGCTTTGCCGCAGCCGACCGATTCGCGTTGGACAAATTTGCTCTCGTTTGGCGCGACATGGCGCTATCTCGCCGCCACGCCTCCGGCGAATTGGTCTGCGACAAATTTTGACGACGCGGCGTGGCCGCTTGCGCCCGCCAAGTTCGGTCGAGGCAGCGGGCCGACCAATGTGGCAACGCAATTGCCCTCCAGCAAACCAGCCTATTATTTTCGGAAAAATTTCACTGTCACTCAGACAAACCTCCAAGAATTTTTGCTGGCAGCGACGGCCACTGACGACTACGGCGGCGTGGTTTATCCGCTGAAGATTTTCCTGAACGGGACGGAACTAATCACCTCGGGAATTGAA
>JBKJOZ010000309.1:0-4162 GCA_046595315.1 Limisphaerales bacterium
TTTATGCACGAGGGAAAACAGGTCGAGCGCTACTTCGTGCAACTGGCCGGGGCAGGGCTGGACGCCCAAGCCGTCGCGCTGGTGAATTGGGAGTTAAAAAAAATGATCGGGCCGCTGGCCTACGTGGTGGCAGGGTTGAAAGCGATGGGCCGCACGCAACCAAAGATTACGGTGCGAAGCGCGGCGGGTAGCTCGATAGGAGAGTTGGTCTTGATTGGCAATGGACGGCTTTACGGAGGAAACTTCCGGTTGTTCCCGCAAGCTAATCTGTGCGACGGGGAACTGGACCTATCCATTTTCCCGAAGATCGGGTGGACGATTCTGTTGCGAGCGGGCCTTGGATTGGTGAGTAACCGGTTGCATGGCTTGTGCGGTGTGGAGCGGGTTCGCGTCGTGGATGCGTATCTGACGGCGGACCGACAAACCTTTTTCCAGTTGGACGGCGAATTGGTCGGCGAATTACCCGCGCGCCTGTCGGTGGCGCGGGAAAAGTTGCGGGTGGTGGTGGGAGAAAAAACCTTGGAGTCGCTGAGGTTGGACGAGAATTGACAGAGGGTTTGATTGCCGTTGCTATTCGACCACGATACATTTTTGAAAACTATGCGTACAAAATCATTTTCCGTGGCCGCAGTTGCCTGGGCCGCAACCGTGTCCTTGGTTGTCTTGAGCGGCTGCACCGGGCCAAAGATCGCAAAGAAATATACGCAGAACGGGTTCGCTATCGGTTGTCAGGCTTACACCTTCAAGGAGTTCACAGTCTTTGAGGCGATTGAGAAGACCGCGCAGGCCGGCGGGAAGGTCATTGAGTTTTATCCCGGACAGAAGTTGAGTTCCATTGAACCGAATGTGAAGTGGGACCACAACGCGTCGGAAAGTGTCATCGCCAAGGTCAAGGCCAAGCTGAAGGAGCAAGGGGTATTGGCGGTGAACTACGGCGTGGTGGATATCTCGGCGAATGAGGTGGAGGCGCGGAAGGTTTTTAAGTTCGCCAAGAAGATGGGGTTGCGCGCGATCACGACAGAGTCGGAAAAATCTATCGATGTGATTGAGAAGTTGGTCAAGGAATACGACATCATGGTGGCGTTCCATGATCACCCGAAGCGGCCTAATAACCCCGACTATAAAATGTGGGATCCGTATTACATCAGAGCGTTGGTGGAGAAACGCGATCAGCGGATTGGGGCGTGCGCCGACACGGGGCATTGGGTGCGCTCGGGACTTAACCCGGTCTTGTGCCTGAAGGTGTTAAAGGGACGCGTAATTAGCAGTCATTTGAAGGATCTTAACCAGTTTGGCAAGGTGGATGCGCACGACGTGCCCTATGGACAGGGAGTCTCAGACGTAGCCGCCATCCTCAACGAGTTGAAACGACAAAAATTTGACGGAAACATCTCGGTCGAATACGAGTATCACTTGGAAAATTCGTTGCCGGAAGTCAAGCAATGCATCGACTACGTGCGCGCCCAAGGAAAGAAGTAAGAAGAGTGGCGCTCACCGCGGAGACGCGGGGGCGCGGAGTGGGGATGTTCTCTTCTCCACGCCTCTGCGGCTCCGCGGTAAACACTTCAACAACATCAACGGAGGATCAAGGGGCATTGACCGCCTTGACGCGGAAGAAGTTTTTGGAGGGGTTCGCATAAGGCAACGCGAACTCTGTCTCGGGAAATCTTCCAATTACGTTGGTTAACACGTTGAGGCTAGCGACGTTGGTGCCCATCGCCACTTCGTAGAGGTAATTCGTGTTGCCCGGCCAGCTCAGACGCATCCACTTGTCGTCTGCGCGGGACAAGTCGAGTTGAAAAGGGATCTCCGCGATAGTCGGGTTACTACCCATGATCTGCTCCCGTGCGTTGCAATAGCCATCCTTGTCGGGATCGTCTTTTGGCCCAGCGCTCAAGGAGCCAAACCGTGAGGTTTCCCATCCATCGTCCAAACCATCGGCGTCACTGTCGGTGATCGGAACACCCAGAAGTTTCAATTCCACCTCTTGCACTACGCCGGTTGCGCCCGCCACCTCATCGCTGAAGGCTACCGTCCAATTTCCCACGCTGGTCTCGTAGAAGTGGTGAGTAGAATAGTAGGTCCAATCAATCGGTGCGTTCGTGCTCGGGTCTAAATTAACGCGTTGCAAAATGCTTCGCGTGCCTTGCGGAGAAACCAGGGTCAAATGAATGTCGGCGCGGCGCAGGTTGTCCGTGCGCACCCGCACGCCGACCTGTTCGCAGATCAACTTATTGGTGACGTTGAAAATGTAATTGGTCGTAAAAAGTTTTAGTTGCGCTGAAGCAGTGTTTGTCGCCACGAAACTTTTCAAGGCATCGCCATCGGCCTTGCTGATGAGCACGGCGGGAATGGTGGAAAAATCTGTCCCCGTCATGACGATACGATTGGGCGTGTTCGTGTTGTTGCAAATCACCGCGAAGCTTGCGCCGGCCTGCGCGGCAAATTGAATTTTAGCTGCGAAAGTTGCGCCACCGCCCCGGGTGATCAACGCCGCTTTGCCTGATAAATTTGTCGCAATTGTGTTCGTCGCAAATCCGACATCCACCAACGGCAACACTGCGGTCGACACGTCGGGATGCAACCCGATTCCGGGCGATGCGTTCAACGAAGTGAACGCGGGGCCAGTCAACAAAACGCGCAAACCATCGTCCGGGACGGTCGCGAAATTTGTGGCCAAAAAACTGAGGTTTGTGAATGCGGGGCGGTTCGGCCAAGTTTTCGCGAGCCGAACGGCGAAGCCCGCATCAGGAATTCCGTAACCCAAATTGTGACTCACGCGAAAGCCCGCGCCGTTTGTGGCGAGATCGGGATCAGCCAAGTCGATGTGACGCGAGGAATGAATTAAAATTTGCTGAACGTCGCGATAAGTCAGGTTGGTGTTGGCAGATAAAATCAGCGCGGCCATGCCAGAGATTTGAGCTGCGGCTGCCGATGTGCCAAAAAAACCGCTCCCGTTTAAAGTGTAGTCGCCGCTGGGACTGGCTGCGGTGTTGTAACCCAGTGTCCCTTGCCGATCCGTTGTGAAAACGGTGGGCGACGCGAATTCCCCACCAGGCGCAGCCACCAAAAGGCAGGCCCCCGAATCGCTATCGCCGGAGACCCGCCCGCTGATGAGCGTCGCGCCCACGGCGATGACACGTGGATCTGAGACATAGCCGTCGTCGTTCGCATTGCCGAGATTGGGGCGTTTATCAGGAGCCGAACGCACCATCACCACGCCACGCCCCGTGCGACCCAGCGTGATGGCGTTTTCGATGCCGATATTTTCGAGAAATCCGAGGTCGTTGTGATTTGTCCCGTTGTAGCCCCAACTATGATTTTGCACGGCGACAGTGTTGGAAACGTATTGAAACATGTCCATGAGCTGTTCGTCATTTACGACGAGATTGGCTCCGTTGAAAATTTTCCAACTGGCAACTTTTGCTTCCGGCGCGACGCCCGCCCCGCCGATTTGGTTGTTCCAATCCGCCGCGACCAAACCGGCAACAGGCGTCGCGTGTTTATCATTGGAAGAAGTCGGCGCTCCGTCGGCGATTCCAAGGCTGAAATTAAAATGCGGCATCCCGACACCGCGCGTGGCGAGGTCAGGATGGGTCAACTCCACACCATCGTCAGCGACGCCAACAACAATGTTTCCGCCGCGAGTAAACGGCCAAGCCGCGCGGACATTCAAATCCACACCGACGGGAAGGTAGTTCGTGTTGCGTTGCTCCAAGTGCCATTGATTGGTGAACGACGGGTCGTTCGGTTTGGAGGCGAAAGCGCTGCGCAATTCGCCGTCCCGCTTCATCACGGGGCAACTCACCAAAATTTCCGGCGCGGTGGAAAGGCGATCGGATTCCGTAAGCGCACTCCAAGCATTAGTCGCTTGCAAAATGTACGTGTCTTTCCCAATCACCCGCGAGACTTGGAGTGAACTGCCCGCGATAATTTTGGAAAGGTCTGTGCCCGGTTTCAGCTGGAGGACAATGCGGCTGTAAATTTCCACCTGACGTTGAGGATCATTTTCAGCGCGAGTCATCACCGTAGAGGCACCGCGAAAATTTGAATTAGGTTCAACGATGTAAGAACGAAGTTGCGGCTCGCGAAATCGAAAAACAGTTTGAGCCTTTTGCGCCTGTGCTTGAGCGAAGCACAAAAAAATGGCTGCAAACAAAAA
>JBKJOZ010000329.1:0-4403 GCA_046595315.1 Limisphaerales bacterium
CGGAATAATCGTTTCGGCAAATGCAAATCGTTCCCGCACCGTGACGGGCGAGGAACGATGGCTAAGTCCGATTACGACGATGGGCATGTTTAAGGAATGACGATTTGCGAATGACGAATTGCGAATTTTTCCGAGTCTTTAATCATCGAACCGCGTTGGGTTTGCTGATTCGGGGAGTGGGTTGGCGACATCAGGCTCGAACCCCAAAAAGTCAGTGCGACGAAAACAAAAAGGCCGATGGTCCCCCAGGCCAGACGGCGTCCGCCTTGCGAAAATTTCCAGCGCATCAAAACCAACGCAAGTCCCATGAACCACACCAGCATCGACCAAAGAATTTTTGGATCGCCCCCCAAAAGATTGCCATTGGTTTGCCGAAACCAAACTGCGCTGACCACGAGTGCGATGGTCAGCAAAATAAATCCTATGATCAACAGGCGTCCCATCGTGAGTTCCAGCCGTTGGATGGGCGGCAAAAGGGAAATAACGGCGCGCAGTTTGTGAAATTTTAAATCGTGTTCTTGTGTGAGATACATCATGCCGGCAATTGAGCTCAGCCCAAATGCGCCGTAGGAAAGAGCAAAGAGGGCGACATGCAAACTTAACCAGCCTCCACTGAATTGCGGTTCAGGCCCACGCACATCGAGTCCCGGCATGAGTGCAAATATTCCAATGGCGAAAAGGATGGGTGACGCAAATGCGCCGAGAAAACGGAGGCGCGACCAAATTCCAAGAATCAGATACGCGGCGACCATGGTCCAGGTGACGAACATCGTCGCTTCAAAAAGATTATTGACCGGGCAACGTTCCAAAGAAAATCCACGTTTGAACATCGCGGTGGTATGAAAAATGGCAGCGATTAAAAGTAAAAAATAGTTGGCCCGATTGTCTTCCCGAAAACCTTTTCGCCAAAGAAATACCGAGTAAACCATGCTGATTCCGTAGAAAAGCACGGCTAAGGAAAATGAAACTTTATCGGTCAGCCAAAACACGAGATTAGGTTAATGCAGGAGGAAATCGCCGCAAGCCGCATTTGGACGCTGCTAATGTTGGAAGGCAGTCGATTTTTGAAAACCATTCACCAGTTGAGAAGGCGGACGACCGGTGGATTGGGCGAGTCCCGCCACCATTCCGCTGGCCAGCGCGGTCGAAACGGAGGTGCCGTTGACGTAATAATTTCTGCCGCTGAACGAAATAATGGTCGCTCCGGGAAGGATGACATCCACGAAGGAGCCGCGGTTTGCGTAAGAAGCAATGGTTCCGCTTCGATCTTGCGCGGAAGTCACAGCCACCACTTCTGGATAGGCCGCTGGAAATGTCGGTGTAGTGACCGGTTGATTTCCTGCCGCAGCGAAAATTGGGATGTTTTTTTGCGAAACCTGCTGAATCAAAGTGCGCAGGAATGGGCTATCACCTTCGCTGCCCAAGCTCAGCGAAATAATATCTGCCCCGCCGTTGACGGCTTGAATGATTCCATTGGCAACTTTGAAAGTATCGGTGGTCGGACTGTTTCCGTAGATATCAACTGGCAGAATTTTCACGGAAGTAGGATTTCCTTGCGTTGCGGTGCTGTTCAATCCGAACAACATAGATTCAGCCATCGTCGTGCCGTGCGTCGGCGAATCGCTGCTGGGATTCGCATCGCCCGCCACCGCAATACCGGGAAGAAGAAATCCCTCCATGTTCGCGCCAAGTTGCTGCACCGCTGTATCAATCAATCCGACAATGATCTGTTTTCCATCGTCATTGGCACCCGGTTTCAATGCAAACGGGGAAGAACCGCGATCGGTCGAGGCCAACGCAAACGGCGCGGGACGGTCCAAAGAATAGTTAGAATCAACCGAGGCGATGCTATCGGTTTTGGACAATTGTTCGCGCGCCGCATTGGCCGACGCCGCGTCCGGAAATTCGAGCAAATAAGAATCTGCTCCCTCCAATTTGCCGATGACTTTGGCGCCCAATTGCTGCGCGAGCGCGTGGATGTTCAGTTTGGAACCGGGTTTGAGCGAGACGATCAGGTGATTGGCGATCACTTTGTCTTTACCGAGGATAATTTTATTTTTTTCAGCGCGAATCAATTGCGTCGCCTTCCCTGCCCCGGTGCTGAAGACAAATAATTTTGGCAGCGAATTGGTCTGCGGAGAAATTTCAAAATTCAATTGGCCAAGGAGCAGTTGCAGCGCTTCGCTGCGCGGACGATTTTTAAATTTAGCCGAAGCAGAATACGTGGTCCCCGGTTCCAAATAAACTTCCCATCCTGTGACGGTGGAAATTTTTTGCAAAAGTTCATGCAATTCCAGCCGGGAAATATCGGCGTCAAACGTTTTTTGTTTTTCGTTCCAGACCATCGATTCCTGCGCGGCGCTGGCTTTGGATGCAAAAAAACAAACCGCGAGGAGGCAAATCGTGAAAAAAGTTTTTCGCATGACAAGGCAACTATTACAGAGGTGGACAAAACACGCGACAGAAACGTTCATTTTTAAGGGCGAACCAACCGGAAAAACTGGGCGTCAGCGCTCGGCGCAATTGTCACGCGGTTCTGATTATTGGTGAGGACAACGGGGCTGACCACCGCTGCCCATGAGATCGGGGAGTTTAAGTTTGCCGTGGATTGGAGTTTAAACCCGGCGGGCGCGAGGGGCCACGAAATGATCAGGTTTGTTCCACTTTTTGCAATCGTGAGTGATAATGCAAAACTCTCGAATGCGAGCGAGTAGGTTTCGTTGTCGTTATTTCCAACCCCGCCTTTTTTCAAAACTTGTAAATCATAACGCCCAGCGGGAAGGGTTTGCAGAAAAAGATGTTCGACATTATCCACTGTGCTCACGCTGGAAGCAATCAGCGCTGCGTTGCTGGTGTTATAAAGAAACAAATCCAGATTCTTCGCCGACGCTGCATTGGCCGCACGATTCCAAACCAACGTCGCCGTCAGCGTGAAATTTTTGGCCGTGGTAGCGGGCAAATTAAAATAATAGTGGTTCACACGATCCTCAGTCGATGTAGCAATGGAGTTGAAATCCCAACCGGTTAACGAAGCAACATTTCCGGTCGCACCGCCCGGCAAATGCGTTCCACCTGACGCCACCGTTGTCTCGATGAATGAAGATTTCCCTGCTGCCAGTTGTTTGTAGGAATTGAAGACATTTAAAATTCCGGCGCCGAAACGCGTATCGAGCGGTGCGGTGGCTGTATGTGTCCAATTCGATGGCTTCACCGCGCCATTGAGCAGAAGCGCCTTGAGCGTGCGAATGTCGGAAGCAACATTAGTTACGCTTCCGCCTCCACCATCGCCACGCAAACCGGCCTGCAACAAAATCGTGGCCGCTCCGGAAACGAGCGGGGTTGAGAAACTCGTCGCTCCATCTGGCGCGGTGAGGTCGGGTTTCGAACGCCCATTATCGAGCGTTGGACCGACGCTGGAGTCGCCTCCAAATGCGCCCACGGCGATTCCATTGTAACAAGTGGAGGGAGGGTTGGGCCGTCCTCCAGTGGCAGACCCGCCAATCCCGGAAATAAACAACGTGCCGTTTTGCACCGCATAATTATCAAACTTCGTATCAAACGACTGTTGTTGTGCCGTGGTTAAGCCGGTGAAATTAAAGCTTTGGTTGACGATTTTCCCCGCGATTGCGGGTGGCAAAAGCGCGGCAATGATCGAGTTGTAAAAATAATTCGCCTCATAATTGTCCACATGCTTGAGGCCTGGTGCGACGCCAATGGAGGTTCCGTAGAAATTTCCTCCCACTGCATTGGCGTGGCCCGACTCCGAGCCAACCGCGTTGGGATAGCTCGAGGAAATTCCGACGCTGGAATGATAGGTGAACAGGTTAGTCGGTTGGGCAACGAACGTTGCGCTGGGATTGACCTCAAAGGCGTTAACGCTCTCCTGCGCTTCTGTCTGGGCGACATTGACTCCTGTGCCGACCAAGGTCGGATCCACATATCTCAGAAGCGGAAGCCCAATGAGATCAGGGTCGATGGCATGACTTGATGAAACTGCCGCGCCGAAAATGGCGAGGGAGAAAAATCCAGTTCTTAATCTTGAAAACATAAATGGCGAGGAGTTTTAAACTACCAGAAATTTCCGGTTTCGCAACGGAGGCAAACTCGCCTGTTTCAACTGTTCTGTGCAGGGAACAAACCCAGAGCGCGGCTCTTGGAGTCTGTGTTCTCGGCATGCTTCAAAATAAAGCGTTATTTGCGTGCTGATCTCAACCGTCCGGAAATCTTATTTGGAAAAGGCTCACGCCCTCGCACCACATCCTCAGAACCCATGGCGGGCAAATTCATCCCGGCCAGTTTCGGAAATCGTTCTGCATCGCGAACCAAAATTGTCGCAAGCGGATCTGTGTAAATCACTTTCCATCCGGGCGTTTGCGAAAGATTGTAAGTGCCCACAAGTTTTG
>JBKJOZ010000353.1:0-8235 GCA_046595315.1 Limisphaerales bacterium
CCGTCCATCGTTTCCATCACGGCCAGTTCGCGCGACTTCTCCTGAATGATGCGCGCGATGCGGTAAAGGTATTTGCCGCGCTCGCGTCCTGACATTTTGCTCCAAACTTTTTCGTAAGCGCGCCGCGCGGATTTCACCGCCGCATCAACATCCGCCCCATTCGCCGCCGCAATGTCCGTGAGTTTTTGTTCCGTCGCTGGATTGATGGATTCAAAATATTTTCCAGAACCCGGCGCGGAGAATTTTCCATTGATGAACAATTCGTAACGCGGCTGAATTTTTACCGGCACCGTTTCCGGCGCAGGCGCGTAATCCCATTTGTCGCCAAAGTTCAGACGGCGGTCTTTCACTGGAACGACAGGCTGTAACGAAATGGTAGCAACCGCGCGCTTGGCGGAAATTTTACGGGCGACGGGTTTGAGTTTGGTTTTCATTTTCAAAAACTGGTTTTCAAGGAAGCGAGAAGTAATCGAGGCTTTGATAGTTTCCGTCCACGGTTTTGACGATTTGCATGAGCACGTCGTTGACGAGCGTGCTCGCACCGAAGCGGAATAAATCGGGCGTGAGCCAATCGTCGCCGAGGGTTTCTTTGACCATGACGAGATAGGCGAGCGCTTGTTTGGAATTGCGAATGCCACCGGCGGGTTTCATTCCGATGCGAATTCCCGTCGCAAAAAAATAATCGCGAATTGCTTCGAGCATCACGAGCGTCACGGGAATGGTTGCGGCGGGCGAAACTTTTCCTGTGGAAGTTTTGATAAAATCTCCGCCCGCTTCCATCGCAATCTGGCTGGCGAGACGGACGTTGTCGTAGGTGACGAGTTCACCGGTTTCCAAAATAACTTTAAGGTGCGCGGAACCGCAGGCTTCTTTGACCGCAACAATTTCGTCGAAAACTTTCGCGTAATCGCCACAGAGAAAAGCGCCGCGATCAATGACCATGTCGATTTCGTCCGCGCCATCGCCAGCAGCGCGGCGGGTTTCTTCAAGCTTCACGCGCAAGGGAACCTGGCCGCTGGGAAAACCTGTTGCGACGGAAGCCACATGAACTGGCGAATTTTCTCCGAGAAATTTCCGCGCGTATTTCACCATGTTCGGATACACGCAAACTGCCCCGCAACTCGGCACTTCATATTTCGCTTCGAGCGGATGCAAAGCTTTTTGACAGAGGTAAGCGACTTTGCCCGGCGTGTCTTTCCCTTCGAGCGTCGTGAGGTCCATCATCGAAACCGCCATTTTCAAACCCGCAAGTTTCGCCGAAGTTTTAATGCTGCGCTTGGTAAATGCCGCCGCGCGTTCTTCGATCATCACTTGATCGACGGTCGGCACAACTTCCCGCATCGATTGAAATCGCTTGGCTGGCAAAAGGAGAGACTGCGTTGACATGGCCGCACTTTAATAAAACTGCCGCGGCACTGCAATTTGTATTCGATTGTCTTCTGTCCTGCCCTGCTGCATTCCCGCATCGAATTTTGAAAGATATCCGCATCTTGTTCGCGTGCATCCTTGAAAATAGATTATTTCGCCTAACGTATTTTGAACATTTTCCAGTCGGCATGACTCCATAGATTTACGGAAAAGGAATTAAAACATGAAAACGAAACTATTTTTTACGGGTTTAGTCGCGACTGGCTTGGCGCTGGGAGGAATTTCTGCTCAGGCCAAAGAAGCATCGAAAGGGCTCGAAATCGCGCGACAATTGAACCAAGCCTTTATTGAAGTTGCCGACAATGTTTCGCCCGCTGTCGTGGTAATCGAAGTGACGGGAAAAGAAACTCCCGTCAGCCGCATGGATGAGGATAATCCGTTTTGGGATATGTTTCCGCCCGAATTTCGCCGTCGTTTTTTCGAGGATCGCAATGGCCAGCCACAGGGCAAAAACGAGCCTCGTTCTGAACCGCGCTCGCGCCGGAATCCGCCACACTCAATGGGTCGTGGGTCGGGCATTGTGGTTTCAGAAGATGGTTACATTTTAACCAACAACCATGTCGTTGAAGATGCCGATGAAATCACAGTGCGTTTTAAAGACAGCAAATCGTTCAAAGCCATTGTCAAAGGGCGTGACCCTCAATCCGATTTGGCTGTAATAAAAATCGAGGCCAAAGGTTTGGTGCCTGCGAAATTAGGCGATTCGGGGGCGACCCGCGTGGGTGAATTCGTGGTGGCGATCGGCGCGCCGTTTCTTTTGGACTACAGCGTCACGATTGGCCATGTCAGTGCGAAAGGACGTTCGATCATTCCCGATCAAATGTTGGATCAGGATTTTATTCAGACCGACGCCAGCATCAATCCGGGAAATAGCGGCGGGCCATTGGTCAATCTTTACAGTGAAGTGATCGGAATCAATTCGATGATTCACGGAATGAATACGGGAATTGGTTTCGCCATTCCCAGCAATCTGGCCAAAGAAGTGATGACTCATTTGATTCAGGATGGAAAATTTACACGCTCACGAATCGGGGTCGGCATTGAAGATTTGCGTCTGTCGCAGGAATACAAACTTCAAGTTCCAAATCTAGAAGACGGCGTGGTCATTCGGCAAATTCAGCCAGATGGACCCGCCGCCAAATCTGAGCTCAAGGCAGGCGATATCGTGGTGGCGGTTGACGGAAAGCCGGTGAAAACGTCGCGCGAATTGAAGGAAGAAATCGCCTACAAAAAAGTTGGCCAGACGGTGACGCTCGACGTGGCGCGAATCGATGCAGCCAGCAAAACGAAAAATCTAAAAATCAAAATCAAAACAGATGCTTTTCCATCGGGGGACGATGAAGTTGCGGGCACCACGCGAAATTCAACCAATGCCGAACCAGCCAACTACGGGATGACCCTTCAGCCTTTGACGAAAGAATTGGCGGATGAATATGGCCTCGACAAAGTCGCAGGACTAATCGTCACAGGAGTGGACCAAGGTAGCGCGGCCGAACAGCGCGGCATCAAACCCGGCGATGTGATCACCGAAGTCAATCGTGCACCGGTCTCAAACTTGAAACAATTTCGCGACGCGATAAAAACATCTAACGCAAAAAAAGGAGTGATTATAAATTTCGTCAGCAAAGGCACGAGCCGATTTACGATTCTCAAGGAGGAGTAACAGGATTTTCCTGTGGAGAATTATGCGCCGGACATTTCGTCCGGCGCATTTTTTTGCTCGGCTGTAACCTGATTGCTCCGCTTTCGTAGATTGCAGTTTTACAGTCACTCAGTTATCAAACGGCCATGCGATTTATCGGCGGCATCATTGAAAAACTTCAGCGCCATCCCAAGCGGGTTGTCTTCCCGGAAGGCACCGAACCGCGCGTGTTGCAGGCGGCCCGTCAGTTCTATTCCCTCCGCCTCGGCGCGCCAATTTTGCTGGGTGACCGCACGAAAGTTAAAGAAGCCGCCGAAAAAATAAATGTCTCGCTCGAGGGGGTTCGCATCATTAACCCCGCCGAAAGCGAAGACCTCGATAATTTTGTAAAACGTTTTGAAATGGTTCGCCGATTCAAAGGCGTGAAAGAACAAGAGGCGCGCGAGGCGCTGCTCAAACCCAATTATTACGGTGCGATGATGGTGGCGATGCATCAAGCGGACGGATTCATTTCCGGGACCAACGAAAGCACCGGCAGCGTGTTGCGGCCGTTGTTTCAAATCATCAAAGTCGCACCAAAAGCCACGACCGCTTCGAGTTGCATGATTATGGAAGTCGAAGACACCCGTTTCGGCGAAAATGGCGTGATGTTCATGGCCGATTGCGGCGTCATTCCTGAACCCACCGTGGATCAACTCGCCGATATCGCGGTTTCCACCGCCCAACTCGCGCGACAACTTCTTGGGAAAAAACCGCGCGTCGCCCTGCTCTCTTATTCGACCAAAGGCAGCGCCACTCATCCATCTATCGGCAGAGTCCAAGCCGCCACCGCGCTCGCACAACAAAAAGCAAAAGCGATTGGTCTCGAGGCAGATTTCGATGGCGAACTTCAAGTGGATGCGGCGCTCGTTCCTGAAATCGCCGAACGCAAATTGCCCGACAGCCCCGTCGCGGGTCGCGCCAACGTGTTGGTTTTTCCCGATCTCAATTCGGGAAATATCGGCAGCAAATTAGTTCGTCACATGGCCCGCGCCAACGCTTACGGACAAATTTTGCTCGGACTGGATCGCCCGGCGGCGGATGTTTCTCGCGGCTCAAATGCTCACGATATTCTCGGAGTCGCCGCGATTGTCGGCTTGCAATCCATCGCCTACAACGAACTTTATCCAGAGGCTGGAAAAAAGCTTCCCGGCGAATAATTTTTTCGCCCGTTGTTTGTAAAAAATCTTCTAATGAACACAGTCACACCCCGCGTTTTCATCGCAGCCACTCGCCAGAACGACGGCAAAACGACGACTTCGCTCGGTCTGCTCGCTTCGTTGCAGAAAGTTTATCCGCGCATCGGCTACATCAAACCAGTAGGCCAGCGCTTCGTCGAAATTGCGGAACATAAAATCGACGAAGACACCGTTTTGATGGACAGCGTTTACAAACTTAATTGCCCGCTCGTGGACATGAGTCCCATCGCCGTCGAACCTGATTTCACCCGTAAATATTTGGAATCCGCCAATTACGAAGCCCTCGCCAAGAAAATCAAAAAGGCTTTTGACCGCGTCGCGTGGGAAAAAGATTTCGTGCTATGCGAAGGTTCTGGCCACGCCGGGGTCGGTTCTGTTTTTGATTTGTCCAACGCGCAAGTTGCAAAAATTCTAGGGGCGAAAGTGGTGATTGTAACACGCGGCGGCATCGGAAAACCGATTGACGAAGTCGCACTGAACCAGGCGCTCTTTGAAAAAGCCGGAGTGGAAATCATCGGTGTTATTATCAACAAAGTGACGCCGGATAAAATGGATTACATCGCCGATTTTGCGCGGCGCGGCTTGAAGCGGCGTGGCTTGGAATTGCTCGGCGTTATTCCGCATCACGAAATCCTTTCGCACCCGACGCTCCTTTCCATAAAAGAGGATTTGAACGCTGAGCAGCTCAATCTCTCCACGCAACTGAACAATTTGGTTCAAGACGTCGTCGTCGGCGCGATGAGCGCGAACAATGCCATTCAATTTTTCCAGTCCGGCGTTTTGGTGATCACCCCTGGCGACCGCGAAGATTTGATTCTCGCCGCAGCAGCGACTCTTTGCGGAAAGCCGGATCACACGTTGGCCGGCATCGTCCTGACCGGCAATCTCCGCCCGAGCGAAAACGTGTTGAAAGTCATTCGTGAAATGAATTTCCCCGTTCTCCTCGCCAAAGCTGACAGCTACGAAGTCGCCTCTCGTGTTCACGATTTGATTGTCAAAACTCGCCCCGACGACCTAGAAAAAATATCGGTGATCCGCGATTTGATCCGCGAACACGTCGATGTGAAAAAAATTCTCCAATTAATTTAAGCGATTTTAAATGAGTGTTTCTCTAAATCCTAATCTGGAAAAAATGCCGGTCTATCAACCAGGTCGCCCCATCGAAGAAGTTGCGCGTGAGATGAACTTGCCAGTCGCAAGCATCATTAAAGTTGCGTCGAACGAAAATCCGCTTGGCCCATCGCCCAAAGCACTCGTTGCGATGGAACGGGTTTTAAAAAGTCTGCATCTTTATCCCGACGGCAACGCATTTTATCTGAAACAAAAACTGGCAGAGAAACTGGGAGTTGAACCTGCCAATTTAATTTTAGGAAATGGCTCCAACGAAATTATTGAATTCGTCGGCCACGCGCTCATGGCTCCTGGCACGGACGTGATCGTCTCGCAATATTGCTTCGCAATTTACCCAATCGTCGCAAAATTATTCGGCGCAAATGTCATCACTGTTCCGGCGAAAAATCATGGTCACGATCTGCCCGCGATGATCAAAGCTATCACGCCTGCCACGAAAGTTATTTTTGTCGCCAATCCAAATAATCCCACCGGCACCCTCGCCTCGCGTGAAGACATTGTTCATCTGATTAACAACGTTCCATCCCACATTTTGCTCGTGATGGACGAGGCCTATTTTGAGTTTTTGGATGATTCAGTTGATTTGCTTCCGCTCATTCGTAATGGACAAAAAAAGAATCTAATTTTGATGCGGACGTTTTCGAAAATCTTCGGGTTGGCTGGCTTGCGTGTCGGCTACGGAATCGCTGCACCGGAATTGATCACCGCTTTGGAAAAAATCCGCCAACCGTTCAACATCAACTCACTGGCTCAAGCCGCTGCGTTGGCCGCTTTGGATGACACCGAACATTTGCAGAAAACGCGTGAAAATAATTTCAACGGCTTGCGATTTCTAGAAACCGAATTTCGCAGAATGAAACTGCAACTCATCCCGTCTGCCGCGAATTTTATTCTCCTCCACGTCGGCGACGGCCAGAAAGTTTTCAACGAATTACAAAAGCTCGGCGTCATCACGCGGCCAATGGGCGGTTACCAATTGCCGGAATGGATTCGTGTTTCAGTTGGAACTCCTGCGGAAAATCAGCGGTGCATTGAAGCATTGAAAACAGTCCTGGCGCCAAAGTAATCAAGGTTCCCAAACAAATTTATTGAATCTGCGCCGAAACGGAATACATCTTCGTGCTGCTGAATAAATGTAATTACGCCAAGTGAAACCAACCGACCTGCGGGGCATCCTCCAATACATTCCGAGCTTTCGGGAAAAGACGTTCATCATCGCCATCGACGGCGCGATTGTGACCGAAGAAAATTTTGCCAACATCCTCCTCGATGTCGCGGTGTTGCGCTCGCTGAACATCCGAGTTGTCCTCGTTCATGGCGCGGCGGCCCAAATCAAATTGTTGGCGGAGGAACAAAAAATTCAGCCAAGTGATTTGGCCGGGAGCGGAATCACCGACGCACCGACTTTGAAACTGGCGCTCAATGCGGCGAACCGTTTGACGCACGAAATTCTCGAGGGACTTTCCGCCAATGATCTCCGCGCCGCTTGCACGAACGCGATCATCGCGCATCCGCTCGGCATCATCCAAGGCGTGGACCATTTACACACCGGAAAAGTTGAACGCGTGGACACTGAACTTCTGCAAACGCTGTTGTCGCAGGGAATTGTTCCGGTCGTGCCGCCGCTCGGTTTCGACGGTGATGGGAAAACGTATCGCGTCAATTCCGATTCGGTGGCGCTCGCCGTGGCGGAAGCATTGAAGGCGACGAAACTTATTTTTATCACCACGCAGGAAGGGATTGTTCATCAAGGCAAACTCATTCGCCAGATGATCGTGGCGCAGCTCGAATCTTTGCTGACGACAAAAGCGAAAAATGAATTTGCGCCGGACGCTTTGTCCAAAGCGCAACATGCCTCCGCGGCTTGCAAAGCGGGCGTGCAACGCGTTCACGTCATCAACGGTCGCGTCGATGAAGGGTTGCTCGCGGAAGTTTTTTCCAACGAAGGCATCGGCACGTTGATTTACGCCAACGAATACGAACAGATTCGGAAAGCGATGAAGAAAGATCTTCGCGCCATCCTGAAACTGACGAAACCGTCGATGGCCACCGACGAATTAGCCAAACGCACTCGCAGCACGCTGGAAAAACAACTCAGCGATTTCTGGATTTTTGAAATTGATAAAAATCCGGTCGCTTGCGTCGCGCTGCATATTTTTCCCGAGCAAAACAAGGGCGAACTGGCTTGCCTCTACGTCAATGCGTCGCACGAAAACCAGGGCATTGGCCAAAAGTTAATTCAGTTCGTGGAAAATAAAGCGCGCGAATTAAACTTGTGCGAACTGCTCACGCTTTCGACGCAAGCCTTCACTTATTTCCAAAGCAAAGCCGGTTTCAGCGAAGGCACTCCCGACGATTTGCCGCAATCTCGCCGCGAAAAATACGACCAGAGCGGGAGAAATTCCAAAGTGTTGGTGAAAAAATTAAACAAGCAAGCGAGCGCGTGATGATGGCTGATTTATTACCAAAGGAATTGGAACCCGCCTGCCGTCGCCTCGAAATTATTCCGACCCAGTTTATTTTTGCGGTGAGTATCGCGACGCAAACTGTTTCTGTTTTTGAGCGCGGTGCAGAAAATACCGATTTGTCCAGCTACAAACTTTCTGGAAAATATCGCTGCTCTACTTCGCGTTTCGGCATCGGCGAAGTTGCTGGGTCAAACATGACGCCGCGTGGTTTGCACCGCATCGCCGAAAAAATCGGCGATGGATGTGAAGCGGGCACGGTTTTTAAAGAGCGAAAAATAGTTGGATACACATCACAAGGATTTCCCGACGCCGCGATTACCACTCGCAT
>JBKJOZ010000145.1:0-2522 GCA_046595315.1 Limisphaerales bacterium
CGTGCGAATTCTCCTGATGATTTCACCCACAGAAAATTCGCCCATAATTACCGTCAATGCCATGACGGTGGCCTTTGGGTTCAGCGCGGGTGTTGGAGTTCTCGCGGGATTAATACCTGCGTTCAAAGCTGCCAAACTCGATCCAATTCAAGCGCTGCGTTACGAATAATTTTCGCAACTATTTCTTCGTCATCCACTGCACGCTGTTCTGCAGAATCGTTTTGTAAGCCGGATTTTCGTGCGTGGCACCGTCGTGACCGAGCGTGATGCAAACGATTTTTGCGTTCGGATGTTTCGTGATCCAGACGACGGGATACGTCTTTCCGGTGACTAAACTTTTTCCCGTCGCGAGGATTTCAATCGGCGTTCCGTTCGTGGCCGACTCGTGCCGATAAAGTTCATCGCTCGTTTTGAACGTCTTCGGAACGCCCGCCATGATCGGATGATTCGGCACCTCCACCGTCACTTCAAATTCGCCATATTTTTCATGGCCATTGGAGCCGCCGCCCACCAACACGCGATTGTATTCCGGCCAATCTTTCCAGTTATACCAAAGGGCCGGATGAGTCAGCAGCAGCGGCTTTCCGGAATCAACAAAAGCGAAAATATTTTTGCGCAATTCCGAATTCGTCAGCGGCTGGTTGTTGCACAAATAAAGCGCGTCTATATTTTTCAGCGCGGAACCGATCTGCGAAATGTCTTCGGTGTAATTAACCGACGCTTTCGCCGATAAAATCGCGGAGTCCGATTGATTGAACCAGCGGTTGAAATCATGCGACGCACCGCCACCCACAATTAAAACGCGCGGATGTTTTCCCCACTGAAATTCAGCCGCGACTGGCTTTTCATTTTTTGTGGGTTCGCCGAGTTCCGCCGTGATGGCGACGAACGTGGGCGAAATGAAATTATCAAAACTTTCCAACGTTAATTTTTCGACAACGCCCGAATGACGAAATGTTTTGGTGAACCAACGCATTTGTCCACGGTTCACTAAACCCGGCGCTTCCTGAGAACCGGGGACTTCAATGGGACGATTGTAATCGGCAAACTCCTCGCCGTTTTTCATGACAATTTCTTCAGTCGCGCCATCCGCGAAATGCGCCGTCAATTTGGCCGCTGGCATTCCTTTGTGATCGTCGTCGCCGCAGCACGGATAACCCCAACCGCCAATGCCGCCGAGAAAATGCAGCGCTCGAATTTTCAGATTCACGTCGGTAATTTCGATTTTCTGCGGCATAGTTTTGGCGAAACCAAAACCCCCGCGCAAACTGATGACATTGTTGCCGCTGGAATTTTTTGTGGGCGGAACAATCTCGAACGGAATCTCACCCACTTTCACCAGCCCAAATCGCTTGAAGGAAATGGTTTCGTCCAGCGCTTCCTGGCTGTTGAAAAGACCGCGCTCACTGTTGGCGGTAAAAACTTTTTTTAAATCGATCACGCGAAATTTATTTTCTCCCGCGCAAATGTAAGCGAGCACATCGCGCAACGATTCTTCTCCCAACCCTTCAAAACCTTCCGGCATCAACGAGCGACCCGTGGAGCGCTGCCGCACGATATTTTTCCGGTCGATTTCAAAATCTCCGGTGGCATTGCGGAGCGTGACCGATTTTTTATTTTCCGTGGCGATGATTCCGTCGAAGGAAAGGTCGTCCTTGGTTTCGATGCTGTAGGAAATAAAGTTCGGTTCTACCACGCGATTGGGATCGAGCACATGCACCAGCAATTCCGCCGCGCCATGCACACCCATGCCCGTCAAGTCCGGCGCCAACTCTTTTCCTTCGCTCTGAAATTTGTGGCAAACCGCGCAATTGGCCGTGAAAATTTTGTGGCCGTTTTCCGCGTTGCCCTGTTTTTGAACCAACGGAGTAAATTTCGCGATCAGCGCATTTTTCTCTTTCGTTTCCGGGCCGCGCAATTGTTCGATCACTTGATTTGCCGCCTGCGCCACTTTCGCATCGCTGTGGGTTCGCAGACGATGAATCGCCGCTGGTGAAAGCGCACCCAGATTAATTTTTCCGTTCTTGATCGCGTCCACAAACGCGAGCGACCAATCGGCGCGGCGAATGATTTGCGCGAAAATTTTCTCCTGCAATTCCGAGGAACCGCGCGAATACGCTTCGATTAAAACCATTCCCACTTCCGCTTCGCCGATGCCGCCGAGCGTTTCCACGATGCGTTGTTGCAGCCCAGCGGAACTGTTGGAGCCAAGAATTTTCGCAATGGCCGGGAGAATTTCAGGATTCGAGCTGCGCAAACCGAGTAAACTTTTTACCGCTTGTTCTCGCGCGTCGTCCGGCTGAGTGGCGTCGTTTAAATCTGCGAACAGTTTGGGCAAAAGTGATTTCACCTCGCCCGCCATCGCGCCATTTTTGTCCCAACGCGAAATCAACGGCAACGCCGCTGCGACCACCGCAGGATTTTTCGACGCGAGCAAAGTTTGAAATGCTTTTTGCAGTTCGGGAAACCACGCCGGAATTTTTTCTGCGCCAGGATTTTTCGAAAAAACATCCAGCACGATT
>JBKJOZ010000327.1:0-4729 GCA_046595315.1 Limisphaerales bacterium
TTGCGTTAGTCCACTTTCCTGTCAGTGAGTTTTTCCAGGTAGTCCAATCAGAATTCACTCTTGAAACGCAAGCGGTTGGAGTATCGCCCAATTCAATCCAATAGGCCTGTGGCATGATCGCATCACAGTAGTAGGCAAATTCTTTGTAGGGCAATGTAGTGTGCACTCCTCGGTAAGGCCACGTTGACAAACTCATGAATTTACTCGGCCAATTTGAACGAATGGTCGAACAAAGTTGCGTAGCCAAGGCGGGCCCGTTGGTTCCCACCTGAGTGCCTACTGTGTTACTCTCCCACTCACCTTCCGCATCATAAACCAATCCATCGGCTCCTTGCTGGAAAATATTATTAGCCATCGCTATTTCACCTGGGACGTTCGCGCCCGTTGTGTAGATGTAGCCAAAAACTTTTAAGCCCGCTGCGTGTCCAGCATCAACTACGGCAGGAGTCAATTGCGGATTGCCAGCCGATGGATAAACCGTGTCCGCTTGAGCCGCCTTAATGGTCACATATTGCAACCCCTGATTTTTCATGAAGACCATCAAACTTTGAAGGTTGGTCACTGCCGGGACATTGCCGCCCAACCCGCTGATGGCATTAGGCATGATATAAATCCAACTGCCTCGACCTAAATTGGATGGATTTATTCCCCCATCTCGGATGGCAGCAGGACTGTTTCCAGCGAATGAGACGAGAAGTCCAAGGGTGAAAATCTGAGCGAGGCCCCGCGCAATTTTCGTTCCGCCACGTAAAAAATCAGGCAACATACGTCTTTGAGAATATAGCAGGAATAACACCGTTCTCAATCAAGGATTCGATCTGGTGCGATAGAATCGATTCGGAAGATTGGTTTGAGGATCCGTGAATTCAAAAACACCATTGGTATTTGTCACGTTCGCAACCCCAGACCAATTCGTAAAATCAATCGTGCCTTCAATGAGGTATTTGCCGGGTTGCCCGGTCATTTGCAGCCGCAATCCTTGGTCCTGTCTTGAAACAAAGCTAAAGCGAACAGGTGCGCCTCCACTGGGTGGTAAAACGCGCATGGCCAAGATGCCGTTATTCGCATCCAGCGCAAAAACTCGGTCACCCCCGAAATCAACCGATCCGGTCTGGTTAGAGTTGTCGTTGTCGGACGGAAACGAATTGGTTTCGACCAGGCTCATGGTGCCGTTGGTGGTATCATACAATTTAAGATTGTCCGGCGTCTCGATCGCGATTCCAGCAAGGACATTTAAAGCCGGGCTGGCCCCAATCGGCCCAATCGAATTGGCCATGCCCGGGCTGCCGTCTGTTTGCAGAACGGAACTCGCACCAGTGGAAAGGTTAAAGGAAACTTTGCGCAATGGTTGGCCCGCCGCTTTTCCCCAGAATGTATTTCCGTCACCAAATGCCACACCCAGTCCGAACGCTCCGGCTGGAACTCCTGCGACGTTGAATGCCGTTGAGTTAAAGGTGATCCCGTCGCTCGTGGTCAAGACCGCGACATTGGCTCCACTCCGCGAAGTGATGATAATTTGGGTGTTGGTTCCCGCGCCGCGAACATCCAGAGCATCGCCCCAGCGCTGCGCGTTCCCCGGAGCAGGATCGCCTGAGAAAGCGACTGTTGGCGTTGTTCCTAAATTATCATTTGCCCAGCGATAAATTTTAAACGTTGCCGGCGCTGTATTTAGGACAAGGTTGGCCACATAAACGACCCCATCGTCCGCGATGCCCACCATGCTCATGGTGTAGGTGCCCCCGGAAATAATTCCGCTTCCTAGACTGAGCTTGTGTAGATCAGCCCCGTTGGTCGATTGCAGAACATAGACCTGAGGGGTGCCGACGCGGCCTACTACCAATAAACGGTCGCTGAAAGGATTGTAGGCAAGGCCACGCTCGGTCGTGCCGGTGTTGGTAAGATAAGAACGCGAATTTGCGGCCAAGTTCCAAAGGGGAAGAAAACGCACATTGGGAGGCGGCACGATCACGGTCAGAATTGCAATCTGGCTGGTAACCGATCCCGACGCGTTCGTGATAATGACATCGTAATTGCCCGTGTTGTTGGTCGTAACGTTGTTGCGCACGAGTGTGGAGGTGGTGGCTCCCGACAAGTTTACCCCACCGAAGCGCCATTGGTAGCGCAGGGTTCCTGGCCCGGACGCCGAAACGGTGAACGCAGGTGAAGATCCGATCCACGCAGTCTGATTGGTCGGCTGTGATGAGATGGAAGGCGGAACAACCATCACGGTCAAAGTCGCGTTAGAACTTGTTACCACGTTCACCGAGTTGCTCACGATCACAGAATAATTTCCCGCGTCGGAAGGCTGTGGACTATTTTTAGTAAAGCTGCTGGCGGTGGCTCCCGCAATATTGGTGGTGTTGAAACGCCATTGATAAAAGAGCGGTGTTGACCCTGACGCTGCCACGTTAAACGAAACCGCTATCCCCACCGACGTGACTTGGTTTTGCGGCTGAGTGTTGATAATAGGTGCCGTGGGAAGAAACGTCGTTGCACTGGCTTGCGAAGACGTCGGGGAAACTCCAAGAGAATTTGTGCCCTTAACGACGTAGTAGTAGGGCGTATCTGCCAAAAGACCTGTGTTGCTATAATTTGTGATGTTTCTGCCTACAATGGCAATCGTTGCATAAGGCCCGCCGCTGGCCGTGCCGCGATCAACGACGTAGCCTGCCTCGTTCGTTGCCTGGTCACTCCACACCAAATTAATTTGCGAACTACTCACTGCGGACGCCGTTAAGCCGCTCGGTTTGGCTGGGATTGATGTGGGGGGAGGTTGTTGATCAAAAACTAATTTTAAACCATCGACCAATGCCACGGCTCCCGCTTCGGCAAAATTATCCAGCACGCGAATCGTACCGTTTGTGCCGGCAGCAAAAGGAAATTTACCGAGGAAACTCCAGCTTCCGTTGTTGGTCTGTTGATTGGCAAAAACCGTGTTTGTTTGGCCAGCGGATCTAATTACAAACGGTACGCCCGCTGACGCATCGGAACGGAACGGATGCCATTGGAAAACGCTGTAATCTCCCTCCGTTAAAACTTGCGGACGAAACTCGATGTAATTCGTTCCGGTTCCCTGCCCTTTGCGCCAATAATTTGTCCCAAAGGGATCAATGTCGGTCGTCGTCTCTCCATAATAAGTAGGCGCAGTCGTCGTCGCACCAAAAACTTTTACGGCCGTCCATGCGCCCGACACGGTTGCGTCCGCGTCATCTATTACGATGTTGTTGACGACGCCTGAAAAAGTACCGCTCGTCCCTGCGGCGATATTGGTAAACTGATTTGTCCCATGCAGATCGGCGCGCCAAAAGTTAGCCCCTCGGTAACCGCCGACGGTCGCTGTGTTTGGGTCGGCCATGACGTAATCGATAAACTCGATCACATCATTATCGGGTTGGGCACCGGCTGTGCCATTGCAGCGGCCCACGGCATTGCCTGCTTCGCCATAAACGTCCTGCACCGGCACAATGGGCTTGATGGAGTTAGTCCAGTAAATGGTTTGTCCGTTGATATTGCTGCTGGTGCCGATCAATGAATTTTGCCACGACCGATAATTGACATCCGTCCAATTCATCACTGCGCTGGGCGAACCTTTTAATCCCGCGGTGGAAAGATGGTAAACCTGCGGCATCACTGCATCACACCAGTAGCCGAATTCTTTGTAGGGAAATGAGCTGTGAAATGAGATGATCGGAAATGGAGCGTGCCCGAGAAATTTTGTTGGCCAGTTCGAGCGCACCATGGAACACATGTCCCACGCCAGCGTCGGTCCGTTGTTGCCGATCCATGAGCGACTGCTTTCCCATTCCGCTTCCGCGTCAAAAACGAATCCGTCGGCGCCATTATTGAAACAGGAATCAGCCAGTGCGGATTCACCAACAATATCAGAACCGTAAGAACGAGTGTAACCGAAAACCAAAACGCCATTGGTCCGCGCAATGTTGCAAAGATTCGCCGTGACCTGGTGCGGACTGGCGTAACAGCCACCGTAGTTCGTCGAACCCGTTCCCATTTTGATGATGACGTAACGGACCCCAATGCTTTGGTAATATTTAAAAAGGCTGACTTCGTTGGTGACGCTGCTGATGTGTCCGCCCAAGCGATTTGTCGCATCTTTGACCGAATAAATCCATTCGCCTTTTCCGAGATTGGCGGGATCGATTCCGCCATCGCGGATCACCGCCGATGCGTGGTGTGAAAGAAAAAGAATCGCGACAAAAAAGCCAAACCGGGCACAAGACGGCAAGAATCGGGTTAACATGATTGTGTGAATTGTTGGTGAGAATTCAGGTAAAAGCAAGTGCTACACGTCGGCTTTTGGACACATTGCAGCAGAACGAATTGTCTGTTGCAAAACTTGAAGAAACCAGCGTAGCTGATGCCTAACAAAAGGAATTCATTATGGCCAAAGGAAATAGAAGTCAGAAAAAAGAAATCAGGAAGCCCAAAAAAGAGAAACCAAAGGCTGCGCCGGCGCCCTCCCGCAGAAGCTCCTGACTCCATTCGGAATGCGGCGAATTCCAGGTGACATTGCCGCCACACAGGTTGGATAAGTTAACCTTCAACTTATCACCGTGGCGGCTGTGCTTTAAAAACCGGCGCCAACGCCGTTGAAAATTCTACTGCCTCTCCAGGCGCATGAGGCCGGATTGGTTGGTGCCTTTGAAGTAGCCGGCGCTGTAGTTTTGGTTTTGCAGGACCGCTCCGTAATAGTTCGTGGTCCCGAGTTGCG
>JBKJOZ010000330.1:0-3808 GCA_046595315.1 Limisphaerales bacterium
ATGTGGCGAGGATTCGCAGCGTGGTGGTTTTACCCGCGCCATTGGAGCCGATGAACCCAAACAAATCACCCTTGTTGATGGTGAGATCGAGCGCGTTGAGCGCGGTCATCGCGCCGTAAGTGCGAGTGAGTCCGAACGTTTGGACGGCTGGAATGGGCGGCACAGTTGACATAACTTTTTCGAGATTGGTTAAAACGCGGGTGAAATTTCTTTGGCAACGATCAAACGGAGCAGTGTGTCGCGATGACTACGGCGCGGAGTAAATTTGTTCAACGGTTTCGTGAGCAACTGGCCGTCGTCCCACGCGAGTAAAATTACGCTCCCCAGCTCGACCTGCGGTGAGAGATCAAAGCCCTGCGGCGAAATAAAAAATTGATGTCCATCCCCTTCATTTAATTCCGAATTGAAGGAAGCCGCCATCGCGCTGAGTGGAACATTAAACGACACCTGTTGATTTCCAAAGTTGCCACGCCGGAATTGCACTGCGTGAAAAAATTGCGAACCGTTTTGCCGAACGAAATCCCGGATCGCGAGGCCCTGGCTGGTTTGGAGTTTAATCACTTTGCTCTGCCGCGCTGGCAAATCGCCGATCAAAAACACCCGTCCCGCAATGACGACTCGCGCTTCGGAAAGTTTGTGATCCAACAAATTTTCCACGGTCACACTCCAGCCATTGCGGTCGGCAACCGTTGAAATTTTCAAAGGCAAATCTGCTGGTTGCAGCCAATCGCTCACGCAAAGCTGGCTCGTCCAAACTGGAACCGCTATTTCTGCGGCGAAATTATTCCCGCGGTGGAGGATGGTCGCGCTGCTGTTTTCTTCCGCACCACCGTAGCTGTAATTGAACTCGGCGCGCAGCGCAGAAAACGGTTGTTCCCCCGCAAGTTGGTAACGCGCGTTCGACGGCGAATAAATCGAGGCGTAAGTTCGCCCACGCAAAACCGCGCTTTCGTTGCGCGGAAGAATATCAACAATATGCAGCTCGTTGAATTCAGAATCGCCCGCGCGCAGTTTGAATCCGATAAAATAAATCAGCGCAGAGAAAAACAAAACGTAAGCTGGAAACGTCAGCCAGGTGAGCATTTGGCGATTAATTTTTTTGAGCCACAATTGATCCAGCGGGCCAATCACCAGGAGATATACGACGAGCAGAAGCAATAACCAGGTCAGGGGCAGTTTGCGGACTTGTTTGCTATCAATCATCGCCCCAAAAACTCCGTCGATGCTACTGCCGCCATAGGAATTATAATCTGAGGATGCGTAAATTTTCGTTGGGACTTCGCTGAGTTTAACCCAAAACCATGGCCGGTTTTTCCAGGAAAGAAATGGCTCTCGTTCTGCGCTGAAAGTCAGAAGTGTTAATCGTCCGCGACCGCGTTGTGCTTGAACGACCAATGGGATTTCCTGCGCAGAAACCAACACGGTTCCGTCGCGCCGCTTGCCGGTGAAAACCAACATTTCTTTCTGTTCAAATGTGTTATCGGATTTTAATTCTGAAAACGGATTTACGCCCGGGCTATTTTGTTTTCTGTTTCGGCTGGGAGATTTCGTTGATGAATTGGTGGCGACGGTTGGCGCTGGATTGGTCACGCCGAGTTGCAGCCATTTTTGAAATTGGGCCTGCGGCTTAATCAGCTTGGTCGATGTCAATTCGCACGGCAATAAACCGCCGAGCCAACCACTGGCCGCGACATCAGAAATTTGTTCAACCCCGACCACTAAATGGCCGCCGCCGTTGAGCCAAGCGAGGAGCGCATCGCGTTGCGGAACTTTCAATTCGAGCGCGGTTTCGGAGTTCAAATAAATTGTATCGAGTCCTTCAAGCGCAATCGGATTGTCTGGAAAAAGCGATGGCTGAAGTCGCGCAACCATCGGCTGCAACTCTTGCTGGTTCGCTTTGATCGCGGGCAGGACGGGAACGCCACCGACCGAACGGGCGAGCGCGCCAATTAACTGAGTTTCCCAACCGGTTTGTTTGCGCGGACGAATGTTCAGCTGCTCGGCTTGAATATTGTCGTGGTCATCGATGAGACGAAAATTCCAACTGCCATAACGTGAGCTGGAAAAAACTGGAACGACCACGCGCTTGCGAGTGTTGGTCGGCAATTCAATGGGAACTCTCCGCACTTGAGACGAACCAAATTTGCCAGAGGAGATTTCGAAGAAAGCATTAAAGGACGGCCCATCATTTTTAACTTCGCAAACAATAGGAAACCAGCTGGCTTCAGGAACGATTCCGTCGTAGCCGGGAAAAACGTCGAACTGCAAAGCCGCTTGGGCAAGGTGGCCAAAACTCAATGCGCAGAAAAACAGGACGAAAAATAAACGGCACTGAACGAAATAATTTTTGCCCAATTTCGTCCCGGCAAGGTTTTGCGCCAGACAAGACCGTTGCGATGGCGTCCTATTTTGCACAAAAGTTTTCGAAGGCGCCGCCGAAAAGATCACGCACATCGCGCTCAATATCTGTTCGGGAAATTTGCCAGCCGGTATCCAGCAAGTCGCAATATTTTTCGGTGAGCACGGTGCCAATGATTTTTTTACTGTGCTGCCATTTGTAGATGAGTTGGTCGAGAACGCGCGCATCGGAATGTTGTGGGGTCATGCTCAGCCCAAGCATCTCGATGCGCATTCGTGTCATTTCTTCGATGAATAAAGGATTGTTCAGAAACCACCAGCAACCAAAGATGTGCAGATTGCGAAATTTTCGCGCGAGCACGCAAAGTTCATGTTGATTTTCCCGGGCTAAAACGGTGGCGAGAAACTTATTGTCCGGGAAATTCGCACAAAGGTTCGAGAGCGAATTCAAATTGCTCAAACCAAGTCCGTCGCCTGCGATTTTGAGTTGTGGATTCACCGCGCGCTTCACTCCCGGCATCAGTGCAAAGGGCAAATTAAAGTCGCGGCAATGGGGAAGAATCACTTTTTCTATCAACGTGTTGCAGTCGTTGTTCGCTGGAAAAAGAAAATCGGGCGGCAACGAAACCATGAGGTAACGCGCTTGAATTTTCTTGCTCCAATCGGTAAGAAATCTTCGCGTCTCAGAAATGGTTTTTTGCGTGATGGCGGGCGTGACTTCATAACCCCACGATGAGAGTTGAGGCGCGGTTTCTTTCCACGACAAGAGCAACGGATCAATTCGCAGCGCTGCCATGAAACGTTCGTCCCGGGCAAAACCTTGCTCCCAAACCGGACGTTCCAAATCGTCGAAAGGCGAGTTGGTCATGCAAATGGATTTTACGTTCGCGAGTTTCATGCAACGCGTGACATACGCCGCCGATTTCTGTGTGGTGAACCATTTTCTCAGTTTCCGCAAATCGCGTTTTTTTACATCGAGACCGTGCGCGTTCAACGTCGTTAAAACCCCACGACACGCTTCGGAAATCGGCGAGTGTTTAATGAAAAGCGCATCCCAAATCATGCTGGCCTGGTCGGTTTTGGAAAGGCCCCAGAAGTCATGGTATGGCAAATCGAAGTGGCGAAATCCTTCGGCGACGAGGTAATGATAGACGAGTAAATCGTCAATTCCCCAGAGCAGCAACTTTCCAAACGCCGGGTCGTAAAGATGCGTGTGAATGTCGATGATCGGAGTGGATTGGACAATTTTTTCGACCTGCGCCGAAAGTTGTTTTTTCCGAGCCAAAGATTTCATGTGCCGACGCTACAAAAGCGTTGCCAGTTCTGTCATTCTAATTCTACTGCCTCTCCAGGCGCATGAGGCCGGATTGGTTGGTGCCTTTGAAGTAGCCGGCGCTGTAGTTTTGGTTTTGCAGGACCGCTCCGTAATAGTTCGTGGTCCCGAGTTGCG
>JBKJOZ010000402.1:0-6570 GCA_046595315.1 Limisphaerales bacterium
AGACATCGGCAGAAACATTGTAGCGTTCGGCCAGAATCTCCTGCGCTTTCAGTGCCGAGCGGATGATTGCACCGCTGCCGAAAATTTGCGCCTTATGTTTCTTGCCTTCTGTGCCAGGTTTGAATTTGTAGAGGCCTTTTAGAATTCCTTCCTCAACGCCTGCCGGCATCGCGGGCATTTGATAATCTTCATTGTAGAGCGTGATGTAGTAGAAAATTTCTTCGCCCTTTTCATACATCCGTTTCAAACCGTCGTGGACGATGACGGCCGTTTCAAAATCAAATGCGGGATCGTAGGCGAGAAGATTTGGAACGGTACTCGCCATCAGCAAACTGTGGCCGTCTTCGTGTTGCAAACCTTCGCCGTTGAGCGTCGTGCGACCGTAAGTCGCGCCAAGCAAAAATCCTTTTGTCCGGCTGTCCGCAGCGAGCCAGATTTGATCGCCGATGCGCTGGAAACCGAACATCGAATAATAAATGTAAAACGGAATCATGTTCATGCCGTGATTGGCGTAAGACGTTCCCGCCGCGACGAATGACGCAATCGAACCCGCTTCGTTGATCCCTTCGTTAAGAATTTGTCCGTCTTTTGCTTCTTTAAAATAAGCGGCAGTTCCAGCATCGACTGGCTCATAAAGTTGTCCGCGCGAAGAATAAATTCCGAACTCGGCAAACATCGTATCCATGCCGAACGTGCGCGCTTCGTCAGGAATAATTGGAACAACATTGCGCCCGATCGTTTTATCACGAAGCAAAGCGACCAACGTTTGCGTGAAACCTTTTGTCGTAGAGCCCGCGCGGGTTGGGCCGGTTCCTTTGAGCGCGTAAGAAAATGTGCTGAGGGGCGGAATCGTGAGCGGCGGCGCTTTGACCACGCGTTTTGGAATTGAGCCGCCGAGTTTTTTCCGGCGTTCCATCAAATATTTTATAACGTGCGAATCCGGCGACGGACGATAAAACGGATACTCGGCAATTTCTTCGTCGCTGATCGGAATGTCGAAACGAGTGCGAAATTCGCGCAGCTCTTTTTCGTTCATTTTTTTCTGGCCGTGGGAAATATTGCGACCTTCGCCCGCTTCGCCGAGGCCATAACCTTTGACCGTTTTCGCGAGAATAACTGTGGGCGAACCTTTGTGTTCCATCGCGGCTTTGTAAGCTGCGTAAACTTTTTGCGGATCGTGACCACCGCGAGAAAGCTTGCGCAATTCCTCATCAGTCATGTCGTTGACCAACTCAAGCAACTCCGGATATTTGCCGAAAAAATGGCGGCGAATATAACTACCAGTTTCCACCGTGTATTTTTGATAATCGCCATCGACGCATTCTTCCATGCGTTTGACGAGCAACCCGGTTTCGTCCTTGGCGAGCAAACGATCCCAATTCGATCCCCAAATCACTTTGATCACATTCCAGCCTGCGCCGCGAAACGTGCCTTCGAGTTCCTGAATAATTTTTCCATTGCCGCGAACCGGTCCGTCGAGTCGTTGCAAATTGCAGTTGATAACCCAAACCAGATTGTCGAGTTTCTCGCGCGAACCGAGCGTGAGCGAACCGAGCGTTTCCGGTTCATCGCATTCCCCGTCGCCAATGAACGTCCAGATCTTCGGCTCGTTTTCTTTGGGCAACAACCCACGCGCTTGTTGATAACGAATAAAGCGCGCTTGATAGATCGACATGATCGGGCCAAGCCCCATCGACACCGTTGGAAACTGCCAATAATCCGGCATCAAATACGGATGTGGATACGATGAAAGCCCGCCGCCTTCCGCTAGTTCCTGGCGAAAATTATGTAGATGTTTCTCGGTGAAACGGCCTTCGAGAAATGAGCGCGCATAATTTCCCGGCGTGGCATGGCCTTGAAAATAAATTAAATCTGCCGGCAATTCGCCTTCATCACCGCGAAAAAAATGGTTGTAGCCAATTTCGTAAAGCGTCGCGCTGGATGCGAACGTTGAAATGTGTCCGCCCAAACCGTCGTTTTTACTGTTGGCGTTGACGACCATCGCCATCGCGTTCCAGCGAATAATGCTTTTGATACGGCGTTCGGTTTCGCGATCGCCCGGGAAGTTCGGCTCATCTTCCGGCGCAATGGTGTTGATATACGGAGTGCGAATCGGATCGCTGTCCGTGTGCGAAGTAATGTCGATGTCTCGTCGTTTGGGTTTCACTGTGCAAAAATCTAAAAATTGCCCCGCGTTTCGCGGCAAGCAAGGCAGAGTTGTAAATTGGCGAACCGTGTCAGCCAACTTAATTTTTGGAAATTCTTTATCTTCCTTCTCTGAGCCGTAATCGTAATCTTACTTTTAATTTTTTTCTAGGGAGTTTGAACGACAGATTTATGAATTATCTGGACCTGACTTTGCCGACGCCGGCTGAAAATCTCGCCTGCGACGAAGCTTTGCTCGATTTGTGCGACGCATCTGGTTCTTTAGAAATTTTGAGGATTTGGGAATCAACGAATTACTTTGTCGTCGTCGGGTATGCCAACAAAGTTGATCTGGAGGTTGACCGGCAGAAGTGTGGCGATAAAGAAATTCCCATTTTGCGCCGATGCAGTGGCGGCGGCACGGTGGTGCAGGGTCCGGGTTGTTTAAATTATTCTCTCACCTTCCGCGTTGCTGAAAACCAATCTCTCCAAACCATTACCCAGACAAACCGGTTCGTAATGGAGCGTCATCGGAAAATATTTCAGAACTATTTGGGGAAAAACGTCTCGATCCACGGTCATACTGATTTGGCCATCAATACATCTGATGCCGTACTGAAATTTTCCGGCAATGCCCAACGTCGGAAAAAAAATGCAGTTCTCTTCCACGGCACTTTTCTGTTGGATTTTGATCTTGCTCTGATTGAGGCAGTTTTAAAAATGCCTTCGGTGCAACCGAATTATCGCGAGAGCCGATCGCACGAAAAGTTTTTGATCAACCTGCAACGACCCGCTTCGGAAATTAAAAACCTTTTACAGGAAGGTTGGAATGCCTCGACTCCGCTGGAATCAATTCCCGATCTGACAAAATTATTGCGGGAACAATATTGCCGAGACGACTGGAACTTAAAATTTTGAAGACTTACAAAAATTGACTGCCCCTCAAAGCGCAACCAAACACTTCAAAGGGCAGTCAGTTTTTCCCCCAAACAACGCCGTCATTTTAAAAATTGCGGCAACTTTTACAATCAGGGTAGAGCAGCGTCGGGCGCTCGGTTAAAACATCAAGATGTCCTAGTAGAATGCCTGACTGCGACTCAGGAACGCTTTTTGGCTGAGAGTGGTTGGTCGAATTCTTTAACCATTTGCGCCAGTCCGTCAAAATTCCCGTTCGGTTTTGCCATGTAGGAATTTGCGCCCAATCGGTAAGCTTGATCGATGTCATCGGTGTCGCGTGAGGACGTCAAAACAATGACCGGCAAATCTTTTAAGAGCCCGCCTTGATTTCGTAACCATTCGAGCAACTGAAGTCCAGAGGTGCGCGGCAAATTCAAGTCGAGTAAAATCAAAGACGGCAAAGGATGTTCAATGGGATCTTTGAAGGGCGGTTTTCGTTCCAGATAAGCCATCGCCTGTTCGGCATCCGTGACGACGCGCAAAAGGCTGGTCAACTTCGCACGATGAAAGGCTCGTTCCAGTAAAAGTGCATCATTTTTGTCATCTTCCACCAGCAAGACTGTAAAAGGAGTAACGCTCATCAAACGAAAGTTACCTCCTTAATTCTAAAAAACACAATAGGGGAGGAGCCGGTTTTATTTCTTTTAAACTTTGGGAAAATTCTCGCGGAAGTTTAGTTGAATTCCCCTCTGGCCTTCGCCATTGTCATTTTCATGGAACAGATAGACCCTCTGGACGAATTGCTCACCTGTCGATTGGATTTTGGGAAGAAGGTGGTGGAGCCTTGTTCCATTGTTATTTTTGGCGCGAGCGGCGACCTCACCGCGCGAAAATTAATCCCCGCGCTCTACCATTTGTTTTGCGAAAAACAATTACCGAACCCTTTTCGCATCATCGGCTTTGCGCGACGCGAAAAATCCGACGCCAGCTGGCGCGACGAACTGAAAGTTGACCTGCAAAAATATTCGCGGACGAAAACCGTCGAAGCCGCGCAGTGGAATGCCTTCGCAGAAAATGTTTTTTATTGCCAGGGCGAATTCTCCGACGCGCAGGCCTATCGGAAATTAGGCGACCAACTCGCCAGTTTCGGAAACGAACAATTGCAACGCAATTTGCTGTTCTATCTTTCGACGTCACCCAGTCAATTTGCGGAGGTAGCCGAGCATTTGCACAAAGCGGAGTTGCTCCGGCGGGAAGAAAAAAACAAATTCTGGCAACGAGTCGTGGTGGAAAAACCGTTTGGCCGCGACCTCGCTTCCGCGAAGCAACTCAATGAGGAATTGACTCGTTTCGCCCATGAAAAACAGATTTACCGCATCGACCATTATCTCGGCAAAGAAACGGTGCAAAACATTTTGATGTTCCGTTTTTCCAACGCAATTTTTGAACAACTCTGGAATCGTCAAGCCGTCGAACAAGTTCAGATCACCGTTGGCGAAAAACTCGGCGTCGGCGGTCGTGGCGGATATTACGAAGAAGCCGGTGCGCTTCGCGACATGGTGCAAAATCATTTACTTCAAGTTCTTGCGCTCGTAGCGATGGAGCCCCCGGTCTCGCTCGAAGCCGAATCCGTCCGTGACGAAAAAGTCAAATTGCTGAAATCAATTCGCCCGCTGCATCCCAGTCAGGTGGCGGCCAATGTCGTTCGCGGCCAATACACTGCTGGAGAAATTGAAGGACAAAAACGCATCGCGTATCGTGAAGAAATAAAAGTGCGTCCCGATTCCAATACCGAAACTTACGTCGGCGCACGAATTTTGATCGATAACTGGCGCTGGTCGGGCGTTCCATTTTATTTGCGCACCGGAAAAAGTCTGCCGATGAGCGCGAGCGAAGTGCGTATCCAATTTAAACCTACGCCCAATGTTTTGTTCGCCGCGCAATGCGGAACGAGACTTGATTCCAATGCGATCACGCTTCGTTTGCAGCCGAACGAAGGAATTTTTCTGCGGTTCAACGGAAAAGTTCCCGGCACCAGTCAGGAAATTCGCCCTGTGCGAATGCATTTTGATTACGATTCTGAATTCGGCGCCTACACACCGGAGGCTTACGAACGGTTGCTGCTCGAAGTCTTGGCGGGCGACGCCACGTTGTTTATTCGCCGTGATGAAGTTGAGACGGCTTGGAGCATTGTTGATCCAATCCGAGAAGCATGGACAAATCTCCCCCTGACCGAACGCGAATTGTATGCCGCCGGCACGTGGGGACCGGAAGCCGCCAACGAACTTCTGGCCCAACGCGGTCACAAATGGCGCAAACCTCATCCCGTTACGTGAACAATTTCGAACTCAAAAATTTCGCAAGTGATGTCGAGCTCGCGGAACAAGCCGCAGCGCATTGGCTGGAACAGGTCAGGAAAAAACCCGCGCAAACTGTGGCTATTTCCGGCGGGACCATTTCGCGTCTTTTTTTCCAAAAGATTGCGGAACGCGCTCTCGCAGAAAAAATATTTCTCTCGGACGTACATTTTTTTTGGGCGGACGAACGCTGTGTTCCGCCGACCGATCCGGAAAGCAATTTCGCATTGGCCAACGAGAATCTTTTTTCGTCGCTGAATATTCAGCCAGATAAAATTCACCGGCTGGGTGGAGAACTGGATCAAGCCGAAGCGGTCGCAAACGCCAATAAAGAAATCGCAGGTGTGATTTCCCCGGGAAATTCTAATTTGCCCGCGCTAGATTTTATTTTTCTTGGCCTTGGTCCGGACGGACACGTCGCGTCACTTTTTCCGAATGCGGGCCTTGAAGTTCTCAACTGCGATCAGGCGTTCGTCAGCGTCGAGAATTCTCCAAAACCACCACCCAAACGGATTTCGCTGAGCTACGCAGCCATCGCCGCCGCACAGGAAGTTTGGGTTCTTATTTCGGGCGCCGGAAAAGAAAATGCGCTCCGCGATTCGCTCGCTGAAAGCGGCACAACTTCTCTGGCCCGCGTCCTCCAATCTCGAACGCAAACCAAAATTTTTACGGACGTAAAATTTCAATGACGCTCCTCGCCTTTGAAACTTCGTGCGATGAAACCAGTGTCGCCGTCATCCGGGGTGGAACAGTTCTTGCCAATCAGGTTTCCTCGCAAATCGCGCTCCACGCCGAGTATGGCGGCGTCGTGCCCGAACTTGCCACGCGCGAACATCTCAGAAATTTGTTGCCGATAGTGCGGGCTGCGTTGACCGACGCGCAAATTTCAGTCGCACAACTCGACGCCATTGCAGCGACGCAGGCACCCGGTTTGCCGAGCGGGTTGATGATCGGTTTGAAATCCGCCCAAGCACTTGCATTCGCGCTGCGAAAACCATTTATCGGAATCAACCATCACGAGGCCCATCTTTATTCACCGTGGATTTCTGGAACACCGCCGCGCTCCGCCTTCGACGAACTTCAGCCCAATATTTCACTCATCGTCAGTGGCGGCCACACCATGCTTGTCCATGTGAAATCCCAATTAAATCACGTTTTGCTCGGCGAAACC
>JBKJOZ010000276.1:0-4393 GCA_046595315.1 Limisphaerales bacterium
GCTGGCGACCAGGTTCGTTCCGAAATCCAGTTGGACTGGTATAAGGTCGGTTACGAATATCGATTTTTGTTTAGGAACAATAACGGCACGCTCATTTCGATTTCGCCAAGTATTGGCGCAGCGCTGTTAAATTTTGATTACAATTTGCAAATTCCTGGAGGACCGTTGGCTAAGCGCGCATACAAGGTTGGAACGCCGCAATTCGGATTAAAAGCAGAATGGATTCCTAAGGGCCGTTTTTCTGTTGCAGCTGGAGTCCTCAGTTCCATTCCGGAGGCATCTGATTTGTTTATTCTTTCGACACAGTTGACCGGACAATACCAGTTGTGGGGACGACCCGAGCATGGAGGAATCGCATTTCTTGGGGTCGGATATGATTTGTTGGAATTTCAAGATCATCAACGGCTCTCGAATCATGTCCAAGCCAACTTAGGCCCGATGCTTCTTTTTGGAATCAAAACTGAATTTTAATTCATCAATTTCTTCAAGCGGAATTGTTTGATATCCGTGGAAAGATGTTAAAAAGTTTTGGTTGGAAAAGGGTAAATGGGTTCAAACATCAAAAATCTTGCCTCGAGCGGAATATCTTTTTACTGTTTTTTAGTTCAAGTCGGTTCTTCGATGCGCGGTTAGCTCAGTGGTAGAGCATTACCTTCACACGGTAGGGGTCGCAGGTTCGAAACCTGCACCGCGCACCATCGCTCCATCCGCTCGATCATTGCGCTGAATAATCTGAACCAACCTTGCATGGAAAAACGCGGACTTTTTCTTTGAACCCGTCCCTAAGGCTGTTACTTTGAAATACTGTGATTGATTCGCCAAAAAGAAAAAAAAGTTCACCAAGTGATCGCCCTGAAACGGGTCTGATCAATATTCAAATTTCATCCAAAGCTTCGATTGGAATCGCGCTAGTTCTGCTGCTGCCCTACGTGTTGATGGCCGTAGTATGGTTCGGAGGAAGTCGTTTAACACCCAAGTTGGAAACTCGATTGGACAGCAGCGCCAGTGCAGGTAAAACTTCGGCAACCACCAATGCAGAAACGGTTTTTCACCTCAGTCCGGGGCCGTGGGGTGACATTGAATACGTTCCATTTTATATCGAATGCCCCGAAGAATTTTTGGACGTCCGATCCTACGAGAAAATTGATCGCCGCTGGTTTTTCGGTGGTTATTCCCAGACGCAGTTAGATCAGCTTTTCAACGCTGCGAATCTTTCTGAAAAAGAAAAATCTCAACTCGCTTCCGCCAAAATCGAAACGGCCACTAACGGTTTGTATTTGACCCCGCCGAACGGACTTATTTTGTCTCTCACCCCCCAGGCGCGCGAAAAAATTTACAATACGCTCGCAAAATTCCCTGAAAACTCATTGCAAAGCGAAGTGTCTTCCTATCCGGCAGCTTCGGCCCATGAATATTTTGCCAAGAGCGGTTTGCCGGAAGCCACGCTCGCACTGATAAAAAAACTTTCGTATCCCCATGGCAAATTAATGCTCTTTGCCGACATGCCCACCGTTCTCGATACAATTCCCGATTATCAAGAGAAACTCCGGTTGGCCAAAACTCTTTCGCGCCGGGCCACCATGTTGATGCGATTGCGTTTGAATACGGAAACCGATGTGAACGCGTTGCTGAAATATTGGGGAAGAGCGGGATATGGAAAAGATTTGCGACCCTTTCTGGAATCGGTGGCCAATGTGCCGGGAGGCGCACGCGTCAGCATTATAAATTTGCTTCCTCCCGGACCGACCGCTCGACTTTATACTTATCCATTTCCTTCGCTGACCCAGCCGGAGAATTGCCACTGGACTTCATTCAACTTTTTCAGAGAAACCCCGGATCCGAATCTGACCGATATCAAAATCGTGAAGGCCAAGCTCGATGCGGATTACTACCCTGTTTTCTCGGATCCGCGTTATGGTGATTTAGTTTTTTTAATCAAACCGTCCGGCGAAATAGTTCACTCAGCCGTTTTCCTCGCGGACGATGTCGTTTATACGAAAAATGGCGGGCATTTCACCGCCCCATGGATGCTGGCGAAAATCCCCGACTTGCTGGATAGCTATTCCACTTTCGCCGATGAAGCCGGATTATTAAAGGCAATGTATTATCGCAATAAATATTATTGAACGATCAGTCTCTTTGGTGCGGAGGAACAAAATAAAGCCGCGGTTCCTCTAACCTAAAATGATGAACTATTGTCACTGAGTTTATTTTTCCCTAGGTTTGGTGGATGGCCGCCATCCGAAATTCACCAGACCAAGAGCGGCAATTTCCATTTTGGTGGGGCGCGGCGGTGATTTTTATATTGGTTGGGCTCGTTTATTGGCCGGTGTTTTCCGCCGGATTTATTTGGGACGACAACTCGATGCTGACGGAAAATGTCTTCGTGCAAGCGCGCAATGGGCTTCGGTTTATTTGGTTCAGCACGGAACCGGTCGATTATTTTCCGCTGACTTACACGAGTCTCTGGATCGAGTGGCGGTTCTGGGGAATGAACGCCACCGGTTATCACATCACAAACATCCTCCTGCACGCGGCGTCTTCGGTTTTTCTCTGGAGAATTTTTAAAGAATTAAAAATTCCCGGCGCGTGGATCGCTGCCGTAATTTTCGCGATTCATCCAGTGAACGTCGAATCCGTCGCGTGGATCGCGGAGCGGAAGAACACCCTTTGCCTGTTTTTTTATACGTTGTCCGTCCTGTTTTTTTTGCGCGTTAAAAAATCAAAACCTAAAACTAAAAACTTTCTTTACTGCCTTTCGCTCGTTTTCTTTCTGCTCGCGCTGCTCAGCAAAACATCCGTCGTGATGCTCCCGTTTGTTTTGTTGCTCTGCCTTTGGTGGCGTCAGCAACGTATCTCGATGCGTGACGTCTTGCGCACCGCTCCATTTTTCGCACTCTCCCTCGCGCTCGGCTTGATCACCATGTGGTTCCAACATCATCGCGCCATCGGCGAGGATATTATTCGCGATGCGGATTTCTGGACGCGTTTTAGCGGAGGCGCGATGGCCCTTTGGTTTTATTTTTTCAAAGCAATTTTTCCGATTCAACTCAGCTTTGTTTATCCACAGTGGGAGATCTCCACGCGCTCTTTTCTTCCGTATCTCGCTCTTGCCGGAATCATTTTTTGCATCGCGGTTTCGTGGGGGAAACGCCGCACGTGGGGGAAGTATCTTATTTTTTCACTCGGCTATTTTGTGCTGATGCTTCTGCCGGTTCTCGGTTTGCTGAATATTTATTTTCATCGTTACTCGCTCGTCGCGGATCATTGGCAATATTTCGCGCTGCCCGGCGTCATTGCTTTAGGTGTCGCAACGCTGGTGAATTTTTTTAAATCACAACGCGTTTTCAGAATGACAATGGCGATTTGCGTGGTGGCGCTTTTCGGTTTTGCCGCCGCGCAGCAAGCGACGATTTACAAAAATTCCGAAACACTTTGGCGCGACACCCTTTCCAAAAATCCGAACTCCTGGCTTGCGCTCAACAATCTCGGTTTGCTGTTGGATAGCGCGGGAAAAACCGACGAAGCCATTTCCTATTTTCAAAAATCACTTCGGGTTCAGCCGGTTCAAGTCGAAGGCTACAACAATCTCGGCGCAGCGTTGTTGAACCAGGGGAAATTCGACGACGCGATGGCGGCTTTTCACCACGTGCTCGCCATAAATCCGAAGCTGCCGATGACCCATTGCAACATCGCGAATGTTTTGGATCATCAAGGCAAAACTCTCGAAGCAATTGCGGAATATCGCGAATCGTTGCGGCTGGATCCCAACTACGTGGATGCCCACAACAATCTCGGTTGCATGTTGGTTTTGCAGGGAAAAACCGACGAAGGTGTGACCCATTTTCAGGAAGCGTTGCGCGTGAAACCTGACAACACCGACACGCTCAACAATCTCGCCAGCCTCCTGATCGATTCCGGTCACGCGCGCGAAGCCATTCCGCTTTTGACTCGCGCGCTCCAGCTCAAACCAAATTATCCCGACGCACTTTATAATCTCGGCAACGCGCTCATGGCCGTCGGCCAGATTTCTGACGCGGTGAATGCTTACTCCGCCGCGCTGAAAATCAATCCGCAGATGCCGCTGGCGTATTACAAAATTGGCAACGCGTTTTTTCAATCCGGCAAATCGGACGAAGCCGTCGCGTATTTTTTTCGCGCGCTGGAACTCAATCCCAATTTAGCCGAACCGCATTATCAACTCGGCGTGATTTCGAGCGCGCAGAAAAAAATCGAGCCAGCCATTGCGCATTTCAAAGAAGCGATTCGTTTCAAACCCGATTGGCTCGAACCGCTCAATAATCTCGCGTGGATTCTCGCGACGAATCCCGAAGAAAAGTTTCGCGATAAAAAATTGGCCGTTGAGTTTGCGAAGCACGCTTGCGCGTTGACG
>JBKJOZ010000398.1:0-2556 GCA_046595315.1 Limisphaerales bacterium
CCTTGTTCCGATCCGCAATCACCAGAGCAAAAAGAAAGGGCGCGACGCGCGGCGGACTCAGAGCGCTTTGACGTTTCACAGTTTGCGGCACACGGCAACGAGCCTTTTGAAAAATGCTGGCGTGAGTGACTCAATCGCGCGGGACATTATCGGGCATGAAAGCGTGGCCGTCTCGCGGCAATACACGCATATCGAAACATCCACGCGGCGCGCGGCGCTGGATAAAATGCCAGACATCGTATGAAATCGCGCCGGGCAAAACGCGGGATAGTGATGAGAAATCCCATCGCCCCTCGAATCGACGCTTTCGCTGTATCCGGCCACGTTTGGATACATAAAGACGCGGCACCAAACGTGGAAAATATCAGCGTAAAAGAGAATGGCGTTTTGATTCGGAAACCCTTTCTGGAAGAACCATTCAGCTTTCATCGTAAAGCCGTCGATACCGATGCAGAATTGACGAGAGTTGTTACTCAACTCGGCGACGTGTGGAAACTCAGAGACTTAGGGCGTGCCGCGCGAAAAAAGTTAGAATCGTACGGCAAAATACAGGCGACCATAATCGCTAGTTTCGAAACAGCGGAATGGATTGGAGTGCTGCAGCATCTGGCGACAAAAAAGAAGGATTTATTGGCGGGAATGAATTTAGCCTCGTTCACCGTGACCCTTTGCGAGTTTTTGAAAACGAATGAAATGGAATTGATTCGTTCCCTCCGCATAACCGCCCATCGGTTTTTACGATGGCCGGTTTTAAGATCTCCTACCAAACTTCTGAACCAAGATGAGGACGCGCTATTTGCAAATCTGCAACTCGGGCGAGATAGCCGCCTTGAATTACACCCAACCGCCCGGTGGAAGATGGATGAGGCGACGAAAATTGCCAGAGAGTTAATGGAATTTGTAAATGCGGCCCGCGTTAAACCCCAATCATTATGGTATCGCAGAGCGCTGGAATTAAAGGCGTTTGACAAAGATTCTGCTGCGAATTGGTGGAGTCTGGGCAAGGAAGTTTTTTTGTGGAGCTATCCATGCCCTGAAAAACTTTCGGAATTTAAGCGCCTCGTCAAATCTCCTTCCGACACCAAGCCGTCGCGCGTCCGCGCACGCATTATTGAGCTTATCAAAAAGAGATTTATCAACATGGCCGTGTACCACACCTGATGCGCTAGACGTGACATACAACGGCGTGAGAAATGTTGTGCATGTCCACGACATTGCGGAAAGCAAATCAGAAAAAAACGGTGGCCCTCAGCGCTCGCTTAACGCCATACCAGTTCCGGCTTCCACGCGGCAAAGATGTAGATGAATGGTGGGGATTGAATCGGTCCGCCTGGAACTCGCTGATTCTCCCGACGAAGGCGAACAGGTTCATTCCGCCGGTCAAAAGCCTTTCGATGAAACAGCGCGGCGCGGCGCGCGGCATCCGGCTGATTATTTTCACCAGCGCAAAGGCATACTTCGACAAGCTAGAAAAGGAACAAATCGGCGAAGCAATCGCAGCGTGAACCATAAAAGGGAAATGCCGACCACCCCGCCAAAGGAAAGTCGGCACAGACCCACTAACGAATGCCCGACAATACCGAATCGGAATCCGAAATCAACTTTATAGAACTTGAGCGGCATGTTTGGTGCAACCTTGCCGTGTGCGCCTTCACTGAGCGCCAGCGTGCGATTCTGGATCGCATTCATCTCAATTCGTATTTCATTGGCCGCGCGGCGTTCCTGGCGACTCAGGCCGAGCTGTCACGTTTGACGGGAATTGCGAAAACGCCAGTAGGGGACGAAATCGAATGGCTAAAAACGAACAAGGTTATTTTAGTCCAGAGAACCGACAATGGTTTGGAATTTCGGATTAACGCCGATGCGGATCGTTGGCGGGTCAGTTTGCGAATTGACCAGGAGGAATTTCGGGATGCAGAGAAATCCGTCGGCGCTCGCAATGCCGATTTTCAACCGGAGCTTTTCGAGCGTGAAAAAACGCTGGCTCAAATGTTAGCCGTCGCTGTTTTGGACGAAGCGAAAAACGACCGAGTATCCAAGTTGGATACAAACCGCCGAGTGTCTGAGTTGGACACAAATGACCGAGTATCCAAGTTGGATACAATGCCGCCGCAAGCCGCGATTGTTCCGAGCGAAAACCGCGCTGAAACCGCCGCTGATTTCGGTCCCGTCGCCGACGTCTCGCGTCCCGAATTTTCCGCGCGCGCCGGTACCGATTATTCCGGTACCGATTCATCGATTATTCCGGTACTCACAAAGCTGAGCGAGTACCGAATTACCGATGAAAACCGGTTAATCGGTACCGGTGATTCGGAAAAAGACATTTCTCGTTATGTAAACGAGAAGAGTCTGATGGACGAGCTGTCCGAGCTTTTAGGGGCTGATGAAATGGAAAGGGCTGGCGGCCATTGGCGAGTGGATCATGTGCGGAAGTGTCCGAAACTCTTGGAAGAGTTATTGATAGAACTGAGGGAGAAAATAAACTCTGGTTTGCCGTTCAAGACGAACCCCGCCGCCTGGTTGGAAACGGCGATAAAAAAAGAAAAGCAAAGGCGC
>JBKJOZ010000025.1:0-3102 GCA_046595315.1 Limisphaerales bacterium
CCAAACCAAAATCTCCGCGACGTCTTCGGCCTTCAACGGATTGACTCCCTCGTAAGGTTTTTGCGCGCGAACTTTATCACCTTTGAATCGCACCAGAGAAAATTCCGTTTCCGCGAGACCGGGATCAATCGAACTGACGCGCAGACCGGTGCCGCTCAATTCCAATCGCAGCGTCCGGGTAATTTGCAATTCGCCCGCTTTTGCCGCCGAATAAGCCCCGCCACCTTCGTAAACCGAATGCGACGCATATGAGCCGATATTTAAAATCGAACCGCCGGGATTGTTCAGCATTAACGGAAGCGCGGTGCGCGTCATTCGCAAAACACCGAGCACATTCGTCTGCAACATCGTCTCCCAATCTTCATCTTTTCCTTCCGCGACCGTATCGAGTCCAAGCGCGCCGCCAGCGTTGTTGATCAAAACGTCCAGCGCAGTTCCTTTTCCAATTTTCTGCCGCGCCCAATCCACGAATGCATTCACGCTCGCAGTTTTTGAAACGTCCAGCGAATGAAAATGCGCTTCCGGCGAGCCAGCCTTTTTTGCTTCGTCTGCAACTTTTTCCAATCGATCCATTCGTCTCGCACCGAGCAAAAGTTTCGCGCCCTCCGCGCCAAACGCCTGCGCCGCCGCTGCGCCAAATCCACTGGAAGCGCCCGTAATCAAAACCCATTTGTTCCTCAATTCGTATCGCATGAGAAAAAACCTAACGTGCTGCCGACATTCTGTCGGCAGAAAAATCAGCGTCGCGTAGGCGCGCTCGCCAGAGCGTGGCGTTTTTTTTTATCGACTCCACGCTCTGGCGAGCGCGACTACATTTTACAAATCTGTGACAAATGATGCGCCAGACCATTTCATACTCGCGACCCTGTGATTTGGCCTTTATACACTTTAGCCGCCCTGTTTTTTGTCGGAATCGTTTCAGCCATTTTCTTGTGGCGGCGCCCGGCATTTCGCGATGCGCCCAATTTGCGGCGGGCGCAAGCTCTCGGCATTTCTAACGTTCTTTGGCTATTGAGTTCCGGGATTATTTTGGCGAACCGATATTATCGTCATCAACCGTTCACCCAATGGCAGTGGCTTTATTGCGCACTCATCCTTTTTTTGATTGGTAACAATTTCTATCAGTTCTGGAAAATTTTTCCGCAGGTTCGCTCCGAGAAAATTAAACGGCAAAAGATCCATCCGTCATTTTTCTGGCAGGGATTTTTGATTTTGTTTCCGGTTTTTCTCCTCGCAATTCTCGGCGTCATTTCTTTGCGTTGGGATCAATCGGCTGCGGAACAGGATGCAAAAAGATTTGCGCTATCCATCACCGAAAGATTTGCCGAAACAATCAAACGACAGGAGCGCCGGCTTTACCGCGACTACCTTTGGCCGAAAGAGGAATGGGAAGTGCAACGAAAATTTGAAGCTGGCATTGGCGGCTGGGGCGGCGCAATGACTTACGAAAAAGCGGAGGACGAACTCACGCTCTGGAAAACTCAAAATCACGATTTTGATCTTTCAAAAATGCCGTTAAGCAAAATCGTTTTTGATGCGCTGGGAAATCTCATCGAGCCAAAACCCTTCCTTTCGCCGCAACCGCCAGCGTGGCCGACACAATTGACGCCGCAACAACGCGAACTCTGGAATGCAGCGGACAAAGCCGAGTTCGTCCAAACAAATTTCACCGAAGCAGAGAAGGCGTTGCAGGAATTTCTCGACAGCGAACCGGAAATAAATGCTCGGGCCAACGCTGAGTTTCGTTTGCTTCATCTGCAAACGCGCCTGTTGCCGCGCGCTGAGGCCGTGCAAAAATTTATTGCTTCGGCCATTTATAATGGCGTGCAAACGGAATCGGGACTGCCGCTTCGTGAACTGATGCTTTACGAAACGTTTCGTCTGCTGCCGAACGGCGCGGGAATTCCCGAAAAATGGCGCGGCGAATTTTCCTGGTCAATTCGCGGCTGGGACAAAACGTTTCTTGCAGAAAAATTGCTCATCGAAGGAGAGCGCATCGTGAATTCAAAAGACGCTAAATTTTTCAAAGCAGTTCGAGCGTTGCGATTGCTCTGGGACACTGATGAACGAACTCGAGAACTCGCTGAGCAGATTAAGAATGAGCATCCACTTGCGACCTGGGACAACGGCTTCTGGATCGAAACTTCCGCCGGAAACTTTTTTGCCGAAAAACATATTTCCGGCCCCGCGCAACCCGGTCAAAACTTAGAGTTTCGATTGCATCCTAAACTGTTCCTTGAACATTTTTTCACAGATTGCTTGCGCGAAATGAATACACCGCTGCCGGATTACGGAATTTTATTTGTCGAGATTGGCGGCGAAAAAATTGTTTTTTTAACAGGCGAAAAGTTTTCTCGTGAAGACGCGGAAAAGAAACCTGTTCTCGCCGAAGTCGTGCCACAGCCGAACATATTTAGTTTTTCTTCACCCATTCGACTTCAATTTATTTTGGCAGACTCCAAAGCGCTCTACGCCCGGCAACGCCAGCGCGCGATTTGGTTTGGGGTTCTTATCGCAGTCGCAGCGAGCGCGGCATTGATTGGATTTCTGTCGGCGAGGCGAAGTTTTAATCGCCAGATTCAACTCAACGAAATGAAAAGTAATTTCGTTTCGAGCGTCTCGCATGAATTGCGCGCGCCAATTGCTTCGGTGCGTTTGCTCGCGGAAAGTTTGGAGCGCGGGAAAATTTCCGAGCCGCAAAAGCAGAACGAATATTTTAAATTCATCGTGCAGGAATGTCGCCGACTTTCATCACTCATCGAAAATGTTTTGGATTTTTCCCGCATCGAACAAGGCCGTAAAGAATATGAATTTGAGCCAACGGACATCGTGAAACTTGTTCAGGAAACGGTGAAGTTGATGGAACCTTACGCCAACGAAAGAAATGTGAATCTCGTTTTGAAACTGGATGACTCTCAGCTCTCGACTAATCACTCTCAACCAACTCTCGACGGTCGCGCGGTCCAACAAGCGCTCGTGAATTTGATTGATAATGCGATCAAACATTCGCCGAACAACGCGACCGTGACGATTGGCTTGACCAAAAACGTGCTGCCGAGTTCCACTCGGCAGAATGACGAAACGAAAGCTAACGCTGGAAAT
>JBKJOZ010000167.1:0-6641 GCA_046595315.1 Limisphaerales bacterium
TTTTGCGGCGAGCAAAAGAACTCCGGGGGCGGCCAGACGCGTGCGTCCCAATCGGCAAAAAAGCCAGAGGGTCACGCCGAATGCGGCGGGTGCGGCGAAACCGTAAACGAGCGAATCGAGTTGCACTGGGCGGATGCGGCCGTAGGTCAGCCATTCGCAACCCGCCAGAAAATTGGGCGAATGAAGTTTGATGGATACGATCAGACCGAGAATGCTGCTGACCAAAAACCAAACGGCGGCGCTAATGAAAAAGAGGAGGACTGGGAATCGGCACGAAGCATCGATTTCTTTGCTCGAAAGAACCTCTTCCGGTCGAAGATCGGTTTTTGCAGAAGACAATTCTTGAGTCGAGGAACTCATGGGCAAAGAGGTCGAATTATTCAAATTCGCTTGGTTTTTCCGGCGCTTTGGGCGCAGGCGCGTTGGCTTTGTCCACGCGAAGATTCAGATTGGATCGAGCGGCTTGCGGATTTTGCCATTCTTGCAGCGCAACTTCCATGGCGCGGGCCACCGGCAGTCGAACCAATCCTTTGCCTTGGTCTTGCCACGCATAATTTTTCAAGGCTTGGTCGGTTTCAGCGCGAACGGTGACTAAATTTTTACGACGTTCTTCGGCGCGGTCGGCTCCGATGGCAGTAGCCGTCTTGTTCTGCATAATTTTCACGAGGGCGGCCATGATTAAAAATGAGCCGAGAATCGCGATGGCGTAAACCGCTAGCTTGGATTTGTTGCAGCAGGAATTGTTGTTGTTCATTTTCCACCTCCCTGCGCGACTGCATTATTTGCCGCACTCGGGACGTAAACGCCCATGGTTTCCGCAAAGCGTGGGTCTTTTTGCGGATACGGGGCATGAGCCTTGAAATATTTAATGAACACCATTGCGAGCACACCGCCGATGAACGCCATGCAAGCCAAGTCGAGCCAATGAATCGCAAAACCATCCGGGATGGTGGTTTTCATGTTTTGCGACAAATCGCCGGGCAGGAGGCGCGCTTTGCGGAAAATTTGCAGAACCGGCGTGATGTTAAATGACATATCGCAGAAGTGCATCATCCAAGCCCAAATGCAGAGCGGTCCCATTACGGCGAGTTTCAATTTGAAATCGATGCGGAGCAAGGCGAGGAACGGAATCAGGAAATGGCCAAAAATTAAAATCATGCCGATTTGCCACCACGTTCCTGTCTCGCGCAAGACGTACCAAAAAGTTTCTTCAGGCACAGCCGCATTCCAGATCAGGAAGTATTGGGAGAAATGGATGTAGGCGTAGAAAACGGTGAAAACCAACATCAGGACGCCGAGGTCATAAAATTGGCGATACCCGACAACAGCGCTCAATGGACCCGTTTTTTTCAGGACCAAGGCGATGACGTAAACGGTGATGATGGTGAGCCAAACGCTGCCCGCAAAATAATAAACCCCATACATGGTGGAGAAAAACTGATGCTGGAGCGACTTCATCCAGAAAATTGAAGCCATGGTCAGAGAAAACGCGAAGGCGAATACACCCCACGCCGCGTGAAAACGCATCGCGTAAGTGCATTTGGCCGCACCGGTTTTATCCTGTTCCAACGACCAGGCGCGCAATTTGTAGGAAAGAAGACTCCAAACCGCGAACAGAATCGCCGCGACGATGTAAAATGCCTTTGGATTGATCAACGCCGATTTCGCATGAAGCGCGTGGTCGGTGTGCGGATTGATGCTCATCCACGGATAAATTTGCGGAGCCAGCAATGCAATCGGGATGAAGAGCACTGCCATGATTGGAAGCAGGAATGCGATATGTTCGCAAATTCGGCGGATTGGGACGGACCACATGGCGTCAAACAGGTGATGCAAAATGACGAGGAAAAGTCCGCCGAGGCAAATGCTCAGGAAAAACATGTAGGCCAGCAAATAAGAATAGCCGAGCTGCATCCCATGATCGTTGCCGGTGAAATATCCGACAAGAAGGCCAAGCGCGCCGACCGCGATCAAGATCAGGGGCAGATTGCGCAACCAGGCAGGCCACGTCGCAGTAGTTGTAGTTTGAGAATGCGAAGCCATAGCTATTTTTTAAACATTGATTGCATTTCCGCCGGAACATCATCGACTGAGGCGAGCCGGCTTCGTTGTAGGGCGCGGAGATAAGCAATGATTGCCCAACGATCTTCGGGAACGACATTTTGTCCGTAAGATCCCATCAAACCGCGGCCGTGCGTAATGGTGTTGAAAATTTCGCCGTCCGGTTGCTTGACGATGCGCGGGTCATGAAGATTGGCGACGACGGCCATTCCGTATTTTTTTGTGATCCCATTTCCGTCGGCGAGCGCACCGTGGCAGGGCAAACAACTGATTTGAAACCGTTCTTGGCCGCGTTGCATTAGCTTGCGAGTTACGGGAACAGGAATCACTTCAATATTGTTAGTCGTGCCGGGAATTTTGCCGGTATTCACGGACGTGTCTGCAAAATGGGAACCGCGCGCAACCGTGCCAGCCACTGGCAAGCGCGAGCTCCGGTTATCAGCAAAAAAATCGGCTTCGGTTTGTGGGCGTAGCTTCAATTGACGGTCCATGTCAGGAAACACTTCGATGGGTGGTTTGCGCGACATGCTGCCACGAAAACCAGCGACGCTCACCACCAGCACGCAAAGCAAAACCAAGCCTAGAAGAAAATAACGCATTATGCCTCCTCCACGATCTCAATGTGCTTGCTGCCGGTGTCTTCGAGCAGCTTGCGGGTTTCGGCCTCGGAATATTTTGGATCAGCGGTTTCGATCACGAGAATAAATTTGTCATGCGTGACCCGTGTAAAGCGACGGTTGCGCAATAGCGGATGATGCAAACGTGGGAGACGATTCAAACCAAACATCCCGAACAATGTGGCAAATGAAGCGAATAAAATCGTCAATTCGTAACTGACGGGGAACGCATAGAGGGGACTGAAAAGCGGCTTGCCGCCCACCACGATTTTATAATCGAAACCGTTCATGTAAAAAATCATCGACATGCCGGTGGTCAATCCCAGCACTCCGCCGAAGAATGAAAACCATCCGACTTTGGAATTTTTCAATCCCATCGCGGCGTCCATTCCGTGAACCGCAAACGGCGAATGCACATCCCATTTTTGATAGCCAGCATCGCGGACTTTTTCCGCAGCGTGAATGGCATCAGCGGGCGTATCAAATTCTGCGATCACAGCGTAAGGCCGCGATAAAATAGGTTGATCGGTTCGGAGGGGAGTTTGCGATTGAGTTGCCATTAGTGGTGTCCTCCACTTTTTGCGCCGCCAAGAGGATGATGCGCGTCCGCTTGCGGAGTTACGCCTTTGACTTCAGAAATTGCTATCACGGGAAGAAATCGCATGAACAACAAGAATAAGGTGAAGAATAATCCAAATGAACCGATGAAAGTGCAAATATCCACCCAGGTCGGTTTGAAATAACTCCAACTCGAAGGAAGATAGTCGCGGTGCAATGAGGTCACGATGATCACAAAACGTTCAAACCACATTCCGATGTTTACGAAAATCGAAATGATGAAAACGATCACCACGTGTCGGCGGATTTTTTTGAACCAAAATAATTGCGGACAAATCACGTTGCACGAAACCATCGTCCAATAAGCCCACCAATACGGGCCGAAAGCGCGATTCATGAACGCATATTTTTCGTAAGGATTGCCGCCATACCACGCGATGAAAAATTCCATTCCGTATGCGTAACCAACGATTGAACCGGTTGCCAAAATAACTTTGCCCATCAGTTCGACGTGGCGAAGGGTAATGACATCTTGCAATCCGCAGATGGTTCGAAGCGGGAGCATCAACGTCAGCACCATGCCGAAACCGGAGAAGATCGCGCCCGCGACGAAATACGGCGGAAAAATGGTCGTGTGCCATCCGGGAACTTGCGAAACAGCGAAATCGAAAGAAACGATTGAGTGCACGGAAAGCACGAGCGGCGTCGAAATACCGGCGAGCAACAAATAGGCTTTTTCGTAATTTCTCCAGTGACGATTTGCACCCGTCCAACCAAGAGCAAAAATTCCGTAGAAAAATTTACGACCTTTTGTGACAGCACGATCGCGCATCGTTGCAAGGTCGGGAACGAGTCCCACATACCAGAACAAAAGCGAAACCGTTCCGTAAGTTGAGACGGCAAAAACGTCCCACAGCAACGGGGAACGGAACTGCGGCCAGATGCTGTTCGCATTTGGAATCGGGAAGAGCCACCACGCAAACCAGACACGACCGACGTGGATGAGCGGAAAAATTCCGGCGCACGCCACGGCAAACAAGGTCATGGCTTCGGCAGCGCGATTAATTGATGTGCGCCATTTCTGTCGGAGCAAAAACAAGACGGCGGAGATCAAGGTTCCGGCGTGGCCGATACCAATCCAGAAAACGAAATTCGTGATGTCCCAGGCCCAGCCGATTGGATTGTTCAAACCCCAAACGCCGATACCTGTGGAAAACAAATAAGCAATGCAAAGAAACATTCCCGTCATGACCGATACGCTGACCAAGAACGCCGGCCACCACCATCGAGGCGTCTTGCCTTCCGCGATTCCGGCAATTTTGTCAGAAATCCAACCGAAGCTGCGTTGATTTAAAACCAGCGGTTCGCGTTCCAATTCGCGCGGCGGACCCTGCACTTTCACTGTGGTGACTTCAGACATTACTGCGCTCCTTTCTCGGCATGTTCAGCGTGCTTCATTTCGTGAGCATCGTGTTCGCCCGTGGCGCCATTGGTTTTTTCGTAATCTTCAAAGCTGGCCGGATATTCTCTGTAGTCGGGCATTTGCGGATTTGGATTGCGAATGCGCGCGAGGTAAGTCAAACGCGGCTTTGTATCGAGAAATCCAAGGACGGCATAGTTGCGTTCCTGTTTTTTCAATTTCGCGACGCGGCTGTTTTCGTCCAAAATATTTCCGAACACAATTGCTTCGGCTGGGCAAACCTGCGCGCAAGCGGTCGTGAACGCTCCATCGGGAACGGCCACATCGTCAGAAGCGCCGGCTTTGACTTTCTGGGAAATTTTCGCCCCTTCGATCCGTTGAATACAAAAGGTGCATTTTTCCATGACGCCGCGCATCCGCACGGTGACATCCGGATTTTTCACCATTTTGATCAAGTCGTATTCAAGCGGCTCCTTCTTGGCGAGCGGCCCTTGATAAAGTTTGCCGCGCGCACCTTTTGACATGTCGGCGAGGTCATTCGGCCGCTTATTGAAATCGAAGAAATTGTAACGACGAACTTTCCACGCGCAGTTGTTGGAACAATAACGCGTTCCCACACAGCGGTTGTAAATCATGACGTTCAATCCTTCTTCGTCATGAACCGTCGCATTGACCGGGCAAACACTTTCGCACGGCGCACTTTCGCAATGCTGGCAAAGCATTGGCTGGTTGGCGACTTGCGGGTCTGTCACTGCACCCGTGAAATAACGATCGATGCGCATCCAATGCATTTCGCGGCCGCGATTCACCTGATCTTTGCCGACGATTGGAATGTTGTTTTCACTTTGGCAGGCGACAACGCAGGCGTTGCAGCCGACGCAGGAACTCATGTCAATGGACATGCCCCACTGATGAACACTGCTCTTGAGCGTCGGGTTTGAATTGTAAGGATGCTGATAAATTGGACCCGCGTTGGGCGCGTGCGCTTCCAAATCCATGTTCTTCGCGAAATCCGGTTTTGCTTTGTATTGTTCGAGATTTCCTTCGCGGATGATCGGGCGACCTTCCATCGAGCCATGTTCCTGCGTCGAAACCACGCGACGCACGTCGCCGGTTTTGCGAAGCTTGGCGCCGCTCGCAAACCACGGAGAATCTGAAGTTCGAATGGCATACGCGTTGTAACCCGAACCAGTGCCGACCCGACCCGTTTTCGTCCGGCCATAACCGAGCGCCAACGCAACTGTGTTATCGGCCAAACCAGGTTGAATCCAAACTGGACCTTGAACTTTGCGTCCGTTCAGTTCGATTTCAACGATGTCGTTATTTTCGGTGACGCCGAGATCGTTGTTCTTCAAATCGTCGTCCGCGCGATTTTTTGCGACCTGCAAACCCAAGGCTTTCGCCGTGGTCGGGCTGACCGCAATGACATTTTCCCAAACAACTTTGGTGATCGGATCGGGCGTTTCCTGAAGCCAGCCGTTATTGTTGTAACGACCGTCATCCACGCTGTAATCGCGATGGAAAATCACTTCAAAGTCAGCGGTCACCGGCGCTTTGACTCGGGCTAGTTCCTGTCCGATCGCACTTAGATTTATTTTCGCGTTGGCAGGTTTTGCCGCGCTGCCGTTGTGATATCCATCGTGCAAAAATTTCTTCCAAGCTTCGTCGAAAAGGTCGAGTCCGGAAATGCCCTTGAACGTCTCGCGAACAATGTCGAGCGGACGGGTTGTGTTTAGTCCCGCGATGCGAGCTAGCACTTCGATTTCAGTGACGCCGTTGAAAAGTGGTTCGATCAACGGTTGGATGGAAACAAGCGTGCCGTCCGCAGTGCGCGCATCGCCCCACGATTCAAGAAAATGCGCGGCGGGCAAATGCCAAGTCGCGCCAACAGAAGATTCATCTTCGTAGTAACCGAGGCGAACAACCGTTTTCGCTTTGGCCTGAGTTGTGGCCCAATTCAAATCAGCTGGGGCGGTGTAAACTTG
>JBKJOZ010000391.1:0-11343 GCA_046595315.1 Limisphaerales bacterium
ACGCGGCGAAGCAGTTGGAATTTTTCCCGAAGGCAAATCGCACGACGCCACAAAAGTAGATCGCGTCAAATCCGGCGCGGCACGCATTGCCCTCGCCGCCTCAAAGAATGGTGCGAACGATCTCAAAATTGTGCCCATTGGAATCAACTACGAGCACAAGGAACGTTTTCGGAGCTCCATCTGGGTGCGCGTCGGCGAATCAATTTCCGTTAGCGAATGGCTCACGAGGCAGACCGGCGATGAACACCAAATCCTTCGCGCGTTGACCGCTGAAATCGACCGGCGATTGAAAGAAGTGGTTGTGCATTTGAACGAAGAAAGCTGGGAACCTTTCCTGCGGGATCTCGAAATTCTTGTTCCTCCGCGAAATAAAACACAAACGGTCGCCGCAATTCGCCAGCGAAAACGGCTTGCCGATGGAATTAATTATATTGCAAAAGAGAATGCTCATCGCGCAGCGCGAGTTGCGGTTGGAATAAAACGCTTCCACGAAAAGTTGGACGCAAGCGGAATCAAAATGAATTCCCCGCTGCTCTGGAAACGCGGTTGGCGGCGTCCGTTGCGCATGGCGTCGGAAATTATTTGGATGACCCTGATTCTCATTCCGGCACTTCTCGGAGCAATCCACAACATCGTTCCATTTGCGCTCGTTCGCGGAATCGCATCCCTCCTGCGCCAGCCTGGAAAAATGACTTTGTCGCTGGCAAGGCTCGGAATCGGAATTCCCATTTTCGCCGCGTGGTATTTTTTGGTTTGGCGTTGGATGGCCGGATATTTCGTGCCACAGATCGCGTGGACCTGGACGGTCGCAATGCCATTCGCGGGAGTTCTCGCCCAGAACTATTTTGCGCGCGCCAAACAAAATTTTCGCGGCTGGAAAGAACATTGTTTATTGTTGCTGCGCCCAGCGAAAATTGCCGAATTACGCACGGTGCAAATCGAATTACGGCGGCAACTTTCTGAGTTAAACGACGCCTACAGCAAAATTTCTCCCAACGAACCGCTGGCCGTTGAAACCAAAATCACTCCGCAAATGGTTTTCAAAGTTGGCTTACGTTGGGCCGTGATCGTAGCCCTGTTTGCGGGTTTGTTTGTCGGAGCCAATTACTATTTTAAAAATAAAAGTTCGGATGAATTGAAATTCGCTGGCCCGAGCTGGAGCAATGTCTCGACTCCAATTTTGTCGGCCCAACTGGATGCCGATGAAAAAACTTTAGTTGATATTATCGGGGGACTAAATGATTTGGAAATTCGCGCTGCGGCACTTCGGAGAGAATTCGCTTCCGAGAAGCGCACCTATTATCGCCAGGCTGATGACGACGCGATTCGCAAACTCCTTTTCAGCTATTTGAGTTATCGCACGGAACTTCTTCACTTAATTTGGAAATATCAAAGCTACGAAACCGTGGCCGATGAAAAATTGAGATTGCGAACTTTTTTGGATGGATTGACTGCCGCCTCCGCGCTTCACGAAGCTTCGCTTAAATTCGTCACGCAACATCAACATCCCGATGCCGTTCGCAAACTGAACGAAGGCGAGCCGATCTGGGGAATTCCACCGCGACTTTACGACACGGTGCGGGCAAATCTCGCCAATCCACAGAATCGCGAATTATTAAAACGCGCTTGGCGAAATTATGACATTTCAGAGGCGCAATTCTCAAAGTTTGAATTGATGGATGCAAAGCCTTTTAAACTTTTTCATCAAACAATTAAGGAATCAAAACAGTCCACGGAGAAAATGGATCAAATCCTCAAAAACTGGAATTCGAGTTCATCGTTCGAAGATGCCCAGAAAGTTAGCAAGACTGTGACGTATCGTGGGCAATCATTGATTTCGACTTGGGTTGGAAACACGCGCGTTCGCCAACCGAGACATGGCGAGCCTTTGATTCAGCCAAAACAGTTGGAAGAATTACGGAGGAAATTGAAGCCGGGCGACATATTGATCGAACGACAAAATTGGTATCTCTCACGCGCTTTCATGCCCGGTTATTGGGCGCATGCTGCGATGTATGTTGGCACCACCAATGACCTCGCACGGATGGGTTTAGATAAAGATCCGCGTGTGCAAAAGGCCTGGAGCGAATTTGCGAAGCGCGATCCATTGGGTCACGAAAATGTCATTATCGAAGCCGTGCCGCGTGGCGTACGCATCACGACACTGGAGCATTGCATCGGTGTTGCAGACTCCGCCGCCGTTTTAAGACCGCGCATTCCGACCGAGCATTTGCCGGAAGTTATTGCTCAAGCGTTTGTGCATTTGGGAAAACCTTACGATTTTGAATTTGATTTTTTCACCACGGATAAACTGGTTTGCACGGAGTTAGTTTACCGCTGTTGCAACAGTGATATTCAATTTGCACTGGTTGAAGTGCTGGGGCGAAAAACTTTACCGCCGACTGAGTTGGTCCGAAAATTTTCCAACGAACGCGGAACCACAAATGCACAATTAGATTTTGTTACCTTTCTCGATGGCGATGAAAAAAAAGGTCGCGCGAAGTTTCAGGACGAGAAAACTTTTATAGAAACGTTGAAGCGACCGGCTCTGACGTGGCTTCAGTGAATTTAGGTCGCCATATTCTCCTTGTAAGTGTTCAGGCCTTTGCCACTGTCTCGCAAATTCAACAAACGAAAGGACACACTTTTGAGCATTCCGCTAAGAATCCAACGCCGCCGAATTCTTAATAGCTATTGATTCGGGCCTTATGGATGAATTGGTAAAAGCCGCGGTCAGTTTTCTGGAATACATGATTCTGGGGGCGTTAGCTCTTGGATTTATCGTTGTTCCGTGGTGGAAAAAAAAGTCGAGGGTGGAATTTCTTAGTTTTTTTAAGAAGTCCCATCCAGCCGTTCCTCAAGCCTTCGCGGTCACTGTCCTCGCCGCCTTGATGTATTTCATAGGCGTGATTATCAATTGCGCGACGATCTGGCTTTTTCAGCCTGCGCATTTGGAGGTCATTCACCGAGCACAAGAGTTCGCTGGCATGACGAACTCCGCCAAACATAATTTCAGTGCGACCACATCTTTTTATATCCGGCCTTTTCCTCCACGTCGGACAGAAACTCCTGCAGATTACAAAAGCTTCACAAATGATTATGCGCTTCAGGTCAAATGGTCTGAAGAACCCAAGTCCTCCTATGATAAAACGCTCGGCGGGCTGGAAAAAAAATTAAAGCTGCTCAGGGGTGCGGTTTTATTGTTGCCGATATGGGCGGTATTGGGCGTGTGCGCCGTTGTTCCCCGTAAAAATTGGAAGTGGCTTCTCCTGAAATTCATTCTTTGCCCTGCCGCTTATATTTTTTCCTACCTGTTCCTGATGAATTGTCTTTGGACGGCAGAAATGGAAGGGCATACCGAAGTGTTTTTACATTCCCCTTCTGCGAACTCCACTAGCGCACCTGTATCGCTGAAACTCTCCGTGGAATCCGATGGATTGAAACTTAAGGATATAAACCAGCCCACTGAAAAATAATGAAAACTCTTAAACTTTATTCCCTCGGACTCCTCACGTTACTAGTTTTTTCCGCGCCCTGCTTTGCTGATGAAGCCACGGATTTATTCAACCGCGCCTATGCAGAGAACGAAAAAGGCGAGATGAATCAGGCCATTTCCGATTATAGGCGGCTGCTATGCGTCCACGACTCGATCAATCAAGAATTCGTGAATCCATCGCGCGCGCATTCAGCCACGTCGTGAAGCCTTACGATTTTGAATTCGATCCTTTCTCCCAAAGGGACAAATGAAAATAGCCAGGCGTTTTAACGCCGAGAAATCCAAGGAACCAATTAAGTCCCGAAGGGACGACCGAAAATAATATCAGCCGTCCCTTCGAGACTTAATACTTTTCAATCCTAAACCCGGCGTTGAAACGCGGGGCTATTTTCGCGAATCCTATTGGATTTAAATGCGGATAAATTAGGCGAGTAACTTCGTAATCAGTTCCCCATGAACATCAGTAAGTCGGAAATCGCGGCCTTGAAAACGGAAGGTCAACTTCGTGTGTTCGAGGCCGAGCAAATGCAAGATGGTCGCGTGGATGTCGTGAACATGACAGCGATCTTCTACGGGACTGAATCCTAATTCATCCGTTTGGCCAACAACCTGTCCGGCTTTTACTCCCGCGCCCGCGAACCACATTGTGAAGGAATCAATGTGATGATTGCGTCCCGTGGACTCACGATTTTCACCCATCGGCGTGCGTCCAAATTCGCCACCCCAGATCACGAGCGTGTCTTCCAACATGCCTCGTTGTTTCAAATCTTTGACTAGTGCTGCGCAGCCTTGATCCACTTCCTTTGTAATTTTTTCGAAGGACTTTTCCAAATCTTCGCCGGGGCCACCGTGGCTGTCCCAGTTGGTGTGATAAAGCTGCACAAAGCGCGACCCGCGTTCGACGAGCCGTCGCGCAAGCAGACAATTCCGGGCGAAAGAAGATTCGCCTTCTTTGATGCCGTATAAATCTTTGGTCGCCTGAGTTTCGCTGGAAAGATCGATCAATTCCGGCGCGCTGCTTTGCATGCGATACGCCATTTCGTAAGCGGAAATGCGTGTGCGAATTTCTTCATCGCCCGTTTCAACGAGCCGTTTCAAATTCAAATCGCGAATCGCGTCAATCGTTTGGCGCTGGCGATTTGCGCTCACACCCGGCGGATTCGACAAATTCAAAATCGGTTCGCCTTGACCGCGCAAAGGAACGCCTTGATACGACGTCGGCAAAAATCCGCTTGCCCAATTCACCGCGCCACCACGAGGTCCGCGTGGGCCGGATTGCAACACCACAAAGCCGGGAAGATCTTTGGATTCGCTGCCGATTCCATAAGTCACCCACGCACCCATGCTGGGGCGACCAAATTGCGACGAGCCGGTGTTCATGAAAAGTTTCGCAGGCGCATGATTGAAAACATCCGTCGCGCAGGAATTAACAATCGAAATGTCGTCAACAATGGTTGCGGTGTGCGGAAACATTTCTGAAACCCACGCGCCACTTTTTCCGTGTTGCGCAAATTTCCTGCGCGTGCCCAAAAGCTTTGGCGGGTTCTTGGCGAACGTGTCCATGAACGCGAACCGTTTGCCTTTCAAATACGAATCGGGAATCGGTTTGTCGTTCAATTCAATGAGCTTCGGTTTGTAATCGAACAACTCCAACTGACTCGGCCCGCCCGCCATGAAAAGATAAATAATATTTTTGGCTTTCCCCGGACGATGCGATGGCTTCGGATCAAGCGGGTTGATTAACTTGGCAGCTTCGGCAGCGAAAATTTTGTTTTCACTCAACAACGACGCGAGCGCAATTCCACCCAACCCCATCGCGCATTTGCCGAAGAATTGTCGCCGCGTCGCCTCGCGAATATCTTGGTGCGAACCCGAATTAAAAAAATGTTTCGACATCTTTATTCTCTCGTAATGGTTTCATCCAAATTCAACAACACTCGCGAAACGGTTGTCCATGCGGCGAGTTGTTTTAAATCTGTGTGCTCAGGAATTTTCTTTGGCAACAGCTCCTTTGCTTCACCGGAGGCGGACTCGTAACCCTTGATTTGTTCGGCAAGCAATTCTTTCACGCGCTCTTTTTCACTGGGCTGCGGCTCGCGCGACAAACAAAGTTTGAAAGCACGAATGATTCGCGCCTCATCGTTTTGAGGAACTTCCTTCAAAAGCCGCAGCGCCAAGCCTTGCGCAAATTCCACAAAACCCGTGTCGTTCAACAATGTCAGCGATTGCAGTGGCGTGTTGGAACGAATGCGCCGCGTGCAAGCAGTCGTCGCTTCCGGTTCATCAAAAACCATCAAGCCCGGCGGAGGCGTCGTGCGAAAGAAAAAGGTGTACATCCCACGTCGATAACGATCCGCGCCTTCACTCGTTTTCCATTCGTGTTTCATTTGTCCTTGCGTCATCACGCCGTCGGGAATCGGCGGAAAAACACTTGGCCCGCCAACCTTCGTGCTGAGCAAACCGCTCGCCGCCAAACTCACATCACGCACAATTTCAGCATCGAGCCGAAACCGATTCTGTCGCGCGAGCAATTTATTATAGGGATCAGCAATGTTCAGTTCCGGCCGTGCGCGCGAAGATTGGCGATACGTCGCCGAAGTGACAATGAGCCGGTGCATCGCCTTCTGACTCCACTTTTGTTTAACGAATTCATTGGCCAACCAATCGAGCAATTCAGGGTGCGACGGCCCGGAGCCTTGTGTGCCAAAATCATTTTCGGTTTCAACAATTCCTTTGCCAAAATAATGCAGCCAGACGCGATTCATCGTGACGCGAGACGTCAGCGGATTTTGTTTATCCACGAGCCACTTTGCTAAATCCAGGCGGCTGGGAACATTTGTAGAACCTGTCTGCAACGGTGGCAAAATTTTCGGAACCCCCGGCGAAACAGGATCACCGTGACGCGTGAAATCTCCTTTGATAAACAGAAACGAGTCGCGCCGCTCTTTGCGTTCCGTCAAAACCATCGTCGTGACAAACTTCGGTTCCTGCTTTTCCAGTTTGGTAATTTCCCTTTTGCGTTCTTTGTAAGTGGCATCGTCTTTGCGGAATTGATCGAGCAACAACAACCTTTGTTTGTCCGTGCGCTTGTCCGGCGGCGTTTCCAAAACCGCCGTGATCTCCGGTTTAAGTTTGGCAACTTCTTCGGACGTCAGCGATTTTTCCCACACCTGCAAATCCGCTTCGAGCGACTTGAGATAATCTTTCAATGACTCTTCCGCATCCTTGATTTTTTTATGAAGCGCCTCGCGATCCGCCAGCTCTTTGGCACTTGCCACTTCCAAATCCGGTTCGTCCTGGTTATTGAGAAACGCGTAAAATTGATAATATTCCTTCTGCGCAATCGGATCGAACTTGTGATCGTGACACTGCGCGCAGCCTACCGTTAGCCCCAGCCACGTCGTGGCCGTTGTGTTCACGCGGTCAATAATCGATTCCACACGAAACTGTTCTTTGTCGATGCCGCCTTCCTGATTAATCATCGTGTTGCGATGAAACCCCGTGGCAACCTTTTGTTCCAACGTGGCGTTTGGTAAAAGATCTCCTGCCAGTTGTTCCACCGTAAATTTATCAAACGGCAAATCTTGATTGAAGGCGTTGATCACCCAATCGCGGTATTTCCAAATCTGACGCGGGTTATCCGTGCTGTAACCGTTGGAATCGGCATAACGCGCCGCATCAAGCCAATGTCGCCCCCACCGTTCGCCATAATGTTTTGAACTCAACAACCGTTCCACCAACAGTTCATAAGCATTGGGCCTTTGGTCACCAACAAAAGTTTCCACCTCGTCAATCGTGGGCGGCAAACCAATCAAATCCAAACTCAGCCGACGAATCAACGTCACCCGATCCGCTTCCGGCGAAGGCTCAATCTTTTGTTTCTCCAACCGCGCTAGGATAAAATTATCAATGGGATTACGAACCCATCTGTTTTGTTTCACGGATGGAACAGAAACTTTTTGCGGAGGAGGAACAAAGGCCCAGTGCAACACTGACTCCGCTTTTTCGTTTGCCGGAGCTTTTGCCCCTTCATCAATCCATTTTTCCAACAGCGCAATTTTTTCGTCATCGAGCGGAGTTTTTTTGAAAGGCATTCGCGGAAGCTCTTTGGCCATGCCTTTGACCGCTTTGATCAAAAGACTTTCCTGACTTTTGCCCGGAACAATCGCCGGCCCATTCGTGCCACCTTTAAGCGCAAACGCTGCTGTGTCCAAACGCAAGCCGTGTTTCTGCTGGGTTTCGCTGTGACACTGGTAACAAGCACCCGAAAGAAGCGGCTTAATCTCCTTTAAATAATCCACCGACTCGGCCGCAAAAACTGGGGCTGAGTACGACATCAAAAGTAAAATACCGATACGTAAAATCATGAGACAATTGAGCAAAATATAATAATCTGTGGAGCGTGGTGGTTCAAGGTCTTTCACCCCCACTCGACACACCATTTTTCCTCCAAAAATATTTAAAGTTGGACAGCCTTTGTCCGTCCCGCAGCGTAAAGTAGCAGAGTTATTCAACTTTCCTGAATTGAACTGTTTTTTCAGCGTGAATACAGGATATATTGATCCTCCGTTTGGAGGCGGAAAATGCAGCCAAATCTAAAACTTTTACAATTACGCGAGCTTTTGGCCGAGAGATTTCCCGGACTCAAGACGCGCGTTGAAGAAATGTCGGTGAAAAATCGCGCGACATGGCCCACCGGCGTGCGGCAATGCGACGCACTTCTCCACGGAGGATTGCCCAAAGGCGCGATGACCGAATTGGTCGGCGAAAAATCCGGCAGTGGCACGGCTCTCCTCATTCATTCGTTGTTACGTCGCGCGCATGAGACGAATCAATTCATCGCGTTGATCGATGGCCGGGACAGCTTTGATCCCACTACGATCGATCAGGAAATTTTATCACGCCTGCTTTGGCTTCGTTGCCACAACGCCGCCGAAGCAATGAAATCCGCCGACATTCTTTTGCGCGACCGCAATTTGCCACTGGTGATTTTGGATTTGAAACTCAATCCAGCCAAAGAATTGGAAAAAATTTCCAGCATCACCTGGTATCGCCTGCAACGCGTCATCGAACAAACTTCCACCGCCGTTTTGATTATTACTCCGCGCACCATGGTCAGCAGCGCCGAAGCCCGATTGCTTTTGGAAAATCGTTTTGAGCTCGAAGATCTGGAACGCAGCCAAGCTGAATTACTGGAAAACTTTTCAGCCAAACGCGATCACGAACGAACCACGGCCGAAACCATCACCCAATCCGCTTAATATGTTTGCGGTCATTTATATTCCAGATTTTTCCCTGCAAGCCGCGTTGCGCCATGAGCCTGAATTGTTTTTGCGCCCTGTCGCTTTGATTGATGGAACGGAAAAAAATGCGAGCATTTCTCAAATCACTCAATCGGCTCGTGGCGCGGACGTTTGTGAAGGCTTGACCAGCACGCAAGCTCTCGCGCGCTGTCCAAATCTCATTTTCAAAACGCGTTCCGCCACACCGGAAATGGCAGCGAACGAAATTTTGCATCAGTGCGCTTGCTGTTTTTCGCCTCATATCGAAGCGACCGCACTGGGGATCTGCACACTGGATTTAAAAAATTTAAACAACGCGGGCGACAAAATCTGGGCTGAAAAAATTATCGCACAACTCGCCTTGCTCAACCTGCGCGCGCAACTCGGCATCGCAGAAACTCCTGACCTCGCCCTGCAGGCCGCCCGAATCGCCCGGCCATTTTTTCTCGTGGAAAATGCCCGCGAATTCATTTCCTCGTTGCCCGTTGAAATCATTGATCCGCCTCCCGGCGTTTTGAACATTTTAAATCGGTGGGGCATCCGGACACTGGGTGAATTCACGTCGTTGCAAAAAGATAAACTTGCAGAACGTCTCGGCCCGGACGCGCTCGAATTGTTCGACCGCGCCTCCGCCAAGGCAGCGCGTCCACTCAACCTGATTAATCCAAAAGAAATTTTTGAAGAAGCGATCGAGTTCGAAAAAGAAGTCGAAACTCTCCAACCGCTGCTTTTTATTTTGCGACGTTTCATCGAACAACTCTCGCATCGCATGGAACTTTTTTATTTCGTTGCACAAGAAATCCAACTGAGTCTCAAACTCAGTTCTGGCGAAAATCTGGAGCGCAGCTTTCGCGTCCCATCTCCCACGCGAAATATCGAGACGCTTTTTCGGATGCTGCAAACGCATCTCGAAACCGTGCAAACCGATTCGCCGATTATCGCGCTCCACCTCGCCGCCAAACCAGCCAAGCCCGAACATTTTCAATTTGGATTGTTTGAAACGGCGTTACGTGATCCAAATCATTTTTACGAAACGCTCGCGCAACTCACTTCCCTGCTCGGCTCCGATCGCGTGGGAACACCTGTGGTGGAAGATAGTTTTCGCCCGGATTCATTTCGCATGGAGCCGGTGAATTTTGAGAGTGACAAACATTTTGCACTCCACATTTCACAACCTGCGCTTTCATCCGGCCTTGCTTTACGCCGCTTCCGTCCGCCCTTGCGCGCGCTCATTGAAATGCGCGATGGCAAACCAGCTTTGTTGAACAGTGAAAAATTTGTGGGCGCGATTGCCAATGCAAATGGCCCGTTCCGTTCCTCGGGAAATTGGTGGGAACAAAAGCAAGTTTGGTCACGCGACGAATGGGATGTTGAAACCAACAACGGAGAATTATTTCGCGTCTTCGCCCAAGGCGATGATTGGTTTTTGGAAGGAGCGTTCGATTGAGCTACGTCGAACTCCATGCCCGGAGCGCGTTTAGCTTTTTGCGCGGATCGTCGCATCCAGAGCAATTGGCTGAAGTCGCCGCACAACTGAATTTGCCCGCGATGGCGGTTTGTGATCGGGATGGTTTTTACGGCGCGCCGAGATTTTTTAACAAGGCGAAAGAAATGGGTTTGCGCCCCATTGTCGGCGCGGAGCTGACGATGGAAGACGATTCCGTTTTGCCGTTGCTAGTGGAAAATCGTGTGGGCTATCAGAACCTTTCCCGACTTCTAAGCCGCGCCCATCTGCGCAGCGAAAAAGGAAAAAGCGAAGTCGGTTGGGACGAGTTGCCGGAGTTCATCGAAGGTTTGGTCGCATTAACCGGCGATGAAGAAGGGCCAGTGCAACGCCCACTTCTGCAAAATAATTTTGAACACGCCCATCAACATCTCCGGCGGCTTCATAAAATTTTTGGCGTGGAAAAACTGTTTGTAGAAATCCAGCGCCATCACATTCGCGGCGAAGATCGGATCAATAAATCGCTCGTGGAACTGGCAACGCAATTTCATCTTCCGTTGCTGGCCACGAACGGCGTTCTTCATGCCAAGCCGGGGGGAAGGCAGGCACTGGACGTTTTCACCTGCCTCAGAAATCACACTCATTTGGATGCTGCTGGAAAACTTCTGGCGCAAAACAGCGAGCGCTTTTTGAAAAACGAAAAGCAGATGCGCGAACTTTTCCGCGATTTGCCTGAGGCAATTGACAACACTTCTCGTTTAGCGGAACGCCTTCAATTCTCACTCGATAATCTCGGTTATGAATTTCCAAAATATCCGGTTCCACCGGGGCATGATGCGGACTCTTTTTTGCGGGAACGAACTTTGGCGGGCGCGAGAAAGCGCTACGGCGGCGAGATTCCAGAAAAAGTTTTTCGACAAATCAACAGCGAACTTCCGCTCATTAAAAAACTCGACGTGGCGGGATATTTTTTAATTGTCTGGGACATCGTCGAATTTTGCGCACAGGAAAATATCATGGCGCAAGGCCGTGGCAGCGCGGCGAACAGTTCGGTTTGTTTTTGCCTCGGCATCACAAACGTTGACCCCCTGAAGTTTCATACACTGTTCGAACGTTTTCTC
>JBKJOZ010000393.1:0-3131 GCA_046595315.1 Limisphaerales bacterium
TCGATTCCTTGAATTCCAGGAATGCCGTTTTTCTCCAAATATTCCGCCAGCGAAAAATCTGCGCGCCAATTGCTCACCACTGGCGAAAGTTCGCGAATCACAAAACCAGCGACGTGCGGACGCCACGATTCCATGTCCTGATTATTTATTCCGTAATTCCCAATGAGCGGATACGTCATCGTAACGATCTGACCTTTGTAAGATGGATCGGTGAGAATCTCCTGATAGCCCGTCATCGAGGTGTTAAAACAAACTTCGCCGCACGCGCTGGCGACCGCGCCAAAACCTGACCCGCGATAAATTGAACCGTCCTCCAATGCTAAAATGGCGTTCATGAAATTAAAATCGCCGCGATGCTAAGTGCCACAAAGTTCGGGTCAAGTTTTAACCCTGTGCGTCGCCCATTTCGGGGAAAATTGGCGTGCAGAATCTTAAAAACTATTTTGGCGCTGCTGCTGAATTCTTCTTGGCGCTTTCAATCGCAGAAATAAATTCGGTGGGCGACTGCGCGAAAGCGCCGACCTTACGCCAAACTTCCGTCCCCTCGGAATTAAGCAAAATAAACGTGGGGAAAGCGTCGGCTTTGAATTTATCGGCAAGTTCCTGATTGGTTTTTTTCTGAGCTGCAGATTGCGGCTTTTCATTCGGAAAATCCAATTCCACAAATATGAGATTAGATTTTGCATAAGCCGTGAATTCCGGTTTGCTCAAAATAGTTTCGTGCATTTGCATACAAGGCGGACACCAATCTGAGCCGGTGAATTCCAGCAGCACGAATTTATTTTCACTTTTCGCCTGTTGTAGCGCTGCCGGAAAATCAATGGCGGGTTCGTTGGAGCTGGAAGTTGCGACTGGTTTTTGTTGGCAAGCGATCAAAAACGTCACGCAAAACAAGAGTGGAAATCCGAGTTTTTTCATATTTGATTTTACGTTGCAGCCAGTTCGCGTTCGTGACAAATAATTTTTCCGCCCACAATGGTCGCAATGGCTTTACCGCGCATTTTCCAGCCGTGAAATGGGCTATTCTTCGATTTGCTTTCCGATTCGGTGCGGTCGTAAATCCATTCGCAATTCGGATCGATCACCGTGATGTCGGCGTCGGCGCCTATTTTCAAAGTGCCTTTTGGCAAATTAAGCAATCGAGCTGGGGCGACGGTGAATTTCGCAATCAAATCAGACAATGGCATTTTGTGGGCGTGATGAAGTTGCATGAGCGAAAGGGACAGCTCGGTTTCAAAACCGGTGATGCCGAAGGGCGCATAATCAAATTCCACTTCTTTTTCGTAATCGCAATGCGGCGCGTGATCACTGCACAAAATTTCCAGCGTGCCGTCGAGCAAACCTTCGATAATCGCGGCGCGATCTTTGGCCGAGCGCAACGGCGGATTCATTTTAAAATTCGTGTCGTAAGAAGGCCATGCTGGGAAGTCCGAAGTTGGAAGTTCGACGTTTGAAGTTTGGAAAAAGTCCTTTCCGTCCTCGGCCCAGAATTTTTCGCTTCCAGCCACGGCGGCGTCCGTCAAAACGAAATGGTGCGGGCAAGCCTCGCCGGAAATTGACACGCCCCGTTTTTTGGCTTCGCGAATCAAATCCACGCTTCCAGCAGCGCTCAAATGTTGGCAATGGATTTTTGCGCCGGTCAATTCCGCCAGCAAAACGTTTCGGGCGACGATCATTTCTTCACCTGCGGACGGCCAACCGCGCAAACCGAGGTGCGCGCTCCAATAGCCTTCGTGCATCACGCCGTCCGTCACGAGCGAGTAATCCTGGCAATGATCCATCACCGGCAGGTCAAACATTTTGGCGTATTCGCAAGCGCGCCGCATCATGTCGTTGTTCTGAATGCAATGTCCGTCGTCCGTAATCGCGATCACGCCCGCTTTTTTCAGTGAACCAATGGGAGCCAATTCTTCGCCCGCAATATTTTTTGTGATTGCTCCAGCGACGAATAAATTCACCGAAGATTCTCGAGCCGCTTTTTCATGGATCAACGCCACGGTTCCGGCGTTGTCGATGGACGGCGACGTGTTTGGCATGCAGACGATGGAAGTAAATCCACCGCGCGCCGCTGCTTTTGTGGCGGTTGCGATGGTTTCTTTGGCCGATTGGCCCGGCTCGCGAAGATGCGCGTGCAAATCGATCAAGCCGGGGCAAACAACCAGACCATTCGCGTCAAAAATTTCGCAATCTTTGGGCGCTTTGGCTCTTGATTCATGGCCGATTGCGGAAATTTTTCCGTTCAAAACCAGCACATCAGCCACAGCATCAAATTGGGTGGCGGGATCAATGACGCGTCCGCCGGTGAGGAGTAACGAACTCATGGGCAAAACGATAACGACACGAATTGACAACGCAAGTTCGCTCAGTAGTATTTGCGGCGTAACTTTGCAGCGGGTGTAGTTCAATGGTAGAACTCGAGTTTTCCAAACTCGCCACGAGGGTTCGATTCCCTTCACCCGCTCCACTTCAAACTTTTCGTGTTTACACATCAAACGTTCGTCACTAGGCTGCGCGCACATTTTTAACTTTCAAACAACATGTTGATTCGAATTAGTTTGATCATTGCTATCGTGGCCGGACTTGCGGCGGCTGGAGTAGGCTTCGTCAAAGTGCGTGAAAAAATCATCACCACAATGAACGAACGCGATGCTGAGAAAAAGGATAAGGAAATCGCTCAAAAGGACTTGGCCTCAACGAAGAAAACGTTGAAGACGACTCAAGAGGACCTTACCACCACCAAAAAAACGTTGGCGACGACGCGCACCGAACTTCAAACCATGACCGCCAAAGCGGATGATTTGGACAAACAAAAAACGGAATTAACCACGCAACTGACGGACGTCAAAACCGCCCGCGATACGGCCGAGCAAAAACTGGTCATTTGGGAAGCGTTCAAACTGACGCCAGATCAGATGAAAACCACGATTGCTGACTTGAAAACTACGCGGGTGGAAAAAAATGCGTTCCTTGCCGAAAACAAAATTCTTCTACGCGAAAACACCAAGTTGAACTCGAAAATTGATGACCTGATCGGAACAGATCGTCCCGTCGTCTTGCCCCTCGGTTTGAAAGGAAAAATTGTCGCGGTGGACCCGAAATTTGATTTTGTCGTGTTGAACATCGGTGGAAAC
>JBKJOZ010000001.1:0-6909 GCA_046595315.1 Limisphaerales bacterium
TTGTGGTCGTGGCAACGGGCGCAGGTCACGGTCAAACCCATCGTCCCCTTTGTCACCACATCAATCCGATCATTGATAATGTCGTTTTGATTTCCGTTGAAGTGATCTCCCAGCGTCAGGAAACCCATCGCCGCCAGCGCACTCCGATCTTTATCCTGCGGCAATTTGTCCGCCGCGATTTGTTCGAGGATAAATTGGTTGAACGGCTTGTCCTGATTGAACGAACGAATCACGTAATCGCGGTAGGTCCATGCATGCGGATAGAGCGGGCCTTCCTGATTTTTTTTCACGTCGCCTTTTGTGTCCGAGTAACGTGCGGTGTCGAGCCAGTAACGACCCCAACGCTCGCCGTATTGCGGCGAGGCGAGCAGCCGATCAATGACTTTAGCGAAAGCATCTCCGGACGTATCGGCGATGAACGCTTTGACCTCTTCTGAGGTCGGCGGCAAACCGATCAAATCAAACGTGGCCCGACGAATGAGCGTGCGTTTGTCGGCGGGCGGCGATGGGTTCATCCCATTCGCTTCGAGCTTGGCGAAAATAAATGCGTCAATCGGATTTTTACTCCACGTCGAATCTTTGATTTCCGGCGCGGAGATTTTTTTAATCGGTTTGAACGCCCAATGGTCGCGCGCATTTTTATTCCAACCTTTGGAGGCAGCGGCGGCGGTCATGACCCGCGGATCAGGCGCGCCCATTTTTACCCATGCTTCGAGATCGGCGATTTGAGTGTCGGAAAGTTTTTTATTTTTCGGCGGCATCTGCAAATCGGCGTCCGTGTAACGAACCGCTTTGATCAACAAACTTTTTCCTGGATCGCCGGGAACAATCGCGGGCCCCGTGTCGCCACCGCGTAAAAGATTTTCGCCGTATTCAACCGACAAACCGCCCTTGAGTTTTTCCGCTTCGTGGCTATGGCACTTGTAACAATTGTCCACGAGGATCGGGCGAATTTTGTTTTCAAAAAAAGCGGTCTGCTCTGCGGTGATCGGCGCGGCTGTGAGTTTCGCAACGCTCGCGAAGGCGGCAAAAAGAAAAAGTTTTTGCCGAAAAGTTCCGGCAATTTTAGCGAAAACTTTCGCGTCCGGCGCGAGACATTCCATTTTCATCAGGCAATCACTCCTTTAACCACTTCGCCCGAAACATCCGTCAGCCGGAAATCGCGACCGTTGTAGCGATAGGTCAGTTTTTTGTGATCAAAGCCGAGCAACGCCAAAATCGTCGCGTGCAAATCGTGGATGTGCACAGGATTTTCCACTGACTTCGCGCCGAATTCGTCCGTGGCACCGTAAACCGTCCCGCCTTTCACGCCACCACCCGCCATCCAGATGGAAAACGCTTTCGCATTGTGATCGCGACCCGGATTGTCGTTGCCGTTGCGGTCACGCGTGGGAGTGCGGCCAAATTCTCCGCCCCAAATGATGAGCGTATCGTCGAGCAAGCCGCGCTGTTTCAAATCGGTCATCAGCGCCGCGAGCGGTTTGTCGATTTCGCGCGCCCGTTCCGGCAGACGCGTTTCGATGTCCTGATGATGATCCCAACCGCCGGCCCAGACTTGGACAAAGCGCACACCGCGTTCCAGCAAGCGGCGCGCGATCAACATTTGTTTGCCCTGCCCCGTGTTGCCATACATCTCGCGAATGGTTTCCGGCTCCTTGCGAACATCAAAAGCATCGCTCGCCGCCGACTGCATTTTGAAAGCAATTTCGTAAGCCTCAATGCGCGCTTCGAGTTGCGCCTCTTTTTGGGAATTCTGCGCGTGCAATTCGTTGAGTTGATGAATGAGATCGAGCTGGCGACGTTGTTCGTCCTGCGAGACGTAAGGATTTTTTATGTTTTGAATCATCTCCTCCACGCTGCTGGCTTGCGTGTTGATGCTGGTGCCTTGATAAACGCCGGGCAAAAATGCGGAACCCCAATTCTGCGTTCCGCCAGTGGGCAAACCACCGCCGTTCCTTAGCGAAATAAATCCCGGCATATTCTGATTTTCACTGCCGAGACCGTAAACTGACCACGAGCCGAGACACGGTTTGGCGAGTTGGCGCGAACCGGTGTTCATCATCACCGTGGCGATTTCGTGCGCCGGAACGTCCGTGTACATCGAGCGAATGATGGCCATTTCATCGACGTGTTGCGCGAGGCCCGGAAACACTTCGCTGACTTCGATTCCCGAGCGTCCATATTTTTGAAACTTAAAGGGCGAAGGCATCGCCACGCCACCGCCGCCGATCGATTTGCCATCAAATTTCGCCAGCGACGGTTTTGGATCCCATGTGTCCACTTGCGAGGGAGCCCCGTTGGCAAAAATGTGGATGACGCGTTTGGCCTTGGCGGGAAAGTGCGATTTTTTCGGGGCGAGCGGAGAAAAATTTCCACCCGCCATCGCTGAGGAAACCAAATCATCGCTGAGCAATGAACTCAAGCTGAGCGCTCCAAAACCCATGCCGAGACGGCTCAAAAAATCGCGGCGCGAAAAGATCGGCCGGTCATCGCAATTGTCGCAAGTTTCAAACATAAGAAGTCAGGTTGGAAATTGTTCTGAACATTTTTAGGCTCCGCTGAGCATACGTTAGGGAAAGCCTGCGGACAAACCAAACGACGCTGGAATAGGGCGGCAAGTTACAAAAAAAGTAGAAGGCGCGGCTCAATTTTCTGTGATCGAAATAACGTTTGCGCGCGTGGCGTCGCGTTCCGTGACCAAGGCGCGGACTTTCCATTCTTTGCCCGGCTCAATGACTGGAACATAATCCGTCGCCAAACCGATTTTCGTTTCTTGCGCATCGAACAATTCCAATTCCACTTTGACGCCAAAACGCTGGCGTTCGGTTTTGTTGCGGATCGTTCCAGTGGCGAAAATCAAACGGCTGTTGGTGGTTTTTTCCAGGGCGACATGCACCGCTTCGAAGTCATTGATCTGCACGGCGGGTGCGAAAGTTTTTTTCGCCGGCTTGGGAGATTTTATTTTCACAGGAGCCATGGGAATTGGCTCGGTTTCAGGTTGAGTTGCGACGATCTCTGGCGGTGTTAAAGAATTCTTGCGCGCCGCAAAAATGCCGACGGCGAGCGCCGCCACCAATCCGAGGCAACCCAACGAAATCAAAACCATCCGCTGCCGCGATTTTAAATTTTTGGACACCGAATTTTCGGCAGGTGTCCGAGCGGCCAGGATGAGATTTGTATTCTGGTTGCAATGGGGGCACACAATCAATTGGCCGAGACCTTGAGCAGGAAATTCAATGTGCGCCCCACATTTTTGACACGGACATTTCAAATAGGAATTTTGCTGCATGGATAAATAACTTCTTCATCCTAGACGGCACCAGTCCGCAAAAAAACTTTTAAGTTCAGCACGGACGCACGACGCAGTTTGGTTTGATTGTGGAAAAGTATTTAACAAATTATGAAATTAAAAAATTGGATTTGGTTTGCCGGAATTTTTTTGTCGGCTGTCGGTTCGTTTAAAATCGACGCGGCAACCGCCTCACGGAAACCCAATATCCTGCTCATTCTCGCCGATGATCTGGGCTACGAAACCCTCAACTGCAACGGCGGCACGTCCTACAAAACGCCGAACATCGATGCGCTCGCAAAATCGGGAACGCGTTTCACGAGTTGTTATGCGACGCCACTTTGCTCGCCGTCGCGCGTCGAGTTGATGACCGGACGCTACGGTTATCGCACGAGCTGGATCAATTTGATCGGTCGCGGCAGTTCGGAGGAAGTGAACGATTATTTTGATCCAAAAAAAGAAATCACGTTTGGCCGCGTTTTAAAAAATGCCGGTTACGCGACGGCCATCGCGGGTAAATGGCAACTCTGCGAATTCCAAAAACATCCGGAACATTTGAAGGAGTGCGGTTTTGATCAATCGCTCTGCTGGGCGTGGCAAATTGATGGAAAACAAACGTCGCGCTACTGGGCACCCGTCCTTTGGGAAAATGGCGAGTTGAAAAAAATGGCGACGAACAAATACGGCGACGATTTGTTTTCTGATTTTCTGATTAGGTTCATGAAGCAGCACAAAGATGAACCGTTTTTTGCTTATTATCCAATGGCGCTGGTGCATGGCCCGCACATCGCGCCACCGGAAAGTTCACGCGCTGCCGCCGCACAAAAAGCCACAGCCGATGGGAAAAAAATAAATAGGAAACGCAAAACAAAATCATCACCCGGAAAAGATGACGTTCTGATTAACGATCCAGCGAATTATCCCGACATGATTGCTTACATGGATAAAACCGTGGGGAAACTGGTGGCCGCGCTGGAGCAATTCGGTTTGCGCGAAAACACCCTCATCATTTTTACCGGCGATAATGGCACTGACAAAAAAATTATTTCCATGATGGGTGAAATTTCTATTCCGGGAGGTAAAGGAACTGTGACCGAACTCGGTTCGCACGTCCCGCTGATTGCGAGTTGGCCGGGCAAAACGCCTGCCGCCACCATGAGCAGCAACTTAATTAATTTCTGCGATGTGATGCCGACCTTGGTTGAAGTTGCGGGAGGCGAGTTGCCAAAAAAAGTGAAGTTCGACGGGCAAAGTTTCGCGCTTCAATTGAACGGCAAACCAGCGCAACAGCGGGAATGGGTCTTCACCCAACTCGGTCACAACCGGTTTGCGCGCGATCAACGTTTCATGCTCCACGACGACGGACGGCTCTACGATATTCCCCACGATTTGTTTGAAAAAAATAATTTAACAGCAAGCACCACACCGGAAATTGTCGCCGCAAAAACCCGTTTGCAAACTGTCCTCGATAAAAACAAATAAATGACGGAAACGGTTTTGTTTTTCACATAATTTTTACGGATTCAGTGGACTTGGGTTATCCAACAAAAGAGGAGCTGTTCCAACGCCTCTCAGTTGCAAGTAATAACCGCATCTCATTTTTCGTCAGTTGATGGTGAAGCCACCGGTGAGCGTGTAAGTCGGGCCGGGGCTGAAGGTGACGACCACGTCCTTTGCACCGGTGGCGGCGTTGGCTGGAATTATGAAGGTGGCTTGAACTGTGTCCTGGCTGGGGCGTGAAATACCGCTTCCGCTAATGGAGCCTGCGAGTGTCACGCTGACGGGAACGACATTGGCCGGGGGTTGCGGCGGACTCGCAGGAAGCGTGATGGTAATGGTGACCGTTGTCCCGCGACTGGCACTGCCGCCGGGTGCCACGGCGCCAATGGTAAATGTCGTCGTTCCTGCGCTGTCGAAGCTCGCCACGGTGGTTCGAGCCACGCGGTAAAATTCATTCGCGCTGCTACGAGTGAGATTGGTTTGAAGCGTAATTCCCTGAGCCACATTCGTCGCGCGCGGCGTCCAATTCGTCAACGTGCTGGAAGATTCCATTCGATACGTTCCACCTTCAACCGCGCTCCACACCAACGTCACGGTGCTCGGAGTCAGCGTTGGATTGTTCAATAAAGCAGGCAAGTTGGTGCCGCCAACAAAATTTGTGACGACTGTTTCCGAAATATTTTGGACAGTGCCAGCAGTCGGGTTGCCGTAATATTGTTTTCCAACATTGTAGGGATAAGTGGGCAAGCCGTTGCTGGAAAGAGCGACGAAATAAGCATAGGTGCCGCCGGGAAATTCCGGGGTAACGCAGAGTCGTCCGTTGTATTCATCAAGGTCGAAACCCGCGCCCTGCGTCTGTCCGAGATCGCCGAGATAATCGTTGTCCTCCGTGTAGCGACCCAGCGGAAATGAGGTGCTGACATTGGGGCCGAAGTTCGTGGAGGCAAGGGTCGTGGACCGATTGCCAGCGCGTGCGGCCCAAGCGGGTAAGGTGGTGCGGCCTATGGTTGAGAGGTCGGTCGTGCCGTTTTGACCATTTCGTAAAAGGAAACCTGGAACCATGCGTCGCACATTGCTACCCGCATTCGTCGCCACCGAATATCCATAGGGCCCGTAAATCGGAAAACCATCCTTGGCCCAACCGACAATGGGCGAATGATGCGTCACGTTGGTGTTTTCACTGTAAGTTTGAGTGGCGGAATTGAAATTCACGTGATCGCCGAGCAGATAGCGCGTGGCAATCGGGTTGGCGTGATAATGATAAACGCCGGTGTTTTGTTGATGCGCAAGAGCAGGATCAAACGTGATCGCTTCATTTACATAAGCATCGCGGTTCCAAACACCGTCGCCGGAAGACCCGCCACCGCCGGGAGGATTGCCATCTGCACCCGTGGAATTGATGTAGGAAACAGCGTCACGGGAATCGAATGCGATCACGCCATCCACGAAATAACCGATCTCGCCGCCGACGGTTGATTTGGTTGCGGGCACCGTCGTAGTGCGAGGGAAACGCATGAACGCTTTTTGGTTCGTAGGAATATTCACGAACAAAACGGTGCGAGCGGCTGTGTTGTACCAAGGCCCCATCGTGTGCAGACCGAGGCCACTCGTGCGCACGTAAACCCAGTTCGTGGAAGAATAAATTTCCTGCACGCCAGAATAAGCCGGAAGACTTTGCACCATCAAATTTCGGCTCCACGTAGTTTTTGAAGCGCCAGCGTTGATCTCCGCATCGGTTTCGTAGAGCCGGGCGTATTTGCCGGAATAATTTGTGATCCATGAACTGACGATTGGAGCGTCGGCAGCATGGGACAGTGTCGAGATTAAAGACGCGAGCACCATAAGACTCGATACTATTTTAGTTGATGGCATGGCACGAAGTTAAGCGATTGAACCTTAAGGAAACATGAAGGGAATTTGGTAGAGGCAACGATCAGTTTCTCTGTCCTGAAATCAATCGGTAAAGATTTCTCCAGAATTCTGGTAAATCGTTCATCCACGCACCCAACTCCCAAACCAAAGAGGCGCTGGATTGCTCCAGCGCCTGTGGTTGTAAGTTTGGTTTTGAGTGGGGTTAGTTGCCCTGGAGCAGGACGGTGCCGTATTGGTTGTTGCCGTTG
>JBKJOZ010000208.1:0-4106 GCA_046595315.1 Limisphaerales bacterium
GCGCGCGGCTGATGTGGTTTTGAAGGAAAAGAGAAAGTTGATTCTTGTCCCGCGCGAAACGCCAATCAGTCTCGTGCATGTGAAAAATTTTGAACTGTTGATTCTCGCTGGCGCAACGATCATCCCGGCCAACCCAAGTTTTTATACGCGTCCCAAAACGATTGTTGACGTGATCGATACAGTGGTTGGACGCGTGTTGGACCATTTAGGCGTGTCGCAGAAGCTCGTGCCGCGGTGGCAGGAGGAAAAGGACTAATGAACCGCAGAGACGCAGAGACGCGGAGAACGGATAAACTGTCTCTCCAGGAAGTTGTGTTCATCGAATTTCTGAACTCCAGAATTAATTTTTTTCTCTGCGCCTCCGCGTCTCCGCGGTAAAAATTCTCTCGATGTTTTCTACAATCGCCAAATGGGCTTCGTTCGTAAAATTGTCTCACACAGTTTTTGCGCTGCCCTTTGCCCTGGCTGCGATGGTCGTTGCTGCTCGCGATAATCGTGGATGGCCGGGCTGGAGAATTTTTCTCCTGATTTTAGCTGCCATGGTTTGCGCGCGGACTTGCGCAATGGCTTTCAACCGAATCGCTGACCGCGAATTCGACAAAAAAAATCCGCGCACGGCTGCGCGGCATCTGCCAACTGGAGAAATCTCCCTCGCGAGTGCGTGGGTGCTTTGCATCTTGAGTGGCGTCGGTCTGGTGATGGCCAGTTCTTTTCTAAATCCGATTTGTTTTTACCTTTCGCCCCTGGCGCTGTTCGTCGTTTGTTTTTATTCGCTTACGAAACGTTTCACGGATTTTACGCATGTCTTTCTTGGCGTGGCGCTGGCACTGGCACCGATTGGTGCTTGGCTTGCGGTGAAAGGCGAAATTGTTTTCTGGCCGGCGAAAGAAAGCTTTGTCCTGCCGCTGCTGCTAGCAGTGGCCGTCGTGTTTTGGCTGATCGGTTTTGATTTGATTTACGCGATTCAGGATTACGAATTTGATCGCCAGCACAAATTGCATTCGCTCGTCGTGCGGTGGGGAGTCAACAACGCTTTGGCTGCGGCCTTTTTCTCGCACATGGTGATGATAATGGTGTTGATCGTGTTCGGTCTGCTCGGCGGTTTTCGGCTCGCTTACATTATCGGAATTTTGCTTATCGCATTTTGTTTAATCACCGAACACTGGCTGGCGCGCCGCCGTAGTTTGAACTGGGTGCAGAATGCTTTTTTTCGACTCAACGCGTTGATAAGTCTTATTTTTTTGGCGGTGACAGCGGTAGAAGTGGTCTTCCCATTTTTTCGAATGAAATAAATTGTTACAAACTTTGTAACATCTTTCGCGATTTGCTTCTGAGGTAAGTGTATGAATGATGCAAATCCGCAAATGCCCGAAGCCAATAAATGTCCGCAATGCGGCACGCTACTTCAGAAGTCTGCGCTGAGCGGGCTTTGTCCGGCTTGCCTGCTCAAAGAAGGCGCGGCAGGCGATACCGCAACTGGCGGACGATTTCCATTTTTTGAACCGCCGCCCGTCGCGGAGCTGGCCGCCAAATTTCAGCAGTTGGACATTCTAGAATTGATCGGCAAAGGCGGGATGGGCGCAGTTTACAAAGCGCGGCAAAAGGAACTTGACCGAGTTGTCGCGTTGAAAATTCTTCCGCCGGGAATTGGTGAAGAAGCAGGATTCGCCGAACGTTTTTCCCGCGAAGCCAAAGCGTTGGCGAAATTAAATCATCCGGGCATCGTCACAATTCACGACTTCGGCCGAACGGACGGACTCTATTACTTCGTCATGGAATTTGTGGACGGCGTGAATCTCCGCCAACTTCTTCAAGGCAGCCGCATTTCTCCCCGTGAAGCGCTCGCTATCGTGCCGCAAATTTGCGACGCGCTGCAATTCGCGCATGACCACGGCATCGTCCATCGCGACATCAAACCAGAAAATATTTTAATGGATAGACGCGGTCGCGTGAAGGTCGCCGATTTTGGTTTGGCAAAACTGGTCGGCATGACGAATGAAATTTTTTCAGAACAATCCTCAAGTTCCTCTTCGCTGACCGATGCGGGCAAAGTCATGGGCACGCCGAATTATATGTCGCCCGAACAAATCGAAAATCCCGGCGAGGTAGATCATCGCGCGGATATTTACGCGCTAGGAGTGGTGTTCTATCAAATGCTCACCGGTGAACTTCCTGGCAAACAACTCCAACCGCCGTCGAGCAAAGTGCAAATTGATGTGCGGCTGGATGAAATTGTTTTGCGCGCGTTGGAAAAAAAACCGGAACTTCGTTACCAGCAAGTCAGCGAAGTAAAAACCTGTGTGGAAAATATCACGGGGAGCGCGGGCGTCCCGCCTGCCGAATCAGGCGTCGCGCCCGATTCTCGTAAAACTAATTTAGAGGAACGAGCGGTCGGCGCGACGCCGACCGCAGCACGCGAGACGCGCGGGCTCCCCGAAACCCCGCCACGCTTTTCGCGCACGGCCATCATTGGTGCGACTTGGGCTGCTTTTTTTGGACTCATGCTCTTACTAATGTTTATGCCGTGGACAGGTCAAATAACGGAGTATCGCGGGTCAGCATGGTGGAAAAAATTCTGCATTTTTTTATTCGCCCACGGGTTGCCAATGTTCAATCCGAATTCGCCTACATGGGGAATATTTACGCTCTTGCCGTTGGGACTTGCCGCCCCATTCGGCACAACGATTCTCGGCTGGATCGCCGCTTCACAAATCCGTCGCTCGGCGGGAAAAATTTATGGGATGGGTTTGGCGGTGTTTGATGGGCTGCTGTTCCCGCTGCTTTTGTTGGACGGATTGATTTGCGGATTGTTTGTAAAAATGGGCAAGCTGCTGGCAGATTTCCACGCCAATCTCGCCCACGGAAACAATCCCCAGGTTCATCCCCGCTTCCTCACAAGAGTTGCAAATCATCTCGCGGAACACCCGTTTGAAATTCCCATCATCATCGCCGTCGCAATATCTATTATCGTGAACTTGTTCATCATTCGGCGCGTCTGGCGCACGGTGAACAAAACCACGGCAGAAGCAAATCCGGCCCAGCCTGCCCGAAAGAAAATTCATGGATGGATGACGTTCGTCCCAATTCTCATCGGCGGATTGGTCTTGCTCGCCGTCGGATACAGCGTGTCGTTGCACAAAAAGGAACAGGCAAAGATGCAAGTGCGTGATGCGTCCAACGAGATCGATTTTAAACCTCTCAATGTCGAAGTTCCGAAAGGGTCGCATTACATCCGCTTGCATTTTGAACGCGACACCAATCGTGCGCTTGGCTTTGAGGTGACGCAGGATTTGATGCGCGGGCCAAATGACGAAGTCCCGAAACCCGGGTTTGTTGACTTTCGCAAAACGAAATGGGTCGGCGTGGGTGACGGCGATGTCCTGGAGTGGAAACTTCCGCAAGATTTTACGGAGGATGAAGTTCGGGCGGCGGCGAAAGAGGTGGAGAAAGAAGTGAGAAGATGGCCGCAAATGTTTGTGGGCGCTTCAAGAGAATTTCATGTGAAACATCGCGAGGGTTGGACTTACATTTTATTCGCACGCGTTCGACAGGAAACGAGTTCGCTCTTATCCGTTGTCTCGCCGACAAAGAATTTCAGCCCGGTGATCGAACTCGTCGTCACCGACGCGATTGATTTCGATTCGGGCAAGTTGGTGGATTTGCCCTTGCCGCATCCGTTGGGAGATCGTGATCCAGCGCGTTACGAATGGTTCAACAGCAAAGAATCTTCCGCGTGGAAACGCCAGCACCGGATTGACGCCGTCAATGGCAACCATGCATTGATGAGTGCAAATCTCCATCTCATGAAATTGGACGAGAAGGATTGGAACACAATTTCCGCCGGTGAACTTCTACGAAGGATTCTCGCGCAATCTGCGACGGACATTTTTGATGGCACTCATAAAACGTTCGGTTTCAAAACCCGCGAAGGAGGCATGGGCATTCTGCAAATTATGGAAGATCGCGTTGCGCCCGGCACAGTCACTCAGCTTCCCGGCGTGAGGATTCATTTCAAGCTGGTGCAATTTGCAACCTTGGCGGAAACACCAGATGAATTAGAAAAAATCCTGACTGATTTTCCTTATGGAATCTGGAACAAGCCGTTG
>JBKJOZ010000318.1:0-6974 GCA_046595315.1 Limisphaerales bacterium
TAGTTTTTTTCCAAATCCGCCTGGTCAAGTCCGATAGCCTTTATGAAAATAAATTCGAAATATTTGATTTTTCTTGGACTGTTCGCTGCCTGCGTCCTGAATGCGGCGGACGCGCGGATCGATTCATGGTTCACAACTTATTCGGCAAAATACGCGCGGATTTACTCCACGAGCGCGGCGCAAACTGCCGGGACGAGCGTGACGACATGGACGGGTCAATCGGTGCCCGCTTACTCAGGCGTGCAGGAAATTTATTCGTCGGCAAATTGGATTTACATTCGCAGCACCGGTCTGGGCAGTCACGTCATGGGGCCATGGTATCTCAACGCGGCGAAAACAATGCTTTTTCCAAATCAGCCGGTGAATACGAAATCATTTTATCGAATCCCGCGCGCGGCCACGGTGCCGGCGACCAAAACCGTAACGGGTGGTGGGCCGATTGGTTATTTTGTGGATGGAGTGGCCATGTTCGACGGTCGCGACGCGTTTTATTGGAACGGAAGTTCGGAAGTGAACGGGAGCGGCTATTGGAATCGCGACGCCTACGTGAACGAAAGTGTCACGTTTGATCCAGCGTTGGCGCATCAACCCGGCAGCGGCCAATATCATTACCACGCCAATCCGATTGCGTTGCGTTATTTGCGTGGCGACAACGTGCTCTTCAATTCCACCAGCAAAACCTACAGCGAAAATGTTACAAATTTGAGCCTCGCCCATTCACCAATTTTGGGTTGGGTGCGCGATGGTCATCCGATCTACGGCCCGTACGGTTATGCCAGCGCCACGAACGCGAGCAGCGGTGTGCGCCGAATGATTTCTGGATATGTTTTGCGCGATGGTCAAAACGGGACGGACAATTTGACGGCAACGGGACGCGCGACGATTCCGGCGTGGGCGGTGCGGGTTTACAATGTTTCTTCAAATCAAACGGGTCCCGCAGTTTCAACGAGTTTTCCGCTGGGCCGTTATCTGGAAGACAAATTGTATCTCGGCGATCTCGGCCAAACTCTTGGCACCACGTTTGACCTCGACGAATACAACGGTCGTTTTTGCGTCACGCCGGAATTTACCAATGGCGTTTACGCTTATTTCGTTTGTATTTCGTCCAATGGCGCGCCGGTTTTTCCTTACAATATTGGCCGCGCGTTTTACGGAAGCCCGACTGGCGGAACCGTGACGAGTTTGGGCGAAACGGTGACGACGAATTTTTTAGGCGGCGCAGATTCAACCGTCACTCTCACTTCACCCACGGCGAATACGAACACAACCGTGACGCTCGTCTGGAGTTCAGCCGAAGGGGGCACTTACTCCGTCGAATCCTCGAATGATCTGAGCGGTTGGACGAACCGTGCCAGCAACATCGTCGCGCAAGGAATTTCCACGCAACTATCCACGAACCGAACGGGCAGCAACGAATTTTTCCGCATCAATCGCACCGCGCTCGGCACTTACAGCCCGGCGAAATAAAAAAATCCGCGCCATGAATTTTGCCAAGATTTTTTGGATGGTTTTCAATCTGGCCGCGCTGTCGGCAACGGCGGCACCGAAAAATATTTTACTAATTATCGCCGATGATTACGGCGCCGACAGCAGTTCACTTTACAACTCCACCAACAACGGCGCGTCCTTGCCGCCGACGCCAAATATTGTTGCACTGGCGCAGAGCGGCGTGCTTTTTCGCAACGCTTATGCAAACCCGGTTTGCTCGCCCACTCGCGCTTGTCTGATGACGGGGCGACATTCTTTTCGCACCGGAGTGGGGGACGTCATCACAGGAGCGACCAGTCCGTTGCTGACTGCTTCAGAATTCACGTTGCCCGAAGCATTCGCCGCGAATCCCAGTTTAAATTACTCACTCGCTCAATTTGGAAAATGGCATCTGGCAACGGCGCTCAACAGCCCGAGCACAATCGGTGGTTGGCCGCATTTCGCTGGTTCGTTGCAAGGGGCGATTACAAGTTTTACGAACTGGACAAAAACCGTGAATGGCGTTTCGGCTGCGACCACGAATTACGCCACCACCGATTTAGTAAACGACGCGACGACGTGGATTCAAGCGCGCGGCACGAATCCCTGGTTTGCGTGGGTCGCTTTTAACGCGCCGCACACGCCGTTGCATAAACCGCCCGGCAACTTGTGTCCGAATTATGCGTCGTTGTCGGGGACGCAAGCGGACATCAACGCGAATCCGCGAAAATATTTTGAAGCGATGACGGAAGCGATGGACACAGAAATTGGGCGATTGCTTGCGTCGGTCGAACTCACCAACACCCATGTCATTTTCATGGGCGACAACGGCACGATGGGCAACGTGATTCAACCGCCGTATCCAGCTAATCGCGGCAAAGACACACTTTACGAAGGAGGAACTCATGTGCCTTTTGTGATCAGAAGTCCTTCGGTCGCGAATCCGGGTCGAAGCGATACCACGCCCGTCAACGCGGTTGATCTTTATTCAACCATCCTGGAACTCGCCGGAATCAATGTGGCGGCGACAGTTCCAGCAGGAACAAAAATCGATTCGCAAAGCTTGCTGCCGATTTTGCAGGGCGCAACCAATCAGAGTCGTTATGCCTATTCCGAAATTTTTAATGCCAGCACGCCCGCTGCGAGCGACGGGCAAATGTTGCGCAATACTCAATTTAAACTGATCAAGTTCATAGGAGGCGCGGAGGAATTTTACAACTTGAGCAATGATCCGTATGAGAAAACAAATCTGCTTTCGGGCGCATTAACGTCTGCTCAGCAGAGCAATTATTATTCGCTCACGTTGCACCTGGGCGCTTACCAGACCAACATCGCGCAGCCGACCATTTCGAGTTTCGTAAAAACAGAGAGTCAATTTACGGCGTCGGTCGTGCGGCAGACAAACCTGACCTATTCGCTTTGGGCAAGCGCGACCTGCGACGAACTCGGTTGGGCTCCGCTCACGAACGCGGTGGTCGTGACGAATGCCAGCCTCGTTTCACTCACCGACACGAACACGACCGCAGACCAAAAATTCTACACTGTGGTCGCAAAATAAATTCGCGGCTGATAGGATTTACCGTGCGAAAATTCGGGAAAACAGAGCGGGCCAACGTGCTTCGATGCGCGCAGTTTTGTTTGGCGGGTTTTGTTTGGCTGATGCTTGCGGCGGCGTTTGCAGAAGTTACTCCTCGCCATTCGCTGCAAGTGCGGATCGCGGCCAGACACACTTCGGTTCCGCTGGTTTTTGAAAAACCAGGGCTGACGAATGCTGCAGCACAATTTTTTTCGGTGACCCGGTTGGATTTTCTCGTTTCTAATTTTGCTTTGCGACAAACCAATGGCAGCTGGTTGGCACAATCGAACTGGCAGGCTTACGTCAGCGTTGGAGGCAACAGGTCTTCATTTCGCGTCCAAAATCTTTCGTCCGGAAAATACGACCGGGTCCGTTTTCGCATCGGATTGCAACCAGCGCTCAATCATTCCGATCCGGCGAAATATCCCGCCGATCACCCACTGAATCCAAATTTGAACGGGCTGCATTGGGGTTGGGCGAGCGGTTACGTGTTCTTCGCCGTTGAAGGACATTGGCAAACCGTTTCAAACACCGTCAGCGGCTACTCGTATCATCTTGGGAACGACGCGATGCTGATGACCGTTGAGCTTCCCGTCTCGCTTGTTCTCGACGGAGACGGGACGCTCGATCTTGCGCTGAATCTCGACGCTTTTTTCAAGCACGCTTTTTCCGATGAGAATTCTTCGACGCATTCCCGCGCTGGGGACAAATTTGCCGAGTCCTTGCGAGCGAATTTGGAGAAATCGTTTTCGGCGTTGGCAACTTCTGTGAATGAACCTCACCAACTGGAAATCGCTGCAAAATCAAAATCGTCCGTCAGCAATGTCGCGAAAACGACGCCATACCATTTTACGTTTTCGGCGCAATTTCCGATGCCCGATTTGCCGCGAGACAATCCGTTGACTGAAGAAGGCGTGGAACTTGGCCGTAAATTATTTTCTGAAAAGCTGCTTTCCAAAGACTCAATCCAATCCTGTGCTTCGTGTCATCATGAGGAAAATGCGTTTGCTGACCCGGGAAAACGGTTCAGCGTCGGTGTGGATGGCGAAAAAGGAAAACGCAATTCCATGCCGATTTTTAATATGGCGTGGAAAAAAACCTTTTTCTGGGACGGGCGGGCGACTTCGTTGCGCGAACAGGTGCTGGTGCCGGTGCAGGATCGTTTGGAAATGCACGAAACGCTCGAAAACGTCTCCGCAAAAATTTCTCGAGATCCGAATTATCCCGACCTTTTCGAGAAAGCTTTTGGCGATCCGCAAATCACCAGCAATCGAGTCGCCCTCGCCCTTGAACAGTTCATTTTCACCCTCACTTCGTACGACTCAAAATTCGACCGCGCGATGGATGGCAAAGAAACGTTGGCCGATGACGAAAAACGCGGGTTCGAATTATTTGTGACCGAATATGATCCGCGCCGCGAACAGTTCGGCGCGGATTGTTTTCATTGTCACGGCGGTCCACTTTTCACCACGCACGGTTTCGCGAACAACGGTTTGGATTTAACTTTCGCTGATTTCGGCCGTGAAAACGCCACGGGTAAGGACTTCGATCGCGGCAAATTTGCCGTTCCTTCGCTGCGCAATGTTGAACTCACGTCGCCTTACATGCACGACGGACGATTTAAAACGCTTGAAGAAGTTGTCGAACACTACAGCGGTGGCGTGAAACAAAGCGCGACGCTGGATCCAAATTTGGCCAAACATCCCGTTTCAGGAATTGCGCTCAGCGACTCTGACAAAAAAGCGTTGATCGCGTTTTTAAAAACGCTCACGGACGATTCCTTGAAGCGCAAACTGCCACTGGCAGAGACCCCGTAAACTTCTCGGAACGGCCGGGGAAACAAAACGCGCGCTGCTGAAATGCCATTTGCGTATAAAAAACCTTGTGAAATATTTCACGATAATGCAATTTTCGGCCCGCTTTCGGTAAAACTATAGAAGTTTTGCGGGCGGGATTTGAACCCTTGAAAGTTTTAGGCTCAATGCACGTAATGAAATCATTTTTAATCGCGACCCTGTTGCTGGTTTCTGTTTGCCTCGGTTTGGCGGCGGAAACTCACGCGGTTGCGACGGCGGCGGATCAACTCGGGCACGAAGCCGGACAAGTCGCGGAGCATCACGGTGAAGAACATCACGGGTTGCCGCAAGCCGCGCCGATCATCAAAGATTTCGGCTGGTTTAAAATTTCTAACTCCATGTTGGTCACTTGGGTTGTCGCATTGTTCCTCATCATTTTCGCCCAAATTGCGACGAGAAACGTGAAGCAAATTCCGGAAGGCGCGCAGAATTTTTGGGAATGGCTTGTGGAAAGTTTGCACGATTTTCTCGAAGGAATTATCGGTCACGACCTCGTCAAAAAAACGTTTTGGTTTTTTGCGACGGTTTTCATTTTCATCCTGTTTTCAAACTGGGTTGGATTAATTCCAGGCGTCGGTTCCGTCGGTTGGGGAACGCCAGGCGCGGATGGGCAGCTTCACCACATTTCACGTCCATTGCTGCGCGGCGCGAATGCGGATTTGAACATGACTTTGGCGATGTCGATTGTCTTCTTTGCCTGCTGGATTATTTGGGCTTTGCAAGCAAATGGTCCCGGCGGATTTATTCTCCATCTTTTCGGTCCAAAGGGCGATTCCACTGGCGCATTAAAAGTGTTGATGATCGCGGTTTTCGTTCTCGTCGGCGTATTGGAAGTCGTTTCAATTTTATTCCGTCCGGTGTCGCTCAGCTTTCGTCTTTACGGAAATATTTTTGCCGGAGAAAACATGTTGGAAACGATGGCGACAATGAAACCAGCTTTTGGTTGGTTATTCCCAATCCCATTCTATTTCATGGAACTTTTGGTCGGTTTGGTGCAAGCGCTCGTGTTCATGTTGTTGACTGCGGTTTTCACGTTGCTGATTTGTCAGCACGATGACGAACACGGTCACGGCGAGGCGGCCAAACATTAAAAAATTTCAGCGGTTTGATCGTGGCAAGACTGCGAGAGCCGTTGGACAAACAAGAAAAAGGAAAAACGTATGTTAATGCCAATGTTAGCAGAAATGACCGGTAATATTCACATTGCCGCAGCCGCTTTTGGCGCTGCGATCGGTGTAGGTATGATTGGTATGAAAGCGTCGGAAGCCGTCGGCCGTAATCCTGGTGCAGCCACCAAGATTCTGGTGCAAGCGATTCTGAGCACCGCTTTCGCTGAAGGCATTGTTTTCTTCGCCATCTTTTTGGCCGGAAAATAATCTTTGGGCGCGGAGCCAAAACTCCGCGCCTGAAAAGGCATTTTCAAAATTTTTATGAATCAGTTTATTTTAGCAGCAGCGGAGAGTGGCGGCATTGGCGAACTCGCCCGTTCCACCGGCGAACAATTCGGCTTTAACAAGTCGTTATTCTTTTCCCAAGTCATCAGCTTTTGCATCGTCGCGTTTTTGCTTCATCGCTTCGCTTACAAACCGATTTTGCAAGTGCTCGAACAACGTCGCCAACGTATCGCTGAAGGTTTGGCGAACGCCGATAAAATCAAAGCGGAACTCGTTCGCACTGAAGCCTCGCGTCAGGAAGTTTTGAACAACGCGAACGTGCAAGCGAACAAACTGATCGAAGAAGCTCGCGCTGCGGCTGCTCGCGTGCAAGAAGTCGAAACACAAAAAGCGATTGCCGCTGCTGCTGATATTGTCAGCAAAGCCAAGCAAGCTGCGGAAGCCGAACGCGCTCGCATGTTGGCCGATCTCAAACGAGAAGTGGGTCGTTTGGTGGTCGATACGACCAGCAAAGTCACCGGCAAAATTCTGACAGCGGACGATCAGAAACGTCTCGCGGAAGAAACCAACAAACAATTGGCTGCGTAATTTTCGTTCGCGTTACCAATGAAAATTTCCAAACAAGCACGACGCGACGCGAAATCGTTATTTCAAGCGGCGCAAGTCGATGGATTGCTCGAT
>JBKJOZ010000028.1:0-7613 GCA_046595315.1 Limisphaerales bacterium
AGGCCGAGGCGCAACAAAATCATCATGTCCGCTTTTTGTTCGCGGCCTTCAGTTTTTCGCGCAATGAGCCAATCCAAAGTTTCCTGCCAGCGACAGATTCCGTAAACGAGTTCCTGACACAGCGCGCGGTCGACGGGCGAAATCCGCGCCTCCGCCAGTTCACGTTCAAAAATATCTTCGACGAAGGCAGGTTCCGTTTCGCGCAGTTGCAGGACACGCACGGCAATTTCTCTTGGTTTTTGTACAGCCACAACTAATAATCACATTCGCTCGCTCCGATGCGAGAATTTCCGTTCATTTTATGAAAGACGAGTTTGAAAAGCTGGTGGCCTCTGGAAAATTGACCAAACAACAGGTCGAACCTCTGGTCACATTGACCGAAAGCCGTTATTGCATGCATCGCAGTTGGGGTTTTGGAAAAATTACCACCGTCGATACCGTTTTTGGTCACTTCATCATCGATTTCCCCTCGAAAACCGGCCACACCATGGACCTCGCGTTCGCCGCAGATTCCCTCAAGCCGATTCCGCCCGACCACATTCTGGCGCGCAAATTGTCCGACCTGAAATCGCTCCAGCAAATGGCGGCGCTGCATCATCTGGATGTCATTAAACTCGTCCTGCAAAGTTTCAACGGTCGAGCGACGGTGGAACAAATCGAAAAAGTCCTCGTGCCAGACGTGATTAAGTCCGATTGGAAAAAATGGTGGGAAGCGGCCAAGCGCGAATTGAAAAAGGACGGTCATTTTCAGCTCCCGACCAAAAAATCGGAGCCGCTGATTTATCAGGCCAAGGAAACGTCGTTGCAGGATCGATTGATGGGAGAATTCCGCACGGCCAAAGGTTTGAAGGCGCGGTTGAACGTTGCCCATGAATTGCTGAAAAGTGTTTCTGATTTAAGCGACAAAAAAGCGGCGGGCGAAGAAGCGATTGCCGCATTGAACGCTGAAATCATCACGCATCAACGGACGCAACCCGCAGTCGCGCTCGAAGGAATTTTTGTGCGTGACGAAATTCGCGAAGCCATCGGTTCAACGGCGCCGGAAAAAGAAATCTCCACCAAATCATTTTGGACGCAGGAAACGAAATTCGGCCAGGTGCTGGAAGCGTTGCCCGCAGCAAAACATCGCCGCGCGTTGGAATCGTTCAAGCAAGCCAACCCAAATCTCTGGCACGATGCGCTGCTCGCCTCGCTGAACACGGTCTCGACCAAACTCGCTGGCGAAATGGCGCACGCGTTGATTCAAGGCGGAAAATTTGATCAACTGAAAGAAACTTTGGCGCGGCTCATCAGTCAACATCAGGCCAGCAGCGATTTGCTTTTGTGGCTCGCCAAGGAACGTTCCGACACTTACGCGGATATTCTCGGGCCGGAAGTTTTTCGCGCGATGCTCACCTCGATGGAACGCGATCAATTCAACGAAAAACGTTCGAACAAATTGCGCGATTTCATTCTGGACGACCAAACATTGCTCGTCGAATTGATTGGATCTGCGGATTTGGAAGTCATCAAAGATTTGACCCGAGCGTTGCAACTTTCGCCCTGTTTCGACGACATGGATAAACGGTCATTGCTCGCGCGCATCGTCAAAACTTTCCCGGATGTGCAATCGATGATTTCCGGCGAATCAACCAAGCAAGAGGCGACGTTGCAGGTTTCGTGGGAAAGTCTCGAACGTCGCAAAAATGATTATCAGGAAATCGTGCAGAAAAAAATTCCGGCAAACTCCAAGGAAATTGCCATCGCACGCAGCTACGGTGATTTGCGTGAAAACCACGAATACAAAGCGGCGAAGGAAATGCAGAAGATTTTGATGCGCCAGAAATTTGAGTTGGAAACGCAACTTTCTCGCGCGCGCGGCACCGATTTCGCCAACGTGAAAACGGATGTGGTTGGCATCGGGACGAAGGTTGCTGTGACCGATCTGAACACAAAACAGAGCGAAACTTTCGAGATTCTCGGCGCTTGGGATTCTGAGCCGGAACGTGGGATCATCAGTTATCTCACCCCCGTGGCGCAGGCGCTAATGAACAAAAAAGTCGGCGAGGAAGTGGATTTGGATTTTGAAGGAATGAAAAAGCGTCTGCGGGTCGATTCCATTGCGGCGGCCAAACCCGCCTAAACCGCTTCCAGGTTTCGGATTTTGAAAATCGAAACATTAGTCGTAATTGGAATTTCTGTTGCGGCTATTTATCGATTATTAAGATGGATCAAGGGCGGCAAACTCGCACCGAATCCGTGGAACCAAGTTATTGAAGAGCAAATTAATCAGCCTGACGCACTTCCGGTTTGTCACCGCTGTTTTGCCACGCAAGAACACGACAAATGGTTTTGCCCGGGATGTGGCGCATCGGTCGGGCCGTATAACAATTATTTGCCCTACATTTCTATTTTCTCGCAGGGTGAAGTGTTGCGCGCTGGAACGAACGATCGCCTTCGTCCCAATATTCTTACCGTTGTTGGCTACCTCTTTATTTCTTTAAGCGCGTATGTGATTTTTGCACCGGTATATTGGTGTTTTCTTGTCAGGAATTTCCGACAACGGACCGCCACTGAATCTCTAGACGCTCCAAATCTGGGTGAACTTAACACTTAGGGTAACTAAACAATGAAACGATTCTTTTTCACCGCGTTGATTTTTTCAATCGGGTTTCCACTCCTCGCAGAAAAATTTTCCGAGCAAATTGTTTGTCAGAAATCCAATGGCTTTTTTGCCGCGCCGGATTCTTCCGACTTCCGCAAATACGCGCCCAGTCGCGAAGTGGACATTCTTCACTTGAAGTTGGATGTCACGCCCGATTTCAGAGCGCGCACAATTTCGGGCTCGGCGACGTTCACTTTCAAACCCATTGCCAAACCGCTGGAAGAACTTCGTTTGGATGGAATTGATTTGTCCGTTTCATCGGTGACTTCGAGCGAAAAAATCGAGAGCTATCAAGTCACGGACGACAAAATTATCGTCACTTTTGCGACAACCATTCCGGCGGAAAAAGAAACGACGCTGAACATCGTTTATTCTGCTGAACCCACCGAAGGACTTTATTTCCGCACGCCGGAGATGGGCTACAAAGTTGGCGAGACGCACCTTTGGACGCAGGGCGAGGCGATCGAGGCGCGGCATTGGTATCCGTGTTACGACTTTCCCAACGAAAAATTTACTTCGGAAATTATCTGTCACGTGCCGGATGGAATGACGGTTCTTTCTAATGGGAAATTGCTTTCGGAAGAAAAAGAGGCGTCGGGCTTGAAGACCGTTCGTTGGTCGCAGGAAAAACCGCACGTGAATTATTTACTATCGCTCATTGCCGGAAATTTCAAAAGCATTGAGGACAAATATAAAGACATTCCGATTGCGTTTTACACGCCGCCTTCCGACATCAACGAAGCGCAAAATTCTTTTCGCGACACCAAAGACATGCTCGGATTTTTTGAAAAAGAAATCGGCGTGCCATATCCATGGGCGAAATATTTTCAAGTCGTGGTCAATGATTTTACCGCGGGCGGAATGGAAAACACCAGCATCACGACGCTCACTGAGCGCACTCTTTTTCGGAACGAAACGGAAAATCTCCGCAACAGTGAAGGGCTTTGTTCGCACGAGCTCGCACATCAATGGTTCGGCGATCTCGTGACGTGCAAAGACTGGAGTCATCTCTGGCTCAACGAAGGGTTCGCTACGTTTTACGCGCTGCTTTACGACGAACATAAAAACGGGCGTGACTCGATGCTTTACGGGTTATACGGCAGCGCGAAAAGGCTTCTCAGCGCGACGAACGATGTTCAGCCGATTGTTTTTCGCAAATACAACGGGCCGGACGAACAATTCAACGGACTGGTTTATCAAAAGGGCAGTTGGGTCCTGCACATGTTGCGTTCGCAATTGGGCGACGAACTTTATCGTCGCTGCGTCAAAACTTATTTAGAGCGGCATCAGTTTGAAACGGTTGTCACGGAAGATTTGAATTCCGTGATCGAAGAACTTTCCGGCCGTTCGTTTGATCAGTTTTTTGATCAATGGCTTTACCACGCGCACTTTCCCGAAATCGAAGGGGATTATTCCTGGGACGCAAAATCGAAACTCGCCAAGATTTCCATCAAACAAGTCCAGAAAATCAGCGAGGATGTTTTGCTTTTTAATTTTCCACTGACGATTCGTTTCGAAGGCAAATTTGGCAATGTGGAGCAAACAATTTTGGTCAAAGAAAAGGAGGAAGATTTTTATTTCGCACTCGATTCGGCGCCTGAAATTGTCCGGCTTAATTCCAAAATGGACCTGCTCGCCAAAATAAATTTCAAGCTGCCGAACGCCATGCTTTATGCGCAGCTGGCGGACAAGGAAGACATGGTTGGCCGACTCGTTGCGCTGGAACAACTCGCTGAGAAAAAAGATCACGAAACAATTAAAAAGTTGAAACAAACTTTGGAGAGGGATCCATTTTACGGTGTGCGCGTCGAAGCGGCCAAAGCGTTGCAAACCATTCACGAAGACGAAGCACTCGAAGGGTTGCTCGCCTCAAAACAAACGGACGCGCGTGTTCGTCAGCAAGTGGCGGCGAGCATTGGCGGCTTTTTTGCGACCAATTCATTTGAGCGCGCGGCAAGTTCTATTGTGGCAGAGAAAAATCCTGATCTTCGCGCCCAATGGATTCGCACCCTTGGAAACTTTCCCCAACCTGAGTCGCGTAAAATTCTGATTTCACTTTTAAACTCAGAATCGTATCGCAATGTTTTGGCCGATGCGGCGATTTCTGCGATGCGGACGCAGGATGATCCGGTTTATATCAATCCGATTCGCGAAACCTTGCAGCAGCGCGAGACTAAATTCACCTCCCGCGGATTTGCGGCGGATTTGGATGCGTTGGCTTACCTCGCGCGCAACGAAAAGCAAAAAGATTTGGTCCGTGAATTTTTGTTGGGCTATGTGACCCATCCAAAGAAAACAATTCAACTCGGCGCCATCACTGCGCTCGGCACGTTGGAAGACCCGAAAGCGGCTGCTGTTTTGGAAACATTCGCCAACACCGCAAAGGAAACTGCGGAGCGGAAAGCCGCCGAAAAAGCTTTGAACATAATTCGCTCAGCGGACAAACCTGCGGACAATTTGAAAGCCTTGCGCGATGAAGTTCTTGATTTGAAAAAAGAAAGTCGCGAGACCAAAAAGGAAATCGAAGCGCTGATTAAAAAATTGGAAAGCAAGAACGGGAAGGTTTCCGATAAATTTCCTCGGTCGCTGCGGTCGCCGAAGGGGGCAAAATGAGTTTGCGATATCTGTGCGCGTCCGCTCGTTCCTCGACATTCCAATTTCATTTTGATAATCACGCCGCGTGACTCAGAGCGCACCCAGTTTGTTATTGCTGATTCCGGCTTACAATGAAGAGCGCCGGATTGAGCCGGTGTTGCGCGATTACGCGGAATATTTTAGAAAGAACTACGCGGGTAAATTTCAATTGGTTGTCGTGCTCAATGGCTGCCGGGACGACACCATAGGAGTGATAAAACAAGTTTCCGTAGAATTTCCCGAAGTGCAGGCGTTGGAGTTTGCCGCGCCGATCGGCAAAGGGGGCGCGTTGATCGAAGGGCTGAAGCTCGCCCCGCTGGCCGACTTAATTGGCTACGTGGATGCCGATGGCGCGACGGCTCCAAATGCATTTCACGATTTGGTTCGTCACGTGGATGAAGCGGAGTGCGTCATTGGTTCGCGATGGATTTCCGGCGCAATTTTGCATCAAGCACAAACCAGCAAACGACAATTTGCCAGCCGCGTTTTTCACATTATTGTGCAAACTCTTTTCGGAATGAACATTCGCGACACGCAATGCGGCGCGAAAGTTTTGCGACGAGCGGCGGTTGAAAAAATTCACGCATCACTTTGCATTGCCGACATGGCGTTCGACATCAATCTGCTTTATTCGTTGAAGCGAGCGGGGCTGCGCGTGCTTGAAGTGCCAACGGAATGGACGGACAAAGTTGGATCGAAAGTTACGCTCGGGAAAACGTCGATGACAATGCTGCTGTCTGTGATTCGGCTGCGGTTGGTTTATTCCCCGTTTTACAAATGGCTGCGACCGTTGCGTCCGATTGAAGGCTGGTTTTACGCGAAGCTCAGTGCGCCTCAGCCGCTTTCACGTTCGAGATCGGAGTGAGTGCTTTTTTGTGCCAGGTGAACCACGCCGCCACGATGAGCAGCGCCAAATTAAATGCGCCCAACGTTTGCACAACTCGCTTGAAACCATCGAACGCCGGCATCATTTTCAATGAATCTTTCAGGAGGAACAGGGCAACTCCGTAACCGATGCTGATCAAAATGAGCCAGGGAACAATTGAAAATTTCTGGCGTGCGAGCAAATTTCCGATCAACACGTTGGCCAACGTTGTGAACAACATGCACCAGACAAACCATGGTACGAGCGGCGCTGATTTCAAATAATCCGGCTTTGTAAAATAGAGAATGCGAATGGGCAACTCGGGAAAAATCGTACAGGTGATCGCAGCCAATCCGCCCACCAACACCGTCGTGAGAAAAGTTAATTTGAGCGCATCGGTCGCTTCAGATCGCGCCACGCTGCGCACAATTTTCGGAAACATCACCGCGACGAGCGGCCCCGTAAATTGCACGAGCGCAAAACCGATCACAGAAGGCACGATGTAAAATGGCGAATCGCTTTTTGAAAACAGACTTTGCACATAAATCACGTCGGCATTTTGGATGAATAACAACGCGCCGAATCCGCACGTCAGCGGCGCGAGGCGCGCGAACCAGTCGCGCCAACAAAACAAAGCGGTTCTTCCCTTAAAAGCATCTCTCGTCCACCAAAGACACACGGCCAGCGAACCGAGTTGTCCCAGCAACGCCGCGCCCATTGCGCCTGCCGCCTGTTTTTTCAACACAAGAATAATTACGCAAACGGCAATGAATCGTCCCACGCCATCGAGAATCGCGACCCAACCCATTGCTAGAAAATTTTGCTGCCCTTGCAAAATGCCGCGCAGAATGGGTTGCCAGAGCGATGTCAATACCACGAACACTGTTACCCAAAGAGCTGCGGCGTTTTTGATTTGTAGAAAATCGAGGATGAAATTTTGCGCGGCAAAAACCGCAATGGCCATGGCAATCCACCCAATGAATAACGCCACCATCACCGCGCGAGTCGTGCGCCGTAATTCCTGAATTTGTAAATCAGTGATGGCCGCAGCGGCTTGCTGGGCAAACACGGTTTGCAATCCCGCCGTCGGAATTCCCAATACAATCAAACAACGTAACAACGCGACGAACACCGCGTATTCTTCCACTGAAATTTTTCCGGTCACGGTGTGAACCGCCGACATGAAAACGCCTCCCGCCGTGGTGGCTAAAATCATCCAGCCGCTTTGTCTGAAAAATGCTTTGCGTGATTCTGAATTCATTAGGGCAGTGATTGGAAAAATTTTAACAACAGCGCAGTCCCTTGTTCAAGCGAACGACAGGAAATCCATTCGTCGGAAGTATGAGCTTGCGCGATATTTCCGGGGCCAAAAACGACACTGGGAATTCCGGCCTCAGACAAGATGGCAGCGTCACAAAAATAATCCACACCAACCGGTTTTTTTTGGCCCAATGTTTGGAAAAATTGTTG
>JBKJOZ010000136.1:0-20428 GCA_046595315.1 Limisphaerales bacterium
CAGCCTTGGTTTTTTGAGCACGCGCCACCCAATCATTCAGGAACACATCTACCGTTTTAAATTCGAGACGCCGATTATTTACCCGCTCAGAAACGTCCGCTAAGAGCTTCCGCAAATGCGCCTCTGTCGCATTGCCGCGCTCCGCTTCTTCCAAGCGCATGGCTATTTCTATGGCAAGCCGCCGATTTGTTGCCGCGTTTTTAGACCGCTGTTTGCCGTCGTGACCCAGAGGCGCATGTTTAATTTTTGTGGAAACAAAGTGCTGCTTGCCCATAGCATCCCGATAAGATGCAAACCAGTAAGAGCGCCCCGATTGTTTATGAATGCTTGCCATACAAACCTTTGCTGAAAGACTGCTAACGATGCATAAAATATGCATAACACACGCGCTTAGTCAACATGGTTTTTATGGTTTTCTTGAAACTGCATAAACCATTTGTTTTAAGGCGCTTAGAGGATAAACGCCTACAAACCATAAACTTAGAAAAGCAGGGTGATTGAAACGAGGGTTCGATTCCCTTCACCCGCTCCAAGTTGTTTAATATAAAGCACTTACGCTAGTATTTTCTGTAAAAAGTGTGCTTAAATCTTCGTTTTTACAACGTAACTTACAACAAATTCAAATAAAGCTAAGCTGGTTCAGCGTCGGTTACAGTCCGTCTTTGCGTATCTCTTTCATCGACCAAAAGGGTAAATTAGTCGATTTGTTTCAGAAGTTTTAGGCTACTCCATTAGCACGAATCCAAGCGGTTGGTTCTCCCATTTCACCATCATTATTTTTGCAACAAGTCCAAATGATATGGTTATCTTCTGTATCAGCACTAGCGGCTTGCATAATGAAGACAGAGCGCGGAACACCACCAGCACAGCAAAGTAAGTTGCTCCACGCAGGCATCCAGATATAGCGGATAATGTTTGCGAAGCATTCAAAGTTTCGGTGATGTGACCTTCATTCGCTAAAAGTTCAATAACTTTTGGCCTGATACATCTTATTGACGAAGCAGGCTTTGCATTGCAAAGTGAAGTCATGGACAACAATTGGGCTTCCGAAAACATCCAAACAATTCGCACTTTGATGGAGCGGTCTGCGATCTACCGGCGCGCCTTGGCACCCATCATGATCGTGACAGGATTGATTGGCCTCGTGGCTTCCGGGATTTTTGCCTTTATCAAAATCGAATCGAGCGGAGCCTTTGTTTCCCTTTGGATCCTAACCGGGTTGGTGGCTTTTGTTACGGCCCTTTTATTGGTACGTCGGCAAGCATTGCAAGAAGCTGAACCATTCTGGTCGCCTCCAACTCGCCGTGTCTGGCAGGCGTTGTTACCAAATTTTGTTGCTGGGTTGATGTTGGGACTATTTTTTATCGTGCCAGGCCTGATTCCGTCTGGAAGCAGTTGGATTTTGCCTCCAATTTGGATGCTGTTTTACGGAGGCGCACTTCACGCCGCTGGATTCTTCATGAAACGAAGCATGAGATGGTTTGGTTGGGGCTTTCTCACTCTTGGATTAGCAGTGCTCTTTGGCATTCTTGCCCACGGCCAATGGCAATCAATGGCCGTAGCGAATTATGTGATGGCAGCTTTCTTTGGCGCGCTTCATTTGGTCTTTGGAATTTATCTTTCTTTTACCGAAGGAAGGAAAAATGAAGCGTGAATCCAGAACCATTTCTTCAGATAGATCGTGTGATTCACGAAAAAGGCCGAATGGCAATCATGTCGCTTTTGGCGGCGGCCACAGAAGTTTCGTTCACAGATTTGCGGGAGACGCTTGAAATGACCGACGGAAATTTGACCTCACATATCCGCACCCTGCAAGAAGCGGGCTACCTCTCCGTTGCCAAGTCATACCGAAATAATCGCCCGCTCACAATGTGCTCGTTGACTGCGGTCGGTCAAAAAGCGTTCACGACCTACATCGATTTGCTCGATCAAATCGTTCGTCAGACCAAACCCACAAAATAATGCAAAAAGTTTTGAACAAAATCTGTTTGTTGCTTTCTTACTTTGCAATACAAAGTTAAATAATTTAATGAAAATTCAACGAGCAGAACATCTGGGTATGTGTTTCGGGGTGCGAGACGCAATCGCGCTTGCCCACAAACAGTCCAGTGAAACGCGACTGACCATTTTTGGTGAGCTTGTGCACAATGAGGTCGTTCTTTCCGAACTCCGGGAAAGAGGCGTTCAGATGGCTCAGGCAACCGACGCGATCGAGACAAGCGCGGTGATGATTTCTGCTCACGGCGCTTCGATCAAGCGGACTAACGAGCTGAAGGAAAAGGGATTTAGAGTGTCCGAAGCCACCTGTCCGTTGGTGCATTTCGCCCATCGCTCTTTGACGACATTGGTTCGCGCGGGATTTCATCCGATCATTATTGGCAAACCAGATCATGTCGAAGTGCGCGGTATGACGGAAGATTTGGCCGAGTTTGACGTCGTTCTTGTAGAATCCGATATTGGAAATCTCCAAGTGAAATCACGTTTCGGAATCGTTTCACAAACCACCCAGACGATTGAGAAAGTTCGATTGTTCGTGGATTTGATTCGCAAACGTTTTCCCACTTCTGAAGTTCGTTTTATCGACACGGTTTGTCAGCCCACCAAGCAGCGTCAAACCGCAGCCCAGGAACTCGCGCGCAACTCAGATGTCGTCCTCGTCATTGGCGGATCGAACAGCAACAACACCCGCGAACTCGTCCGAACGTGCGAACAGTTCTGTAGGCGCGTTTATCACGTTCAATCCGCCAAGGACGTGCAGTCCCAATGGTTGGTGGATGCGTCCTCCCTTGGGATTACTGCGGGAACTTCGACCCCGGATTCCGTTATCCAAGAGGTGCAAGAACGAGTGCGTTTATTGTCCGAGCTTATAACAGCCACAGTCAGGTAATGGCATGGAAACAACCACCCCGATATTGAATCTACGACAATTGCCCGTTCTTTTACGCGGCGATGCGTCATCAATGAACGCTGTGATTATCCAACGAAATTCGTGGCAACTGTTCGTTTATGTCGCGGCAGTTGTGTTTGGAACCAGTCTTTTTGGCGCAGCGATGGGATCATGGCGTGATCCTGTGCAAGCCAGTTTCACGGCGATAAAATTTCCGCTGGTCATTTTGCTCACCACACTTGCAAACGCGTTACTCAACGGGATGCTCGCGCCTTTGCTCGGTTTAAATATTGGCTTTCGACAGTCGCTCACAGCCGTCCTTATGAGCTTCACGATTGCCGCGCTCATTCTCGGAGCATTCAGCCCGCTCCTGTTATTTCTGATCTGGAACACGCCGCCGATTTCGCAACGAGAACTTTCCATTTCGTCCCACAGTTTTATTTTGCTCGCCGAAGTCGCCGCCATTGCCTTCGCAGGCATCGCCGCCAATTTGCGTTTGGTTCAACTTCTCCAGCGGCTCAGTAACAGCAACAAAATTGCGCGTCGGATTTTATTCGCATGGCTGGCTGGCAACTTATTTTTAGGAAGTCAACTCTCGTGGATCCTTCGTCCATTCATTGGCTCCCCGAATTTGCCCGTCGAATTTTTGCGTGCGGACGCCTTTCACGGCAGCTTTTTTGAAGCTGTTTTCACCGCCATGCGACATCTGTTTTCCTGAACCAACAATTAAAATAAACAATGCTATGAACAATGTTCCTCCCATCATTCCAAACTCCAATATGCCGACTGATCCTAATCCACCACTTGGAACCAGCCCGGAAGATCAAGCGCCAATCGTCGGTGTCATCGCTGCAATCGAAGCGATTCTGCGGCAACCGCGCCGCGTAATTTTCCAATTGCGCCAAGCCACCACGGGGCAATTGATTGCAGGTTTACTCGTCATCGCATTCGCGTGCAGTTTGGTTTATGGATTTGTCGTGGGAACATTTTCAGGTAATGACCAGCTTTGGGCGGCACCTGCGAAAATCGCCGCTGGCCTTTTTTTGTCGGCGCTTATTTGTTTGCCCAGCCTTTACATTTTTTCATGTTTGAGCGGCTCAGAGGCGCGCCTCCGGGAAGTTTGCGGGCTGATTGCCGGCCTGCTCGCTTTGATGACGGTACTGCTGATCGGTTTCGCGCCCGTGGCGTGGATTTTCTCGCAATCAACCGAATCTGTTGCGGTGATGGGTTCGTTGCACCTGATTTTCTGGCTCATCGCCACCGGTTTTGGTTTGCGATTTTTGCAAATCGGATTCACTCATCTTCAGGCAAAATCCGGAAATGGCTTGAAAGTCTGGACCATGATATTTGTTCTCGTCATGCTGCAAATGACCGCGGCGCTCCGCCCCATTGTGGGAACAGCACCAACACTTCTTCCGCAACAAAAGAAATTTTTTATAAGTCACTGGGCCGATTCTCTGCAAAACAATTCCAAAGAAACTACGCATGAACCCCGCTGAAATTCTTCTCCGCCGCATTCGATTCATCACCTTATTTTTCATCATAGCTTTAGTCGTTAGCGGTTTGACCGCGATACCTTTGGAATGGGAACTGGGTCTTCTCGCAAAAATGTTTGGTGCCTCCCACCTGAATCCTGCGCAAGCCACTTCCGGTATGGTGGAATGGATTTTGAAAGTGCGCGAATCACTCCAACAAACGAATGCAAAATTCCCGTTTCTCGCCTATGGAACCGACTGGCTGGCGTTTGGCCATATTTCCATTGCCATCGCATTTATAGGAGCATGGCGAGATCCCGTGCGGAACATCTGGTTGTTCGATTTTGGAATGATTGCCTGCGTTTTAATTATTCCTTGGGCGTTTGTGTTTGGTGCACTGCGCGGCATCCCGATCTATTGGCGACTCATCGATTGCTCATTTGGAATATTTGGCATTATTCCACTTTGGCTCTGCAAAAAAGACGCTCTTAAACTGGCGAACATGGAATCGTTGACCGTCAAACAGTGAAATTGAAACCGGCAACTTTCAAAGGCGTTTGCCTGGCTGCCCTGTGCGATGCGGGTTGGCCGCCGATTGGGGTGTTTTTCTTACACGCGTTGCTGCCTCACTTCGGTTTTCAACGAGAATTTGATCATTTCATTCACTCTCTAGGCGGAGCTTCAATTGCCTATTTCTTTTATCGTACCATCGAAATCGCGTCGCACTTTTTAGGATTGATGACGCGTCCAGCCCATTATCTCATGGCTTTCACGTCAAGTTGCACTGCCGCATTATTTTGGGAATTTGGCGAGTTTGCCTCTGATCAGCTCTGCGGGACTCAAATTCAGTCGAACATTTCGGAAACGCTTTTGGATCTGATCTTCGGGGTGATGGGCGCGCTGATTTCTTTGACGCTAATTTATTTGTGGAAGGAATTCTCAAAGCTGGATCGAAAACCAAAACCCAAATCCTGAAACGATGGCTTCCTTTTGTGACATGGTTCCTTTCTGTCACTGGTGTCATTGTTGGCGCAGACAGCGGAAGGGCGCGAGAAATCTACAGATGGATCAATATTCGATTCCCTTCACCCGCTCCATTCCTAGTTTCGCATCCATCTTCCAATATCCTGCGCCCGGATTTTGCTGCTAAATGCCCATTCTCGCCGCTCCCGCGCCGCCATCTAAACAAGCGCGGATGGTTTGGGCGAGAGTCAGGGGGCGATACGGCTTTTGTAGAAAATTCAAACCTTCCCGAAGTGATGCATCAGCTCCGATTAAATCGATGCTGTGACCACTGGTAAAAATTACTTTTAAAGATTTTTTATCGGCTTGAAGTTTTGCTGCCAGTTCACGTCCACTGACTCCTTCCGGCATGACGACATCGGTTAAAAGTAAATCAATCTCCTCCTTGTTTTCATGCCAAACCGACATGGCCTGAATGCCATCAGGTGCCTCGACCACCCTGTAACCATAAAATTCCAGAATTTGCCGGACTAAACTGCGTAACTCGGAAACATCTTCGACGATAAAGATCGTTTCGTTACCGTGACATTGCTGCTCTTGCAAATCGTGTGTGGATGTTCCAATGGAGGGCCGATCGTTTACCGGAAAGAACGCTTTAAAAGTTGTTCCTTGACCGAGAATGCTTTCGACCTCGAGCCAGCCTTGATGTGATTGAACAATCCCGTAAACCGTGGCGAGGCCGAGGCCCGTTCCTTTGCCGGGTTCCTTTGTGGTGAAAAACGGCTCGAAAATTCGAGACAACGTTCCGGCGTCCATCCCAGTGCCACAATCGACTACGCTCAGACAGATAAAGTTTCCAATGCGCGCCTGAGGATGTTGTTTGACGTAAGCTAAATCGACTTCCACTGCAGCGGTGCACAAACGGATTTCGCCTCCTCGCGGCATGGCATCGCGGGCATTGACCGCTAGATTTATGATGACCTGCTCCAACATTCCGGCGTCGCCGTGAATGGCCGGAAGTCCAGGTGTGTTCTCGACCTTCAGAGAAATTTCTTCACCCAACAGACGCGTCAGCATTTTGGTGATGTTTTGAATGACATCATTTACGTTGAGCGTTTGCGGTTGGATCGTCTGCTTACGGCTGAAAGTTAAAAGCTGGCGGGTCAAACTCGCGGCGTGTTCTCCCGCGAGCGAAATTTCATTGAGCGGTTCGGCGATTTCCGGCAAGAGATTTTTTTTGGTCAGCAATAAACTGGCGTAACCTTGAATCACCGTGAGGATGTTATTGAAATCGTGCGCGACTCCAGCCGCCAAGCGCCCAATCGAATCCATTTTTTGCGCGTGGCGCAACTGCGCTTCCAGCCCGAGTTGCTCTGTGATGTCGCGCGCGGTGCCGACGATGCCCTGAAATTCCCCACGGTCATTTCGCAAGACGGACGCCGAAAGCGACGCGGGAAACCGTTCTCCACTTTTCCGGACGCTCGTGATTTGCTCAACGAATTTTCCGTCAGCCAAAGTTTTTTGTTGAATGCGGGCGGCGTCCTGTTTATCGGCAAAAAGAAAATCCACGCACCGACCGAGGGTTTCTTCCGGCTCATAGCCAAAAGTTTTTTGAGCGGCTTTATTGAACTCAACCACTTTGCCTTCGTGATCCACCGCGATGATCATGTCGAGAGAACTTTCGATGATGTTCATCGCAAATTCCCGCGACGCCTTTAATTCTTCCTGTGATTGTTTGCGTTCAATCGCATAACGGATCGCGCGCATCAGCAAAGCGCCGTCAAAATTACCTTTAACCAAAAAATCCTGCGCGCCTTCATGGACGACCGTCACGGCAAAGGTTTCATCGCTAAAACCGGTCAAAACAATAATGGGGACACCCGCGACGGCTTTATGTGCCTGGCGGATCGTGTCCAAACCGGACGCGTCCGGCAGAGAAAGATCGAGCAAGACCACATCAAATTTTTGCTCAGCCGCCTTTTTGAGGCCTTCCTGCAATCGAACGGCGTGGCTTAATTCCACCGCAACGGAATTGATTTCCGACAAAGCCTCTTTGATGAGACGCGCATCCCCGGGATTATCCTCGATCAAAAGAATTTTGAGCATTCCGGGCTTCATTTCTATTCGGACGGCAAACGCACCATCGTGAACCAGAAATCATCAATCGACTTGGCCACTTTGATGAATTGATCGAGGTCCACGGGCTTGGAGATGTAGCAATTGGCGTGAAGATTGTAGGCTTTTAAAATGTCCTGTTCCGCGCGAGAAGTGGTGAGGATGACGATTGGAATTCTTCTTAATTTCGAATCGTTCTTCACCTCGGCGAGCACTTCGCGTCCATCTTTTTTCGGCAAATTTAGATCCAGCAGCACCAAATCAGGACGCGGCGCGTTGGCGTATTTTCCTTCCTGCCGGAGATAAGCCAACGCTTCCACGCCATCGGAAACGTGATGGATGGTATTGAGTAATTTGGCCTCCTTCAACGCCTCCATAGTCAATCGCACGTCGCCGGGATTGTCTTCCACTAGCAAAATATCAATCTGCCGCTTATTCTCCATATTCAACCTTATTGTGTCCGTCTCGAATGGGAATAGTGAAGAAAAATGTCGCGCCTTCGCCCACTTTTGATTCGACCCAGATGCGTCCGCCATGCCGATCGACAATTTTTTTGCAAATGGAAAGTCCGATGCCGGTTCCCGGATATTCCGAGTGACCGTGCAACCGTTGGAAAATCACAAAAATACGTTCGGCATATTGGGGCTCGATGCCGATGCCATTGTCGCGCACGGAAAAAACCCAGTGTTGCTGATCCTCGCGTTGAGCGGAGATGTGAACGCTCGGCGGTGGGCTGCCGCGGAACTTAATGGCGTTGCCGATTAAATTTTGGAAAAGCTGAATCAGCTGACTCGGGTCCGCCGTCACAATCGGCAAATCATCGTGGGTGACGAGGGCGTGCGCTGCTTCGATTGCACCACGCAAATTGATGATGGCTTGTCCGACCGAGGCCGAAGTATCAACTTTGGTAAATTTTTTCCCCTGCGTGCCGACTCGCGAATACATCAACAGATCGTTGATCAACCCTTGCATGCGAATCGCGCCATCCACTGAGAACGCAATAAATTCATGCGCGTCCGAATCGAGTTTGTCTTTGTAACGGCGCCCCAAAAGCTGCGTGTAATTTGAAACCATGCGCAACGGTTCCTGCAAATCGTGGGATGCGACGTAGGCAAATTGTTCCAACTCCGCATTGGAACGAGCCAGTTCGCGGGTTTGACGGGCCAAGGCTTCCTCGGCTTGTTTGCGCTCCGAGATGTCTTTGAAAAGAATGACCGCGCCAATATGTTTTTCATTTTCAACAATCGGGGTTCGGACGAATTCCGCGTGGAACGTGGAACCATCTTTGCGCTGAAAAACATCGTTGTCGCGGCACTGGATTTTTCCCTCGCGAAAGGAAACGCAAATCGGACAATTTTCCTGAGTGTAAACGGTGCCGTCCGCGCTGGAATGGCGCATGATCGAATGTTCAAATGTCCCGACCAGCTCCTCGATCGCCCAGCCGGTGGTCTTGGCCGCCGTCGGATTGGCAAATGAAATTCGGCCCGTCATATCGAGGCCGTAAATTCCTTCCCCGGCAGAATTGAGAATTAATTCGTTTTGTCGCTGGAGCTGTTGAAGTTCTCGCGTGCGAACTTCGACGCGCCGTTCCAGATCCTCGTTGGACCTGCGCAAAGCCGTATCCTGCACCTGAATTTGTGCGAGCATCTGGTTGAAAGCATCGGTGAACGTGCCCAGCTCATCCTCGCTTTTTTTCTCGGCCCGGACGGAATAATCTTTTTTCTCGGAAACTTTTTTTGCCGTGTTCGCCAGAGCGCGAATGGGGTCGGAAAGAAATCGCACCAAGCGAGCTGAAATCAGGAAGGTAACTAAAATCGAAATCAACAAAACGATGGAAACGATGGAGGCATACGTTTTCAAGCTGTCGCGAATGCCCCCCAAATCAGCGCGCAAGTAAATCACGCCAATCGTTTCCTTCGTCGCCTTATTTACGATGGGAGAAAAAAACCCGAGATAATCTTTTTCCGAAACAAAACCTCCGCCTAGTTTGGGACTTTTTGGAAGCATTTGATTTGTGCCGGGGCGGATAAAATCAACAAACGGACTAAAATCAACGAAGGGCTGGCCGCGTTTTCTGAAAATGCGAGCCGCAACAATTTGCGGTTCTGAGCGTAACGCGGTGAGAATCGCGGTGGCCTCTTCCGGGTTTTCAAATTCAATTGCGACCGTGCTGTTTTCTCCGACGATTTTTGCGAGTGTAAAAAGATTGTCCTGCAACGCCTCTTTAAAAATGGTGCGTTCGTAGGTAAAAAGCGCGGCACAGGCCAGCAGCAGCGCGATGGTGGTGGTCAGCAAAAAAACCAACGTCAATTTGCTTTGAATGGAGATGCGGCGCAAAAAAGACCACATGACGTTTTAGCGCGATTGCGTTGAAACGATTTTTGCGACGTTCAACAGTTTGGAACTGATCTTTAGTCCCGCCGTTTCGGCCGCGCCCGGATTGATTTCAAAACGCACTTTGCCTGATTGTTTTATGAAATTGATCGTGCCGCCTTGCGTGCAAAAATCATCCGTTTCGCTCACAGTGAGAATATTGCTGCCGCGCAAGGTTCCGAAAATATCCTTCCATCGGCTGCGCTCAGATTTGGTGATAAATACTAATTGGCAATCCTTGAGGTCGGCGATGCTTTCGGATCGGCGAATGATCAGCGGCCGTTCATTGATGGTTTTGCCTTGGATGGATTGGTCCAGGTAATTGACCAGCGCGCTTGAGTCAAAAAACGGATCGATCTTGCCTAACACGCCGATGATGTATGGGGTGTGTTTTTCAGAGAACGACTGCCGCGGCCATTCCACGAATTTGATAAAATTATAGAGAAATGCGGCCTTCACTTCATATTCCGAAGGTGCATTTTGAGCGTGGGCGGAACGGAGGCTGAGGCCCGCGGTCGCCCAACAAAGCAAAATTATTCTTAAGAATTTAATCATGAAATCAACTGAGTTCTGGAAGTGGACGTCCACTTTCCTCAGAGATTAAAATCGCAACGTTACCTTGCCATAAACTGAATGTTCCACCTCGGCGGTCTGCGTCGAGACAGTCGTTGGCACAAACTCCAAATGGCGATTGTCAAAAAGATTTTGACCCACAATGGAAAATTCAAGGTTCTGGGTCGGTCTCCAGCCGAGCCGAATGTCCATGACCACGTAACTATCCACGTTGATCGCGGGAAGGCCATCGACATAGCGAAGGGTCGTGTCGATCTCAAAATTCTTCGGCAAATCCATTCTGGATCGCAGGGAAAATTGATGATGCGGACTGCTCCCTTCGCCCGCTCTTTCGCTCGATTGATCGGGAGGATTTGAAGTGGGATGCAACTGGATTTGCAGGAAACTATAGCTTGCGCTCAGACGCCACCAATCGGTTGTTTGCAAATTGGCGGCCAGCTCTGCTCCATAGGTTTCTCCTTTCAGATCGTTGCCAGCACGGAGCGGAATCACCACATGGGGCGGGGCGGGAGACGCTTCAAAAAAGGGAGTGCCAGGCCGGATTGTCCTCAGGTGCTCATAATCATTGTAAAATGTGGCGAGATCGAACGAGAGCCGTTCGTGGGGCTGAACGCGGTAACCGAGTTCGTAGGCCAGCAATTCTTCGGATTCAAAGGAACGATTGCCGAAAATTGAAACAAGGCTTCCGGGAATTGGTCCGGGGCCCTGGTTTAACCGAATATTATCCTCGGCGCGGGAGGGCGTGCGCACAGCCCGGGAAACCGACGCCCAAACCGAATGTTTTTCATGCGGAGTCCAAAGTAAGCGGGCGCTGGGTTGGATTTCAAATCCAGTAAAATCGTTGTGCTCTAATTTTGAGCCGATGGTCAGAGATAATGCTTCCGGGACAAGAACGATTTCGTCTTGTGCGAAGGCGCTGAACAAATGAGTCGTGCGTTGGTCGGGGTCGAGCGAAATATCAAAAGTATTGCCGATGTCATCTTTGGTCGCGCGATACCCCGCACCCCACACCAGGTTGTTGCGCTCGCCCAGCGGAAACTGGTGTTGGAAATCCAAGTCAAATGTGTCGCGTTTCTCCTCGAAGATGGCGGAATCGCGGACGGTTCGATCATAAAAACTTTGCACGGAAAAATTCGACTCATCGGAAATCGTATGAGTCCATCGTCCCAGCACGTGTCCACCACGGACGTCGTAGGTGGTGTTTTGTTGAAAAGGCGTGTAGGGCGGCGTCGGTGTGACGCGAGTGTAGGCTTGGTCAATATTTCCGTCATACGCTTCGGCTTGAAAGGTAAACAAATTGGCGTCCGCTGGTCGCCAATCGAGGCGAAGCCCGCCACGACCCATTTGCCATGCATCATGGGCATCGCCGCCACTCCGCAATACTGAATCATCCCGGTCGAAATATTTTCCGTAAACGCGGAAAGACAATTCGTCGTTAATCTTTGCGCCGTAGCGAACACTGGCAAAACCGCGCTCTTCGGTACCGCCGCCCGCGCTGATCAACGTTCCCTGTGTATCCGCCGATGATTTCGTAATGATATTGATTACCCCGTTTACCGCATTGGCGCCCCACAAGGTTGCGCCCGGGCCGCGGATGACTTCAATGCGATCGATGTCTTCCAGAATGGTGTCTTGCACGTCCCAAAAGACGCCGGAAAAGAGCGGCGTGTAAATGCTGCGGCCATCGATCATGACCAACAATTTATTGGCAAAAGTATCATTGAAGCCGCGCGAACTGACGGCCCATTGATGAGCATCCACTTTAGCGACTTCGAGTCCCGGAGCCATGCGCAACGCTTCGGGAATGGTGGTTGCGCCGGAGCGGCGAATATCTTCCGCAGTGATGACGGAGATTGCCGCAGCGGATGCAGATAAAGGTTGTTTAGTCCGGAAACTTGTTACCGGAATGTTCATCAACTCTTCAATCGAACGCTCTGTCAGGTCTGGGCGCGCCGCGAGGGGTGACTTTGCGGTTTTCGTTTCGTTGGTTGAACTGGCGGTCTCATTTTTTTCTTCAGCCAGAACGACGCCGCTCAATTGGGAGAGAAAAAGTGCCAGCAGAAATAAGTTGCGCACTCGACTCGGGAAAAACAAAGGGAGGGCGATGAGTTTACCGTGACTTGTCATAATTAAATTTTGGATTTCTCAAACTCGAAAATTACTCGCCGAAGCAGCGTTTGAGCCAAAGCTTCAGGGCTGCGTTTTAACGGGACGAGCGATATTAAAAGACCGTTTTTCATCTGCAAGCACTTTGACAAAAATTACGTTTTGCCTCCCCGGATGCCAAAGACATTTGTCCACAAGCGAGACAACGAAATTATTTTGCGAGGAATCAACAGAGGGAAATTGATGCGGCATAACGGTTGCTTCGAGATCGGCAGGAGGGAAAGGCCCGAATTATCAACAACCTTTATGAAGAAGTATTTGGTTTTTACATATTACGTCGGACGTTCACTCGGAGGCGTCAAAGATTTTCTCGATGTCTTCGATTCCGTGGAAGAAGCGCTCGACAACATTTTGGTAGAACGAAATCGTTACTATCAGATCGTGGAAAAAGATTCCATGAGGGTCGTGCGTGAAGGCCTATCCATGTTCAAAAATTTTGTTCCTGAAAAATTTAATTCCGACGCAGCCACCGAAGAGTAGATATTCTGGGAAAGAAGAGTGGTTTTCAAATTTCTTCGTTTCACAACCTGATGTTCAAAGTGGTGCTGTAAAATTCATTCAGAAATCTCCTCCACCAGCGCCGACGTGCGCCGCGCGGAACGGCCAAATTTGATTTCCGGCACCAGCAAAAGCGTTGCGGTAAAAATTAGAATAGCGCTAATCCAACCGAGCGTTTGCAATGAGATGCCGTTGATGAGTTGAAATGCGCAAATTGGCGCCAAAATTCCTCGGGCTCCCGTGAAAAAAGTGTGCACTGACATGTAATCCGCCACGCGATCCGGCGGCGCAAATTTCGTCACCCATAAACTCCAAGCCACGTCTCCGCCAGCGTTGGAAATGCCAAAAATAATTGCGGCGAAAACCAAACCCTTCATATCCCGACTGGTGAAAAAAGTTAAAATTCCAAAAGCAAATCCGAGATTCAAAGTGACGCGCAGGATGAAAAAATTCATGTGGTCAAACAGCCAGCCCCAGATGGGACTCAAGATCAGCCGCGCAATGTTGGGAATGACTCCAGTCAACAGTGCGATCATGCTCACCGTTAATTCCATTTTATATTTTTGATTAGCCAGATATTCGACCCGTAGCGGTTGCATCATCAACGTCGCGAAACCGAGCATCATCCAGCAAATCAAGGTCAACCGGAACAAGGAATCGTCCCTCACATAGCGCAGTGCGCGAAACGGATGGCTTCCTTTTGTTTGCGTCAGCATGCGGGTCGGACAGCGTGCGAGACAAAAACTGGCAAAGGCAAAGGCAGCAGCAAAAACTAACAGAAGCAGTGGAAAATATTCGATGCGACCGCTCAAAGCGCGCCCGGCTAATTCACTAAAAATCGCGGCGGTGGCAATGCGAATCATTAATGTGCGCGAAAACCGACGGCCCCGTTCCTTCTCCGGATAATTTTCCTGATACATCTGGGTCAAAAGAGGTATTGCAGCGGAGGCGGTGGACATCCCGAGAACCGACGCAATCGCGAAGACGGGCAAAATTGGAAACAAAGCAGCGATGACGAAGCTAACAGCGCCCAGCGCCGCCAAGCGCGATGCAGCTTTGGAAGTGGGCCAACCGAGATTTCCGACCACTGAAACAAGCCAAGGTGAGAGGAGGAGCCCAAGACTGCCGCCAGAGGCGATGATGGCTTTGGAAAATGAATCCGCCTTGAACCAACGCACTGCGATCAGAAGTAAAAACGTGGTTCCCGCCGTCTCCAGAATTCCAGAACTCAACGAACGCCATCGCTCGTAACGATAGGTAAGTTGCGTCGCACGTTGTTCAGACATTGCCGCGAAACATAATCGGCCTAGCGGTGCGCGCAAAAACTATTCGTGAACGGTCAGAGCAGGCAGGTAAATATTGAAGGTCGTTCCTTCGCCGACCACGGAATGAAGATGAAGAAGGCCGTGGGCCTCTTTCAATAACCGATGCACGATGGATAACCCAAGACCGGTGCCTTTGCCCGCAGGTTTTGTGGAGAAATACGGTTCGAAAATTTTCGAGATTAATTCCGGCGGAATTCCTGGTCCCGTATCCTGAATTGCCAAATGCAAGACAGTGCCAGAATTTTTAAAGCTCTCTTGATTGAGCAATGCGTCATGAGGCCCGACATGTATTTTTGAAAGGTCGGAAGTGTTAGCGCAAATTTTTCCGATGACACGAACTGCATGGGGTTCATCGGAACATTGAAACGCATTGATCGCGAGGTTGAGTAGAATCTGGATTAAATCGGTTCCGTTGATTTGCACTGTGACATCTTGCGGCAGTGAAATGATTTCCAACTCGTTGGCTTGCGTGCTGGGATGAACACGTAAAAGTTCTTCCAAATCTTTGAGCACCTGGTTGACGCGCACTTGCGCATTTTCAGTCGAGCGCTGGCGCATGAAACTCAGATAACGTTGAGAAATTTCGATGCAGGCCGTGACCTGCCGCGTCATCCGTTTGAGACGGTCTTTCACCATTTCCAATGCTTCACCTTCCACTCGACTCGCGTCAGCGATGCGTTGGTTGATCAGTTGAATAAAGCCGGAAATAATGGTGAGCGGACCATTAATATCGTGAATGATGCTCGCATAAATTTCACCCCGCGATTTGGAAATTTCCTCCTGCAATTTTTGATTTTGCAACTGCGCTTGAAGTTCGAGCAGCTTGGCGTTATTGAGCCGCATTTCTTCCGAAAGGTTTCGCCGCTCAATCGCGCTGGCAACCGCGGTGCGCATGGTTCCGATGTCGAATGGTTTGTTAAGATAATCGCAGGCGCCATAACGCAAAGCTTGCCGCGCCGTTTCGATGGTTTCGTAGGCAGTCAACATGATGACCTCGATGCCCGGGTCAGCGGCTTTCAATTTGCCCAGCAATTCGATGCCTGACATTCCCGCCATGCGGATATCGGAAATAACGGCGTCGATCCGATTTTGCTGGACCAGTTCGATCGCTTTCAAGCCGGTGTCAGCCAGCAAAATATTGTAGTCATCCTTGAAAACAACGCGGAGTGACAGGCGTGGTCCCTCTTCGTCATCGACGATCAAAAGGGTAGGGCGCCGTGGCGTGGAATCTGCGCTGCCGTTTTCGCCAGCGCTTTTTAAAGTTAAATCGGTGGACATGAGAATTATTTGGCGCGAAAAACAGAAGGCAAATCACTGGGAAACGACCGCAGATGATTTGGCGAAATCCAGCGCATTTTCGGACGTTAAACTGAACGCTCGCCATCCTACAGAAACAGATTTCCCTCACAAGGGGAAATCTGTCACTCAATGAACGCCGTTTTTTACTTTGGAAGTTTTTCCAACCGGAACGCCCTCGAACGGAAGTGAAATGCGAACCACTCCGGATTGGCCCGGAGTCGCCTTCAGGATTTCGAGTTTGCCGTGGTGCGTCTCCACAATTTTTTGAGTCACGGTCAGGCCCAAACCCAGACCGACGCTGCGCGTGGTGAAAAATGGTTCAGGAACTTTCTGCAATGTATCTGGATCAAAACCGCTGCCGTTATCTTCGACTTCGATGGAAATTCCATGAGCTCCGTTGGGATGGCCATTTCCATTGATGCCATTTGTTTCTCCGGAATTTTTTGTCCTCACTCCGATTTGGGCATCGGAGGTGTTGGCTTGAAGCGCGTTCAACATCACCTCGGAAAGCGCGTGTTTGAGTGCAGCGCGATCGCCTTCCACGATGATCGGTTGATTGCCTTTGTCATATTTTAATTCAGAAGATTTAACCTGCTGATGTTTTTTCGCTTCCAAAAATGCCTCTTCGATCAGCGGGGCGAGAGGGAAAGCCTCCTGAGTTAAAACAGAATCTCTGGCCAGGAAACGCATTTGATTAACGAGACGCCCGACGCGTTTGACCCCATCCGCCAAAGCGACATCCAGTGAGGCGCGAAATTCTGTATCTTTATATTTATCAGCCAGCAGTTGTTGATGCGTAGAAATCGGCACCATTGCATTTCCAATTTCATGCGCGAGGCGGTCAGCCATCGTTTTCACCAATCGCAAGTTCGCGGCTTCAATTTCCAAATGCTGCAACTGTTCGCTCTGGGTATGGTCTTCCACCATGAGAAGAGCAGAGTTGGGGAGGGCAGAACCTTCGCCTTGGAATGGAACAATCGTGACGTGATAAACCGTGCCAAGACTCTCGGGCGGATTGTATTTAAAAGTCGAAACTGCGGTGCCGGTTTTGAGAACTTGATAAACTTTGCTGCCGAGAACTTGCGGCAAATCGCTAAATTCCAAATCAGCATTGCGCCGTCCCGCCGCTGCAAAATATTTTCGCGCCATTTTATTGACGTGTAAAAGCGTGAGGTCGCGGTTGACGACAACGCATGCGCTGCTGAGCTGGCGCAGGATATCCGCCATCATTTCGTGATTGGCAGAAAGTTGGTCGTGCAACGAAATGTTTTTGACTGCGAGTCCGACTTCTTCGAGCAAATGGAAAATCAATTCCAGCTCACCATTACTCAACGATTCGCCCGTGACGCGTCCATCAAAAGCAGCGATGCCCACCAACGCTTCGCGATCGAGAATTGGGATCACAACTTCCGCGCCGAGTAGCTCAAATTCCTTTTGGATTTGCATGTCAGCTTGAGCATCCATGCTGCTGCGGCGAAGAATTTTTCCATGCCGAAAAACATGTCCACCAATACCGGAATCAAATGAAAGTTGAAAATGTTCCAGCAAACCAGCCGACAAACCAATGGCGCACGCTGATCGTAGTTGGCGACTTTCTTCATTCGAAAGTTTTCCCCCAAAGGAAGAGGAGGGTGGACGCAAGAAAATGGCGGCTCGATTCACTCCGATCAATTCGCGGAGGAACAACAAAAATTGTTTCAGCATCGCTTCCGCGCAAAGCGAGTGAGTGAGGATTGCGGAAAAATCGCGTAAAACTTCCAGCGCTTGAAATGCTTTCTGTCCCCCTTCGGCTGGCTTCGCAATTTCTGCGTGGCGAACCGGTGTCGCGGCGCGGGTCTCGATTCGTTGAGCCGGAACTGTAGTCCCGAGGCGCTCTAAAATTGTGTTGAGCAGTCGTGGGCGAACGGGCTTGGTCAAAATGTGGGCGACGCCGTGTAAATAAGCTTCTTCCTCCCATTCCCACTTGGTTGAACTTGCGAAAAGCAAAATGGGGCAATTGGGCAGATTGCGGCGAAGCTTCTCTATGATCCAAATGCCTTGAACGTCGGTTAAATCAACGTCGATGATGCAGACGTTCATGAGTCCATGAATCATTAACGGTTCTGCATCTTCAAAACTGATGCGGTGAATGACCTTGTAGTGCTCGGGGCTGAGGCCATCTCGAATTGCATCCGCTAAGTCAGGATGTTGAGCCAATACAAGTAAGGTCTTCATAAAATTTCACTGAAAATCTGCGTTTTTCCCTTTCGAGGAATCCATTAACATTAATTACATTTTTTCCTTAGGCTGGCAATGAATTGATTTCGGACATTCCAACCACGAAAAAAAGCCAATTTTGAGACATCTCGTGAGCCGACACAGTTGCACAGGCTTACTCGGATGCAATTAATTTTTCCCAAACCACATCGTTTAGGAGCACCTTTTCCATGAATTGGTCGTTCTCTTCCACGCGCGGCTGGTTGGGATTAGTCAACAATCGCAAGACGAAGGTGGTGCCCTTGCCTTCGCTGAGCGCTTGGATCGTTCCTCCGTGATGATGAACAATGAAAAAACACGCCATCAAATTAATCCCATATTCCATCGGGGTGTCGGTGCGTAAAACGAATGGATCAAAAACCAATTGCAACGCTTCTTTCGGCAGGCCGGGGCCGTTGTCGGATAATTTTAGTTCAATCCCTTCGTCGTCCGAAGATGCGGAAATCTGGATGATGCTGCCCGTGGGAAGACTGACAATCTCATCCCTGAACAACAATTCAAAGAGGCGCGAAAATTTCAGCGCATCCACCATGATAGCGGGCAGCGTATCGGGAATATTATTTTCCACTCGAATATTTTTGTCCGCAAAATTGGCTTCCAGTTTTTTCAAAACCTCCGCGACGACGTGGTGGATTTGGACGCGGTCATTAAACTCGAACCCGGAGTTTTCCGACGCAGCCCACAAATCCTTGAGCATGTTATTGATCTTGGTGATTTGTCCCTGGACGTTGTGATGATATTCCTTCCAAAATTCCGGATTGCGCAGTTCCGCTGCGCTTTTTTCTTCCTGCATTTTCGACGGCGCGAGATCTAAAAAAGTTTTCACCGCCACGAGCGAGTTGCGGACGTGATGGCTCATGCCGGCCGCCAAAAGGCCGAGGCGCACGATGTGTTCCGCCACCATCATGTTGCGCAGGACGGACATTTTTTCTTTGAGCAGCGAATCACGTTCTTGTTGCGTGACGAAAAATTCCAAACCGCGTTTCAAAGTCTGCTCCAACTGCGGCGGGTCCCATGGTTTGGTGACGTATTTGTAAATCGCGCCGCTGTTCACCGCCGCAATCGCCGCGTCCATGTCAGCATAAGCCGTGGCCAAAATACGGATCATACGGGGGCGGAGTTGCCGCGCTTTTTCGAGAAGCCAAACGCCCTTCTCGCCGGGCATCCTCTGATCAGTCATCAAGATAGCGATGTCGTCCGGATTTTGTTCCAGAATTTTTAATCCATCCTGAGCGTTTGAAGCGGTGAAAATGCGGAATTCGTCTTCAAAAGCGCGGGCAAAATATTTCAGCGACATCTCTTCGTCGTCCACGTAGAGAATTGCGAACTGCTTATAATTGTAAGAGCTCTGCATCACAAAATTTTGGTTGGATTCGGTGGCGCAACTTTAGCGTCTGGTCGGAAATTCCAAAGAAAATTCAGCATATTTCCCCGGCTCACTCGTCACGGAAATCTTGCCGCCATGTTCCTGGACAATCTGATAACAAATGCTCAAACCCAGCCCCATCCCTTCGCCAACATCTTTGGTCGTAAAAAACGGATCGAAAATTTTGTGCAAATCTTTTTCCGCAATCCCGTTTCCATTGTCGCGAATGGTGACGATACTTTTTTCGTCCGTGACCACGCCGCCAATCCGGATCATCGGCTGGTTGCCTGCCTCAAAAGATTTTGCCTTCAACTCATCAATCGCATTTTGCAAAAGATTGATAAAAACCTGAAGTAAACGATTTTGACTCGCGAAAATCGTTTGGTTTGCCGGCAAATCAATTTCGATGTGAACGCGATCTTTCCATTCGCTACTTAAAAAACGGAGCGCAGAATTGACGACTTGCGCCACGTCAACTCGCTCGGGATGGCCGCTGTCGGGATGCGTGAATTTGCGCAAATCGAGCACGATGTTTTTGACGCGATTAACCCCATCCTCGACATCTTTCAACACCTCCGCAAATTGCGCTTGTTGATCGGCGGGCAATAAAATTCCTTTTTTTCGTAACGTATAAAGTCCCGTCGCCGCGTAATTAAGGGGATTATTAATTTCGTGAATAATTCCCGCGCTCATCCGGCCCATCGACGCCATTTTTTCCGTCTGCACCAATTGCATTTCTGTTTGTTTGAGCTGCTCAATGGTCTGTTCCAAAAGTCTATTTTTGTCGGCCAATTTTTCCTGATAATCATGCGAGACCAAAAGATTTTTGATGCGGACATGAAGTTCAGTTGTGGAAAATGGCTTTGGTAGAAAGTCGTTTGCTCCAGCGGACAGCGCGGCGAGTTTCGTTTGCTCATCGGCGCGAGCCGTCAGCATAATTATCGGAATATTGCGGGTGGTTTCCTGATCGCGCAGTTCGCGGCAAACCTGCAAGCCATCTTTCTCCGGCATGTTCATATCCAGCAGGATGATGTCGGGAAGAATTTCCAACGCCTTTTCAACCGCCTGTTTTCCATCACTTGATTCAATGATTTGAAATTTATTTTTCAATTGTGATTTCAAAAAACGCAAC
>JBKJOZ010000142.1:0-12343 GCA_046595315.1 Limisphaerales bacterium
AATTTAATTCGATAATCAGACGGCCCGGGCGGTTCGTATTTCAATGGCGGAAAGGAAAGTTTCTCTGGCCGGTTAGGGATGCTGGTTGCGCCGTTTAAATCGTTTTGTGCGCGAACGGGTGTGCTTCCGCAAATCGCGAGAACGCAGGTGAAGTAAAAACACTTGGAAAAAAGCGGGGAGAATTTCATTTCGTGCTCAGGTTTACTTTTTGTCGGCCGTTGGGTTTTGACCCTGCGAAGGTTTACTTACTTTGCGCGTGTAGGTTGCTACTGCGCGATTTTCTTTAGTGAAATATTCGTTGGCAACGCGTTTCAAATCCGTCGCGGTGACGGCTTGAATTTTCGCATTCGCTTCATTGATTTCGCGCCAATTGCCTTCGCCGTCGTAGCCGATCAGCTGCATGAGAATCGGCGTGTTGGAGCTCAACTTGCGATATTCGTTCGCGGCAAAATTGTTTTTTACTTTTTGCAATTCGTCAGGCGGAACTTCCTCTTTTTTTAATTTTTCCAACTCGGCATAAAGACCCTGTTCCACCTCTGCGGGCGTGTGGCCTTCCTTGGCTTCGCCGCCCATGTTGAAATAACCCGCCCATTTGCGCGCATCTTGCTGCGCCCAGGTTTCGGTGGCGATTTCGGAGCCGAGCACCAGCCCTTTGAACAAACGGCCTGTCCGCGTGGAAAGAATTTGCGCCAAAACGCTGAGCGGATAGGAATCGCGATGGCCGAAAGGAACGGTGTGCCAGAGAATGTCGGTCTGCGGATTGGTTTCCGCCTCGGCGTTCATCCGCTTTTCGGCTGGCTGTTTAACTTCCAACGTGACGACATCCGGCGCCTCTTTTTTGCCGCGAGGGATTCGGCCAAAATATTTTTCCGCCATTTGCGTCGCAGCATCCGTTTTAAAATCGCCCACCAGAATCACGGTGATGTTTTGTGGTGCATAATAAATTCCATAAAACTCATCCGCCTGTGCTTTGGAAATGGCGGGAATGTCAGACGGCCAGCCGATGACCGGCCAGTTGTAGGGATGCGATTCCCAAAAAAGTGATTCAAAAGTTTCCGCGAATTTACCGAGCGGCGTCGATTCTGTGCGCATCCGGCGCTCTTCAAAAACCACGTCACGTTCCGCGTAAAATTCGCGGAAAACCGGCTGCAACAAACGGCCTGATTCCATCCACATCCAGAGTTCGAGTTTGTTCGCCGGAACCGTGATGAAATACGCCGTCATATCTTCACTGGTGAATGCGTTCATTCCGGAACCGCCCGCCGTGGTGTAAATTTTGTCGAACTCATTTTTGACCAAAACTTCGCGCTGTTGCTTGATCAATTCCTGGAATTGCTTTTCCAATTCGCGCCAACGCGGTGTCATGTTTTCGGGCTTGGCGACGTCATCGATTTCTCCGGCTCGATACGCGATGCGCATTTTCTTTTCCTCCTCACGCATCTGGTCGCGAACCCGCTCCTGCTCCGCAATGATTTCCAAATCTTTCTGGTAGTTTTTTGTCCCAATCGTCGGCGTCCCTTTGAACATCATGTGCTCGAACAAATGTGCGATGCCGGTGATGCCGGGCCGTTCATTGGAACTGCCCACATGCGCGACCCACCCGCCCGAAACGGTCGGCTCATCATCGCGTTGCACGAGTAAAAGCCGCATGCCGTTCGACAAAGTTTTTTCGGTGACGGGAACGCGTTGCGCCTGAAGTTGGACAACTGCGCTGAGAAAAATTAAGAAAAAAATCGTGAAACGCATGTGTTTTGAAAAATCGAATTTAGAAATATTGACCGCTGAAACCCTGTTTGTGTTCACGGCAAATACTTTCGCACCAGACCGACTGCCGTCAACGGTCAAGAATTTCCCGACGTAATAGATCCAAAGCCTGTTGCGAAGTGGCGAATTTGAAGGTCTCGCGGTCATATTGGAAAACATGATGTTGCACGACGGTTTTTTCCGACGTGGCCAATGCGATGAAAACGGTGCCCACCGGTTTTTCCAGGGAGCCGCCGCCGGGCCCGGCAATTCCCGTCACGGCCAGCGCAAAATCCGTTTTGCTTTTTTGCCGCGCGCCTTCCGCCATTTCGCGCACGGTCGCTTCGCTGACTGCGCCCTGTTGCGCTAAAGTTTCGGTGCGCACGCCAAGCAAGCGCTGTTTCGATTCGTCACTATAAGTGATCAGGCCGTTGATAAAAATTTCGGATGCGTTGGGGACATTGGTAATTCGATTGGCAATAAATCCGCCGGTGCAAGATTCGGCGAGTGCAAGAGTTTGCTTTTGTTCGATCAACTGTCGCACCACGACCGCTTCCAGTAAATCATCGTCACGTCCGAAAATATGTGTGCCGAGGCATTCGTAAATAATTCGCTCCGCTTCCGCAATGTTGGCATCCGCGTCTGGGCCCCGCCCCACGATGCGCACGTCAACTTCTCCGACCCGGGCGCAGTAGCCCAATTCGATTTTTCCGCCCGTGAAATCCTGGAGCGGCCCGGAAATCTTTTCTTCAACGAACGATTCTCCCAATCCCGTCGTCTTAAATGTGCGACAAACGAAAAGGCTTGGCTGCGAAAAATATTCTTTAAGAAGTGGAACCACTTCGCTGAGAAACATCGGCCGAAGTTCACGCGGAGGGCCGGGAAGCATGATTAACAGAGATGGCTTGTTCTCGGCTCGAAAAGGGTTGGGATTTATTTTTATGGCCAAACCGGGCGCAGTGCCGTTCGAATTGGGCAAAACCTGCGCGCCGTCCGGAACCTGTGCCTGCACCTTTGTGCTTTCTGGCATGGGCCGCTTGCGTTGGGCGAAAAAGTTTTCGATGCGACTAAGAACTTCGGAACTCATCTGAAGTTTCTTGCCCAATAAATTTGCAATCAGATCGCGCGTGATGTCATCGGAAGTCGGCCCCAGTCCACCGGTGGCAATAACCAAATCCGCCCGACCCAGCGATTCTCGCACCGCATTTTGAATCAGCGGCGCTTCGTCGGAAATAGCCAGCTGGCGATTGACCACGAATCCGAGATCGGCGAGTTGAGCGCAAAGCCATTGTTGATGCGTATTGAGAACGCGGCCCAGCATTAGTTCGCTGCCGATGTTGATGATTTCGATTTGCACAGCGAGATAGATTTGCAGCCTGTTCCCTGGACTGCAAAGTTGAATTTTAAATTCTCAAATATTGAAGACGCGGATGCAGCCTAAATTTGATTTGGGTCGTGGAAGATTGGCGGATCACGAAACCGCTTGCCCATAAATTTTTGCTGCGGATAATTGTGGCAAGCGTACTTCCGCCTCCTTAGCTCAAATGGATAGAGCAGCGGTTTCCTAAACCGTTGATCCCGGTTCAATTCCGGGAGGGGGTACCAATTTTGATTGTGTGGGCGCCATGGTTGGGATGACGGCTTGACGCTGCCCACCCAAAAACCTATTTTGTCGTTCGGTCGGTGGCCATAGCTCAATGGTAGAGTCCAAGCTTGTGGAGCTTGTTGTTGCGGGTTCGAGTCCCGTTGGTCACCCCACTTTTCCCCTTAGTCACTGCGACTTGCAATGGTATCCGACAGATTACAAAGTTTTGATTACTTTGATTTGAGATTTGTAACCCTTTTTCCCGGTGACGTTTGTTGTGATTGAGAAAAGTGTATCCACTTCGGTGAGCCTCTCTCCTTGGGCCGCTGTTAGATGGAGATCAGCCAAATTGTCTCCCGCAAAACAGAGCGAAGTCACGTTCCCGGCCGGAACAGTGACCTGAAAAGTTTGCCGTATCAAAATGTGAACCGTCCCATTTACCCTCTTGAGTAATCGCATTGCCGCCACTCAAACCTTTTTTTAATTACGCCATGAAATTCGCCAAAGCTTCCGTTCTTGAGAAATTCAAATCACCGCTCGTGGTGCACAAATATTCCGTGCCGGAAAAACCGGAGGCGGGCGCAGTTCTGGTTCGCACGGAAATGGCGGGCATTTGCGGCACGGATGTTCATTTGTGGAAAGGTGAATTGCCCATCACGCTCCCCATTATTCTCGGCCACGAAACGGTCGGTCGGATCGAAGCCTTGGGCGATGGCGTGGATAAAGATTGGACCGGCCAATCGTTGCGCGTCGGAGATCGCGTGACTTGGAATCCCTCGGCGGCTTGCGGCGCGTGTTATTACTGCACCGAAAAAAAACAACCGACACGCTGCACATCTCGTCGTGCTTATGGAATCGGTTATTGCTGCGATCAAGCGCCGCATTTTCTCGGCGGCTACGCGGAACTGCATTACCTCAAACCACGCACGACTATTTTCAAATTGCCGGATGATTTGCCGACCGAGTCGGTCATCGGCGCGGGTTGCGCGTTGAACACCGCGATTCACGGCGTCGAACGCACGGGAATTTCCTGGAGCGACATCGTGGTCGTGCAAGGCGCAGGCCCAGTTGGAATCGCTGCGCTTGCCGTCGCGAAAAGTGCCGGTGCAAGCAAAGTCATTTTACTCGGCGCGCCAAATCATCGACTTGAAATGGCCAAACGTTTCGGTGCCGATCACGTCATCAATATCGACGAAGTGCGCACGTCTGCCGAACGCATAGCTGCGATTCGTGATTTGACTCGCGGCTACGGCGCGGACGTTGTTTTGGAATGTGTCGGCGCGCCGCCCGCTGTGGTGGAAGGAATGGAAATGTGTCGCGATGGCGGAAAATATTTAATCCTCGGCCATTATTGCGACGCCGGAACGGTCGCGTGGAATCCCCACGTTGTCACCCGCAAGCAACTTCAAGTTTTCGGATCGTGGTCGAGCGAGCCGCGCCACATGAAAATGGCGATCGATTTTCTCCGCGCCAATCAACAACGATTTCCTTTTGCGGAAATGGTTTCGCACCGTTTCTCGTTGGAAAAAGCCAACGAAGCGCTCGCTACTTCTGCTTCTTGGCAGTCTGCGAAAAGCGTCATCGTCCCTTCTCTCGCTGATTGAATCCGCATGAAGGCCAAATGTTATCCAGCTTGTCCCGGTGGCTTTTCGCCTCCGTGGCGGAGTAGGGACTTTCGGAGAGGAATTTTATGAAAGCTTTAACTTCATTTACTGCTGTTTTTTTTCTCGTCGCCACGTGGACGAGTGCCGCCGAAGTCATTGACCTTGGTTCCCGTCGCGAAATGTTCGTCGATAAATTTCTCATCGAAAAAATGAACGGTGCGCAGTTGAAAATGCACGAACCGCATCGCGAAGGTATCGCGCTGAAATTCGATAAACCGTGGGAAGGCGGTTGGTCGTGCTACGTCACCGTCATCAAGGAAGGCGAAAAATATCGGATGTTTTATCGCGGACTTCCCATCGCCACCAAAGACGGAAGCGCGAACGAGGTTGTCTGCTACGCGGAATCGAAAGACGGCGCGCACTGGATAAAACCAAGTCTGGGTTTGTTTGAAGTCCAAGGAACGCACGATAATAATGTGATTTGGACAAACGCGCCGTACGCTTCGGACTTTTGCCCGTTTCTTGATGACCGTCCGGATGTTCCTGATGACGAAAAATACAAAGCCGTTGCGGGTTATCTAAAAATTGGTCTGCATGGCTTCAAATCGCCGGATGGAATTCATTGGCAAAAATTGCAGAAAGAACCGCTCTTCACCCAAGGCGCGTTTGATTCGCAAAACGTCGTTTTCTGGTCGGCGACGGAGCAGCAATACGTGTGTTACTTTCGCACTTACAAAAAATTTGAGGGCAAAGGCTGTCGCTGGATTTCGCGCACCACGAGCAAAGATTTTCGCCATTGGGCGACGCCGGTGGAAATGGATTTTGGAGACACGCCGCCGGAAGAATTTTACACCAACGGCACGCAACCTTATTTTCGCGCGCCGCATATTTACATCGCGCTGGCCAAACGGTTTTTTCAAAACAAAGTTGCAGTTTCGTCTGAGCAAGCGAAGTCGCTGGTGGATGATCCAAAATATCGAGTGGCTTCAAGCGATTCTATTTTCATGACGACGCGCGGAGGGAATCGTTATGAGCGGACTTTCATGGAGGCGTTTATTCGTCCCGGGCCGACTTTGAACGATTGGATTGCGCGCGACAACACGCCCGCGCTCGGCGTTGTTCCCGCCAATGACCGCGAGATGTTTGTTTATCGCGTCTCGCATTACGCGCAACCGAGCGTTCACCTCGCCTTGTATCGAATGAGGACCGATGGATTTATTTCGGTGAATGCGCCTTATTCCGGTGGCGAATTTCTGACGAAGCCCTTTAAATTTTCCGGCGCAAAATTGGAAATTAATTTTTCGTCCAGTGCCGCTGGCGGCGTGCGCGTTGAAATTCAGGATGAAAATGGAAAACCGTTTTCTGGTTACGCCTTAACCGATTGTCCCGAAATGTTGGGCGACGAAATCGCCCGAACAGTCGCGTGGTCTCAGGGAGTAGGCATCAAAAATCTAGCAGGCAAAACCATTCGCCTCCGCTTCATGATGAAGGATGCGGATTTGTATTCTCTAAAATTTAACTAATCAAAATATGAAAGCTTTTTTGAACCTGAAATTTTTCCCTTCTATTTTTTGTATTTCTTCTGCAACTCCTTTCCTGTTGGTTGCCGGAATTCTTTCGGCCGCGCCACCGTTGCTTGCACTCGAAACCAACCAGCCGTCCGCCTCTCGCGGCTCGACATCTTCTCTGCAAAATATTCCTGAGATGATTGAAGCCGATGGCAAATTGCGCCTGAGCTTTGGCGAAGAACGCATGGTGGTGCCGCGTGGTTTGCAACCGTCATTATTGCGCACGGCATCGGGCGCGCTCGTGGTCCAAGCGCAACTTCCGGAAAAACCGTTTCCAACGAAGCGAATGGTTTATCCGTACGCGATGGAGACAAGAGTTTCGCGCGATGACGGCGCGACGTGGACAGTTCTTCCGCTCAAGCCAAATGAAAACGGATTGAACATGGAAGGTGGCGCGGTGCAATTGCGCGACGGCACGATTCTGGCACTCGATACTTACATCACGCCGGGCAAAAATCCCTCCGAAGGAATCGGGCAGCTTTACACTTCGACGAATGATTGGCGCACGTTGGAAGGGCCGAAAGATGTCGTCTTCGATTTGCCGAACGTCGATTTTTATGCTTCGAAGGACGATAGCGGCCACCCGCATGATGCGCAGCGTTTGCACCGACGAATTCTGGAACTGCCCGACGGCGATTTGCTCACCACATTTTACGGACAGATTAAAGGCGACAAAACGCCTTCGACCTACACGCCCACCATGATGAAGTCGCGCGTGATGGTCGTGCGCTCGACGGATCGTGGACAACATTGGAAACTAGTTTCAACTGTCGCGGTGGATCCCGCCATCGGCACAGAAGGATTCGGCGAACCAGTGCTCGTGCGGGTGAGCAAAGGGCCGAAAGCAGGGCGTTTGATTTGTCTGATGCGAACGGGACGGGAATTACGCGAGGCCCTTTCTGATGACGAAGGAGCGACGTGGAGTCCGCATCGTCCGCGTGTGTTCGCGGGTCTCGATGTTTATCGAACGGAACTTTGGGTGGATCATTTCCGAAACTTTAAAAGCTGGAAGGGCCGGCTGCTCGACGAAAACAATCCTGACGAACTACGGGGTGCAGTGGTTGATCCTGAGTTGATTGAATTGCGCAGTGGATTGCTGGTCGCAGCCTTTGGCGTTCGTGTCCCGCAAAAAGCGTGCTGGCAACATCCTGAACATTCATGGAACGGCAACTACCTCGCCTTCAGCCCGGACCACGGGCAAACGTGGCCGAACGTGGTGCGCGTGACCTCCGGCGTACTCACCACTCACTACATGGCGATTGAAGAAACCCTGACCGATAATAAAATTTTCGTGACCTACGATCTCGGTGGTTGGAGCAAAGGAATGAATCGCGACGTCGTGAGCCGCTTCGTGGAAGTGGTCGTTAAACCTAAATGACCCGGAGCGCGACCAACGCCGCGTTGTCGGGCCAGCCCAATTTTTACCCGGTGAATGCTTCTTTGAGGCTGGTGAAAGAGGGTTTTTTTGTCAGGGAAGGGGAGGCAATTATTCCACGCTTAAAATTGTCCCCGCAATGTAGCGAGTGCCGTTTGCTTGATTAAAATAGTAAACGACGAGTGCGCGATCTTTTCCCACCATCGTTGCCCACGGATAACCGAGATCTACACCGCCGCCATCGTCGCGTAAAATAAGTTCTTTGGCCGTGGCAAAATTCGTGCATTCCGCATCGAGAACTCGCGCGCGAATTCCCATGGGCGGGTGGCGGTAACCGTAAACGAGCAAGACGCGTTCGTCGGGCAGACGCAGCGCAAAATGGGGATGTCCCTGAAATCCGGCATCCTGCCATTTTTGAAAACTTTTTCCACCGTCGGTCGATCGCGCGACGCACGTGTGGTCCCCAAAATTTCCAGTGCGCAGGAATGCGACAAGGTCGCCTTTTGGAGTTTGATACAGGGATGTTTCATTGAACTCGACCGTGTCACTGGCCGCAACCAAACAGGCATAATTCCAACTCGTTCCTTTGTCGTCCGAAACCATCAAATGCACTGCCGTCCGATGTGATCCTGTTGAAGAATCGGGCGCGGCCACCGCCCAAAAAATGCGGCCATCTTTTCCTTCGCAGAGCGCGCCGCGATTGTAGGCGGGAACGGGTTTCCCAAATAAATTGAGGCGCGCTTCGTTTTTGCACGCCGGTGGGACAATCGGCTTTTCCCAGGATTTTCCGCCGTCATGCGAGCGTAGCAAAAACCCGCCGAGAAAAATAAATTGACCGTGTCGCATCGTCGGTTGTTTCAATGTCGCGACCACGTTCGTCGGCGGACAACTCCAGCCGTAACTGCTGCAAAGAATGGTGCCGTCGTTTAATTGCAACAGGCCCGGATCCTGCGAACCGCCGAACGGGTGTGCAAAAATCAATTGCGGTTCTTTGCTCCAGGTTTTCCCGTCGTCCTTCGAGCGAACCGAGACCAGGTAACTGTTCGGATCGGTATGCGTGTAGTGTTTCGCTCCGAGCGGACGCCAGTCCGGCGCGACTCGAAAAGCGACAACCAGTTCGCCATCCGGCCGACGAACCACAGAGGGAAATGCGCTGTGAAACTGGGAGTCTTTGTAAATGACAACATCCTCGAGTTTACGGACGGATTTTGTTTCCGACCGCGCAAACGGAGCAACCCCAGCCAAAAAGAGAAATGCCAAGTAAAAATTCAGTCGCATAGATTTTAGTTTCAAAAATATAAAAGGAATTATCGCCAAGTCGCTGGCGTGGGTTTGTAAATTTCAACACATGAACGCTGGCCCGACTTTGTCGAAATTCGTCGGCCAACACAATGGCGAGATTCGCTCGAGGTTCCATGCCTCGAGGACAGGAGCGCTGTGTCGTCAATGCCCTAGACAGGTCCCTACGTGACGCGCGCTTTCGATCCACGGATGATTCGTTGGCACGCCTTTTCGTTTGCCAGCCACTTCTTCGAGCGGCACTGGTTCCACGCCATCGCCACGCGCCGCCACCATGACACCGAAAACGCCGTCGTTGATGAAATCCGCGCATGCCGTTCCCAATCGCGTCGCGAGAAGGCGATCCACGGCGGAGGGAGTTCCACCGCGTTGCACGTAACCTAAAATTGTCAGGCGCGATTCGAGCTTCGTGAGTTCTTCCAGTCGTTGGGTTAATCGAAGCGTATTGCCGCTGTGATTCGCGTCTAATTCGGTCAAAGCCGCCTTGGCGGTTTTTTTGGCGGCTTTATTTTTGGCCTTCAGTTTTTTTTCTTGCGCGGTCTGAAACTGTTTCGCGTCCGCTTGCGACATCGCTCCTTCCGCGACCGCCACAATGCTAAAAGGTTTTCCAGTCCGACTGCGTTGCCGAATCGCCTTGGCAATTTTTTCAACGTCGTAGGGAATTTCAGGAATTAAAATCACGTCCGCTCCGCCGGCAATGCCCGCACCCAACGCCAACCAACCGGAGCGATGACCCATAATTTCGACCACGATAATTCGATGGTGACTGTGTGCTGTGCTGTGCAGACGGTCGATCGCTTCTGTGGCAATTCCGAGCGCGGTATCGAAACCAAAAGTGACATCGGTTCGCGCGACGTCGTTATCAATCGTTTTCGGAAGTGTGATGACGTTCAGCCCTTTTTGTTTAAAATGGAGCGCGTTTTTTTGGGTTCCTCCGCCGCCGATGCAAATCAGCGCGTCGAGATGATGCCGCTCGTAAGTCGTGATGATCGCGTCCGTCGCATCAAGAATTTTGTCGCCGACCGGCATTCGCTGCGGCTTGTCGCGGCTCGTCCCTAGAATGGTCCCGCCCACGGTGAGAATTCCCGAAAGCGCGGCGCGATCCAGCTGCATGGTTCGATTTTCCATCAACCCGCGAAAGCCGTCGCGGAATCCGATAATCTGCATTCCGAAATAACCTTGTGCTGCTTTTCCAACTCCGCGAATCGCCGCATTGAGGCCGGGACAATCACCCCCCGAAGTGAGAACGCCGATGTATTTGGTCATAGAAAATTATAACCTGAATTTTGAAGAGCTTCTCTGGCACGTCTCCAAACGTTTTCGCTGCAAAAAGAGAAGCCCTTTCAGGCCTCTCGATTAACAGAATGTCAAGGTGACCATCACGGCCTGCGTTCGTAATAAACGGGCGGGTCAACCGGTGCGGGCACTTCGTATTGACGCCGCTGCGGGTATCTTTCGACTCCCGCCGGTTCTTCAATTCTTCCGCGATAATGTGATTCGCGGGTCAGATTCGCCGCGACGCCGTTGAGAATTTGGTTTTGCCAATTTTTGAACCAAGCAACCGGCAGGCCCGCCTGACGACTGACAACTTCAACCTGTGTTTCGTGCTGCGAAACGCGCGTCACCCATACACCGACATTTTCTCCCATCGTCTCGATTTGCGGCCCGCGCTTCGCGCCGATGAAGCCCCGCGCCTTGTCTGCGGTGACCACATTTAATTCTCCGGCTTGCGCCGCATCGACGGCGGCTCGCCAGACCACGTCGTATGGCGCGTCAAAAACTTCTCGTTTACCGTGGCCTTCCATTTGAGCCACCCGCTGTTGAGTGACACAACCAGTGAAAAGCGCGCAAGACAACAGGCCGAACAACATTAAATAGCGTTTCATAACAAATTCTCCTTTGGAGAAATGTCGTCGCTGTAATCGAAAATTCAATTCGGCGAACTCCCTCAATTTTTGAAGGTAAATTCCTTTGCTCAACCAGCCACGGAAGTATTCAACGTGTGCATTTCGGATTGAAACTCAACGTCCGTGGGAAATCTGCAAACCCTCCAGACTCGCCGGTTGAAAAATAAACTGGATCAAGATTCGAAACATCCGATTCGCGTGATCATTGCTTCGATTTGATCGTCTGAAGATATTGAAGCAGTGAGGCTAAATCCTCGGGCGTTAGAGCGTCGACAAGCCCCTCAGGCATAATTGAAGTCGCGCGTGTGCTGCGGATCGCAATATTCTTTTTAGGAATTACCGTCGCGCCAGTGATGTTGCGCAACTCGACTTCATCGCCCGATTCGCGAACGACAAAGCCATCAAAAGAATCGCCGTCCTTCATTTCAATTGTCGTCGTTTCAAATCCCTGCGCGATTTTCGCATTCGGTCGCAAAATCGATTCTAGAATTTCGGCTGTGCTGTATCGCGCTGCGATGTCGCCGAGAAACGGCCCTTTCGGCGCTTCTGCCTTGCTCGTCGCGTGACACTTCGCGCAACCGACCGCTTCAAATAACTTTGCGCCCGTCTTCGCGTCACCGGAAGCAGCGGTAGCCCGTTTCACAACTTCTTCATAAGACAGCTTTGCGATGGAATTTTCCGATAACGGAACGGCAACTTTGGCGGGTTGCGTCGCATTGGGAAGATACGTGACTTTTACTGGTGGCGAAGTGGTGGAACCTTTTGTGAGCGCTTCGATTTTATATTTCTTAAATTGCGCCGAAAGAAAACCATTTGTCTCCGAATTGTTCTTCGCCAATTCCTGACGCAGGACGTTGGTAATTTTCTCAGTGCCTTCCCACGGCACGGGTTTGTAGTACGGGCCGCTGATGTCCGGGCGCGTTGTCCACCACGAGCCGTCCCAATCCGCTTCACGATGGTAAAGTCGGCACAACGTTTCCAAAATTTTTAACTTTATCGGCTCATTATTTTCCAACCGTTGAATCAAACCATTCACGACGCTGATTTCGTGTAAATTGCCGAGAACCCGCAACGCCGCTCGCGCCGCGACCGGATCGGATTGATTTAAAATTTTGAAGTAAACATCGGCGGCGCGGAATGAAACCAGCGCGCGAAAAGCGGCATGAGCAATGGCGGGATCGGCATCGGTGATAAATGGAAAAATATTTTCAGCCGTTTCGGTTCGCTGCAAACGGTTCAGCGCGACAATGGCTTGAAGGCGC
>JBKJOZ010000390.1:0-4060 GCA_046595315.1 Limisphaerales bacterium
AAGGTGGTGCTCTACCAACTGAGCTACGCTCGCTTCCGAAAAGCGTCGAAAAATTACGGCATGCCCATTCATTTGCAAGTCTGTTTTTGAAAGAGAAAGAATGAAGCCACAGATAGACACAGATAAGAACGACGAACAGTGTTCTGGTGTGAAAACTTCAACTCCGATCCCGCCCCATCCGTGTTAATCCGTGTCCATCTGTGGCTTCATTCTTTCTCTTTCAAATTTCAGCCCAGCGTCAGAAAATTCTTTAAAATCGTCCGTCCACTGTCCGTTAAAATACTTTCTGGATGAAATTGCACCCCCCAGATTGGCAGCGTTTTGTGTCGCACCCCCATGATTTCGCCTTCCTCGGTTTCAGCGGTCACTTCGAGACAGTCCGGCAAAGTATCGCGTTTGATCACGAGCGAATGGTAGCGCGTGGCGGCGAATGGATTCGGCATCTCGCGAAACAAATCTTTGCCGTCATGTTTTATCGGCGAGGTTTTTCCATGCATCATCCGATAATTCACCACGACCTCTGCTCCGAAAGTGTGGCCGATACATTGATGCCCGAGGCAAACGCCCAGCAACGGAATTTCCGCGCCAAACGTGCGGATAATTTCGTTGGAAATTCCCGATTCACGGGGCGAACACGGCCCCGGTGAAATCAAAATCCGCTCCGGTTTTAACTCGCGAATTTTCTCGATGGAAATCTGATCGTTGCGATGCACCTGCAAATCGACCTGCATCTCGCCGAGATACTGGACGATGTTGTAAGTGAAGGAATCGTAATTATCGATGACCAGCAACATGAGAAAGAAATAATTCAGAAACACGTTTTAGGAAAGAAGAGTCTCGCGCTGTCGCGAACGAGTTCTCCGTTGCGAGCCAATTCGCAAATTGATAGCTTCCCGCCATGAACCGGCTCGACGTTCGCAAAACCTACAAACTTTACATCGGCGGCAATTTCGTACGCAGCGAAAGCGGTCGTTCACTCGCTGCCACCGGTGCGGACGGCGCGCCACTCGATAATTATCCCAACGCCTCGCGCAAAGATTTTCGCGACGCCGTCAGCGCGGCGCGACCCGCGTTCGAGGGTTGGGCGAAAAAAACAGCCTATCTTCGTGGACAAATTTTGTATCGCGCTGCGGAAATGTTGCAAAACCGTTTTGCCGAACTCGCAACGGAAATCGCGCGTTCTACTGGAAAACCAATAGCCAAAGCCAACGCTGAAGTCTCCGCTTCGATTGATCGCCTGGTTTATTACGCGGGTTGGACGGATAAATATTCGCAAATTTTCGGCGCGGTAAATCCCGTGGCGAGTTCCCATTTTAATTTTACCACGCCCGAACCGACCGGCGTTGTCGTCGCCCTCGCGCCGGACGAACCGTCGCTCGTTTCCCTCGTCTCACTCATCGCGTCCATTATTTTGAGCGGCAATTCCGTCGTGGCGATTGCTTCAGAAAAATTTCCGTTGCCCGCGCTCACCTTCGCCGAAATTTTGGCAACGAGCGATTTGCCCGGCGGCGTGGTCAATATTTTGACGGCAAAACGCGCTGAGGTAATTCCACACATCGCCAGTCACATGGATGTCAATGCGATCGTGGACGGAACCGGTATTTCTGAAACCAGCGCGGCGCTTCAAGCGGGAAGCGCAATTAATCTGAAACGTTATTCCTCGCACTCGCTTTCCCCTGCGGATTGGTTTTCCAGCAAAGCGGAAGATCCCTATTGGATTCTCGACACCGTCGAATACAAAACCGCGTGGCATCCGATTGGAGTCTAATTCGCGAAAATGAACAGAGATTCACTGGATAAACAGGATTAAAATTTTCTTCTCCTGAATCCTGTCCATCCTGTTTATCCCTGTTAAAAATTTTCTTCGTCCGCAATAAATAAATGAATGCCTTGCTGCCAAAAGAAATCGTCGCCCGCACCGAACTCGTTCTCGTGCGCCCAGACGCGTCCCGAAAAGAAATCCAATCGCTTTGTTCCTACGCGAAGCAAAACAATTTTCGCGGCGTTTGCATCAACAGTTCGCGAGTGACCGAAGCGTTTGTTTTTCTTGAAGACACCGACCTCAAAATCATCAGCACAATTGGTTTTCCCTCCGGCGTCGCCGAGTCCGACGTGAAACGTTATGAAACCGAAGTCGCCATCGACAACGGTGCGCAGGAATTCGAGTTCGTCCCGAACCTTGGCCAAATCAAAGATCGCGATGAGGCAAAACTTTTGCGCGAATTGCGCGATATCGTCGAAGCCGCCGAAGAACGTCCCGTCAGCGTTTTGTTGGGGATAAAACTTCTCTCCCACGACGAGCAAATTTTAGTTTGCAATCTCGCCATCGAAGCCGGCGCGAAATTTGTGAACGCGGGCAATGTGGACATTGAAACTATAAAATTTCTCCGCGAAACTCTTGGAAAAAAATTCGGAATTAAACTCGGTGGAGAAATTGCCGACGCCCAAACCGCCACTGAATTAATCAACGCTGGCGTCACCAATTTCGCCTCAACCGTGCTTCCGCAATTTGGAAATTAGGTTGGGCCAGCTTACAATCCATCATGTATCTCCGGGGAATCGGAACGGCGGCACCAGCGACACTTTACCAGCAAAGTGAATGTTGGGAGGCATTGGAAAAATCGTCGCAAGTGGCCGGACTCACCACGCGTTCTCGCGCCATTCTAAAAAAAGTTTTGCTCGGCAAAAATGGAATCGCCACCCGTCGCCTCGCACTCAATCCATTGTCCGAAGTTTTTCAAAATAGTCCTGACGCATTGCACCAACGTTTTGTCGAACACGCGCCCGCCCTTGCCACCCAAGCCGCCGAACGCGCCTTGGCCGATGCCAAAATTTCCGCATCAGAAATCGACGCCGTTTTGATCAGCACCTGCACCGGCTATTTGTGTCCCGGTCTGACGAGTTACGTGACCCAAAAACTTGGATTGCGCCCCGATATTTTTGCACTCGATTTGGTCGGGCAAGGTTGCGGCGCCGCGTTGCCAAATTTACGCACGGCAAACGATTTAATTTTAGCGGATCCGAATAAAAAAGTTCTCAGCATTTGCGTGGAAGTTTGCAGTGCCGCGTTTTATTTGGACAACGATCCTGGCGTTCTCATCAGCGCGTGTCTTTTCGGCGACGGCGCGGGCGCAGTGGTTCTTTCGAACGAACCAAACGCAAATCGTCGCAATGTGAAATGGAAAAATTTTCATTCCATTACGTCGCCCGCTGAGCGCGATTTGCTTCGCTTCGAGCAAAAAAATGGAATGCTGCGAAATATTTTATCACCGCAAGTCCCGCCGTTGGCTGCGCAATTTGCCAAAAATGTTTTGGATGAATTGCTCGCCACGACCTCGACCGATCACTCGAAGATTTCCACGTGGATTTTGCACGCGGGCGGGCGTGAAGTTCTCTTGGCGCTTCAGGAAAAATTAAATCTTTCCGCGACGGATATTTGTTGGAGCTCCACAATCCTCAGTGAATTCGGAAATTTGAGCAGCCCATTCGTCCTTTTTGTTTTGGAAAAAGCGCTGCGCGAAAAAGCGCCCGGCGGACTTTGGTGGATGGCTTCGTTCGGCGCGGGTTTTAGTTCACATGGCGCATTGCTGGAAGTTGAATGAAACGCGTCGTCGAACCCGAATTGCTCGATGAACTTCCTCCGGACGATTTCCGCGCCATCCACTCGCGCCGCGATTTGCGCCGTGTAAATTTTTTCATGGGCAACGTGGGAATTGTTGAACAGATGTTGCTAAAAAGTTTTCCGAAAAATCCACCCATGCAAATCGTGGAACTCGGCGCGGGCGACGGAACTTTTATGCTCCAACTCGCACGCCGTTTTTCAAAACATTGGAAAAATGTAGAAATCATTTTGGTGGATCAACAGAACCTCGTTTCACCTGCAACCATCGAAAATTTGCAACAACTCGGCTGGCGCCCGAAAATTATTTCCGCAGATGTTTTCGATTGGCTCGCTCTTTGTGAACCGGCGGATTGCATGATGGCGAATTTATTTTTGCACCATTTTGAAGACGAAAAACTGTCGAAGCTTTTGAAGCTGGCGTCGTATAAAACAAAAGTT
>JBKJOZ010000411.1:0-13963 GCA_046595315.1 Limisphaerales bacterium
AAAAAAAATCTGGAAACGAAGCGCGCGGTGTTGAGTGGAGTGGAGAGCGAATTGTCGGCGAAACAGGAAGCGATTCGCAAAGCGCAGTCGGATTTATTTGCCGCCGCGCAACAACTCGCGCAGGAACTGCAGCATCTCGATACGCAACTGGCGCGGCATCAGTTCGATGTTTTGCAGGGCGAAATCGGCGAGCGGCAGTCGTCGGTGGAAAAATTGCGCGTGGAAATCGAGGTTTGTTCCGAAAGCGTTTTGCGTGGTGAAAATGAAATTGCGCAATTGCGCGAGCGGCTTTCGGAATTAGAACAGCAGATCAACCAGACGCAGCAACGCGGGTTGGAATTGAAGAGCCAGATTGATCAGCACGAGAGCCGGATTCATTTCAACGAGGAACGTTTGCGGGAATTTGAATCGCAGAATCACAAGGCGCTGTCGGAAATCACGCAATCCGAAGAGCGGCGTCTCGCGGCGGAACAGGAACTCGCCATCGTCACGGAAAAATTGGTGGCGTCGCAAACTTCGCTGGAAGAACAGAAAAACAATCTAGAAACAAAACGCGCCGCTTTGTCAGGCGTGGAGACCGAATTGTCCGCGAAACAAGAAGCGATTCGCAAAGCGCAGTCGGATTTATTCGCCGCCGCGCAGCAACTCACCCGTGTTCGCAACGAAATCAACGCGCTCGATTTGCAGAAGCAAGGCAACGTCGTTCGCCTCGAAAAACTTTCGGCAGAGAAAATCCAATTGGAAGAAGAACGCACGCGACTCGAAACGCGGTTGCACGAATTCGCGACGAATGTGGAAGCGGAAAAACTCAGCGTGCAAACGCAGCGCGGCACGGTCGAGCAGCGACAGGCGCGCTTGAAGGAAATTCAAACGGAGCTGACTCAGATTACGCAACAGCTTGATACAGTTTTGCGGCAGCAAGCGGAAAAACGTTCACGCCTGAATGTCTTGGAGCAGTTGAACGAATCGCACGAAGGTTTCAGCGCGGGAACTCTGGCGGCGTTGAAGACGGCTCAGAATGTTCTCGGCTCACTCGCCGATAAAATAAAAGTTCCAAACGAATATGTCGTCGCAGTGGAAGCGGCGCTTGGACATAACTTGCAATTAGTTCTCACGGAGCAACCGGAATCCGCGCAGCAAATTCTTTCCGATCTCAATGCGAATAAAAAAGGTCGTGCGAGTATTGCGGCACTTGGATTGCAAAGTCTTGATTTTCGTTTGAACACGATGGAACTGGCAAACGCCACCCCTGCCCTGCGCGTTGTGGAAGCAGACGGTTCAGTTCAGCCGCTGTTGCAACGGTTGCTCGGACAAACTTTCATCGTGGCTGATCTCGCAACCGCAACTTCTGCGTGGCGCGAGTGCAACGGTGCATTTGATTTCGTGACGCAAAGTGGCGAGTTGCTGAATCGTAACGGAATTTTCACGGGCGGAAACGCGAATGGCAACGGTTCTGGGAATGCGTCATCCATTCTCGGACGCAAAAATCAAATTACAGAATTACAGGCTGCTGCGAGCGGGCTGCAAGAACAGGTCAACGAAATCAGCCGCAGCAAAGGCGCGTTGCTCAGCGAACAAACCGAATTGCAAGCCAGCTTGCAAGCGGCGCAAACAGAATTGCGCACGCAAGAAGTGGCGATTGCCACGCGACAGGGCGAACACAATGCGCTGCAAAATTCTCAACGCGTGTTGCATCAGAAAATTGACACGGTCGTTTACGAAGTGACGAGCCTTGCCGCGCAGGAGCAGGAAGGGAATCAGAAGCGCGACGCGTTGGCCGCGCGCATCGGCGATTTTGAAAATAGCGAACGCGAGTTGCAAACACTGGTGAACGAACTCAACGCGACGGTGGAACAACTGCGGCAGGAGCGCGATGCGGCGAACACCACTTTAACTGAAACGAAAGTTGCGCTCGCGACTGAGGAACAGCTTTGTTCGTCATTTCGCAATCAGAAACAACCATTGGAGAATCGCATTCGCGAACTAACGCATTTGGCGGAACAACGTCGTGGCGAAATTGAATCGTTCTTGAATCGCAAGGCGCAGGCAGAATCGGAAATTGCGGAGTCGCGCCAGAAAATTGAATCCTTGCAACACGACCGCGAACAGGTGAACGCGCAAGCCGCAGAATTAATTTCTCAAAAAGATGAACAAGCTACGGCGGTAGAAACGCGGGAAGAAAATTTGCGCGAACAACGCCGACGTTTGACGGAGATTCAACAACAACGCGGATCATTGGAAGTTGAATTGGCGCAAAAAAATATGTCCGTGCAAAATCTGCGCGAACGGGTTCAGCAGAAATATCAGGTTAATCTCGACGACATTCGCTCTGAGTGCATCACGATTACTTTTGCCGACGAAGGTCCCGCAAAAATCGAAACGCTCACTCCAGAACAAATGGCGGCGCACGGCGCGGCGACCGATTGGAATGCGGTCACGGAACAAGTCGGGGCGTTGCAAAAACGAATTGATGAAATCGGGCCAGTTAATTTGGTTGCGATTGAGGAATACGAAGAAACTGAACAGCGCCACACCTTCCTCACGACGCAACTCGACGATTTAACCAATGCCAAAACGCAGTTGCTCGAAGTGATCAATCGTATCAACACGCAAACCAAGGAAATGTTTGTGGAAACGTTCAACAAAATCCGCGACAACTTTCGTTTAATGTTCACGGAAATGTTTGGCGGTGGAAAAGCGGACCTGATTCTCGTGAATGAAGGCGATGTTTTGGAAAGCGGTATCGAAATTGTAGCGCGTCCGCCGGGGAAACAATTGCAGACAATTTCCCTTTTATCTGGTGGCGAACAAACCATGACCGCCGTCGCCCTGCTCTTCTCAATTTATCAAGTGAAGCCCAGCCCGTTCTGCGTCCTTGACGAATTAGACGCGCCGCTCGATGAATCGAACGTGAATCGTTTTGTCAAAGTGTTGCAACGATTTCTGGTTCACTCGCAGTTCGTTATCATCACCCATAATAAGCGCACCATCGGCATGGCAGACGTGCTCTACGGCGTGACGATGCAAGAACATGGCGTGAGCAAAATTGTGAGCGTCAAGTTTCACAAGTCCGACGAAGCGGTCTCGAACCAACCGTCAAAACCTTTGGTGGCAATTAATTCTGCATCACCGATTTCCGACGCCGAAGATAAGCTACAGTCCCGGGAAGAGACGATCGAAGTTGCGTTGGCGAAATAAAAAGTTCCCGAATAAACAATACGTTACCAATTTCCTGAATTTTTAAATTTGGGAGCGCGTGCCGAGGTCGAAGGATTGGATCAAATTCCAATTGCTTTGTCCTGATGTGAATTTAACGAAGCGGACATTCGAGTGCATCACCCCCAAGCGCTTTTAGGATCATTGCGGTCCGCGGAAGCTGTCTCTCATTGCCCGATTTCCTGTCAGTTCACTCCCCGATAAAGAAAACAGGAGTTGGCCGCATTGTATCTAACCGGCTTCCTGTCGATGTTGTTGCCGTAAAAGTTTAACAATTAAAAAGGAACAACATGAAAAAAACATTAGCACTTTTAGCAACGGCCTCTCTCGTAGTGGTCGGTTGTGATCGAAAGAACATGAACGAGCCAGCCGGCGCTGCGAAAGATCAAATCGAGCAATCGTCTGACGCGCAAAAAGACGCTCTGAATCAGCAAAAGAAGAGCATCGAGCAGAGTGCCGACAAGGCTCAGGATCAGATCAGTGCTCAGGCCAAAGCTGAAAAACAAAGAATTGAATCCGAAGCGAAAGCTCAAGAAGCCCAAATTGAAGCGCAGAAAAAACAGGTAGAAGCCCAGGCGGCAGCTGCAAAAGCAGACGTCAATGCGCAGCAAAAAATCAACGAAGCTGCAGGCGCGGCGACCACTCCCGCGCCCATCACTCCAGCGGATCCCGCGGCTGTGACAACCCAGGGAACTGTGGAAGATCAGAGTTTAACCAAACAAGTCCGCGAATCGCTGATGAGCCAGAATACTTCATTGACCGGTGTGACGATTATGTCGATGAACGGCAAAATCACCCTGCGCGGAACGGTCAAGAGCGAAGCAGAAAAACAAGCTCTGGAAACTCAGGCCAAAGCCGTCACGGGTGTGACATCAGTTGATAACAAACTTGAGGTGAAATAAGTAGCCTCTCGACCAAAGCGTCGCGCGGTTGCTAGGCCGCAATGTGTTTGGACGGCGCTTTGGGTTTTTCTACAAGCCGTGGCGAGTTTTCGTCACGGCTTTTTAAATACCCATATTAGAAAGTGTGGTGCAGATGCGGTTGACGATCCCGACGAGCTGCGGATGCGAATTTTCAAATCCTTCCACAGATGACGAAAGACCCTGCACGGAAATCTTGAGCAACTCTGGATTCTTTTCCTCTCGTGTGGCTTCGTGGGTGGAAAGTTCGGTGAAACCCGCGATGCTTTGCGCCTGTTCATCGTGAGTGCGGGAGAGTGTGGCAATTTCACTTTTTAAAGTGAAGAGAAGCTTGAGTAACTCGTCTCTGTGCTCTTCTTTGATGGCAGTAGAATTTTGAAGTTTCGCCTCAATTTTGGAAAGGGTGTCGCGCAACATAATTTTCTTAAACATAAAGGGTTGCGAACAAAAAGAAAGGGGCCAACGGTTGGAGGCACCGGGATAATTTTTCTCCCTCGCATTTTCTGTTCGTGTTACATGGAAGCATTATGCGCGTTTTAATTGCAACGGTCACGGCAGGCGGCGGACATTTGGCGGCTGCGGCTGCCTTGGAAGAAGCCTGGAAAAGCTTGCGTCCCGATGACGTGGTTCAATGCGTGGACGTGCTCGATTTTGCCTCTAAACTTTATCGCAGTATTTACACGGAAGCCTACGTCAAAATTGTCGCACACGCCCCCGAACTTTATGCGCTGGTTTTCAAAAAAACCGACAACCAGGAACAGGTGCGCAAGATGAGCAGTTTCCGCCGGACCTTCGCTCGCCGCACCAACAAAGGTTTTCTGCGCCATCTCAATTTGTTTAAACCCGACGTCGTGCTTTGCACCCACTATTTGCCGCTGGCCATTCTTTGCGGCGATGAAGATGTCGCAAAACCGTGCAACCCGTTGAGCGTTTGTGTGGTGACAGATTTTGAAGCCCACGCTTTTTGGCTCGAGCCCCCTGCTGACTTTTATTGCGTCGCAACGGAGGACACCAAAGAGAGTCTGATGGCTCGCGCTGCGCTCCGCGAAAATATCGCAGTGACGGGCATTCCGATCGCCGCAAAATTCAGTACGCCAATCAATGCGCTAGCCGTGCGGAAACGGTATGGATTACGCGATGACATGCCTACGTTGCTCGTCCTGGGCGGCGGTTTTGGCATGGGGCCAGTTGCAGAAATTCTTGAGCAACTCGACAAGACCGAAGGTGATTTTCAAACGTTGGTGGTCGCCGGGCGCAACGAAGAATTGCGGCGCGAACTGGCCGTTAAAGATTATTTTCATCCCACCCGCATTATCGGATTTGCGAACAACATTCATGAATTGATGACCGTCGCCGATCTTATCATCACCAAACCGGGCGGCCTGACGACGTCCGAAGCACTCGCGCTGGGGCGGCCACTTTTCATTTTGAATCCAATACCGGGACAGGAATCGGCCAACAGCGATTTTCTGCTCGAACGCGGCGCAGCGGCCAAGGTGAACCGCGTGGACGACATCCCCTTTCGCTTGCAACAATTACTCGGCTCAAAAAAATTGGCGGAAATGGCCCAAGCCGCCAAGCGACTGGGACGCCCCGAAGCGGCGCGGGAAATTTGCGAACAGGTCATCCGCCGTTTCGAAAAAAAGACTGTCATTCCAAAAGTTCCCGAGCTGACCTTGAGTGCCCGAAAAGCGGCTCAGGGAATTGCTTAACGGCCATTACTGACTTCATGGCGAGGATAATCGTCTCTTTTCCCAATTTATCTACAGGACCCTTTGCAATGATATTCAACGGCGCGTATGTCATTGCTCGAAACGGAATTCCTTGCTCACACCCAAACCGAAAAGGCTCGCCAGCACGATGATCCTCAGGCCACGCCCATGGATGGGGAAACCTCACCGAAAGCTCTTGCTGACGGTGGGCCACTTTGGATCGCAGAGGATGAACCGAAAACGTTTGTAGAAGCCCTGCTCCGGACAGCGGCGACCCGACCCGAATGCGGCATAAAATTTTACGAGACACGCGGCGAAAGTTTTCTGAGTTATCCCGATTTGCTGATGCGCGCGCGGCGAATTTTGGCGGGTCTGCGCAAACACGGTCTCAGACCCAAGGATTCCGTCGTCCTGCAAATCGACTCGCTCCAAAATCATTTCGCCACCTTTTGGGCCTGTGTTCTCGGCGGGATTACACCCGTAACGGTGGCGATTGCTCCTTCGTATTCGGACAAAAATGGAGTGGTCAATAAACTCTTTAACATTTGGACCTTGCTCGATCATCCCACCATTCTCACGAGCGAAAATCTGGCAGGCGCAGTGAGTAATGTTGCCAAACTTTTTTCGGTTGATCAGCTCAGCGTTCTCACCGTTGAAGAACTGGAACAGGAAGCGCCAACCGATTTTGTCCACCCTGCTCTTCCAACCGAGGTCATTTTTTTCCAACTGACTTCGGGCAGCACCGGTGTTCCCAAATGCATTCAGGAAACACATCGCAGCATCATCAGCCACGTGCACGCTTCAAAACAATTCAACGATTATTCGCGGGACGACATTACGCTGAATTGGCTGCCGATGGATCACGTTGTTCCAATCCTCACGTTTCATCTCAAAGACGTTTATCTCGGCTGCCATCAGATCCATGCCAAGAGCGAAATTATTCTGACCAACCCAAGTCGTTGGCTGGAACTGATTCATGAAAACCGGGTGACTCACACCTGGTCGCCCAACTTCGGTTTTAAAATTGCGGCGGAAGCGCTCACGCAAGAGGGCGAACGAAATCTCGATCTCTCGTGTGTGAAATTTTTTATGAACGCGGGCGAGCAGGTCACCACGCCGGTGGTCGCTGATTTCCTTCGCGCCGTTGCGCCACTCGGCGTCCGACCAGCAGCGATGCAACCCGCCTTTGGCATGGCGGAAGTTTGCACCTGCATGACCTATGCAAATAATTTCTCGCGACAAACCGGGGCGCGTCGTTTTTTAAAATCGTCGCTCAATGGAATTTTACAGGAGACGAAAATTCGCGACCGTTCCACCGTCGAATTTGTATCGCTGGGCGGTCCCGTGCCCGGTGTGCAAATCCGGATTTGCGACGCGCAAAATAATTTGTTGCCTGAAGGAACTATTGGAAGATTTCAAATCAAAGGCGATGTGGTAACGCCCGGCTATTTTAAAAATGAAGAGGCTAATCGGGAGGCGTTCGTGGGTGATGGCTGGTTCAATTCGGGCGATATTGGATTCATCTTGAACGGTGAGCTCTATCTCACTGGACGCGAAAAAGAGATGATCAACATTCGGGGCGCAAAGTTTTATTGCTACGAAATTGAAGATGTCGTCAGCCAGATTTCCGAGGTCGAACCGACATTCGTCGCGACCTGCGGCGTGCAATGCGCGGAAACTGGAACGGAAGGTCTCGGGATTCTTTTTGTTCCGCGATCTTCTGCCAATGAACAGGCAACGGTTCAGGCTATTCGCAGTCGCGTCACGGCGAATCTGGGAATTTCGCCGGATTACATCGTTCCCGTTCCAAAAAAAGATTTTCCGAAAACAACCAGCGGAAAAATTCAGCGAACCCAGTTTAAAAAAATGCTGGAAGCGGGCGCATTTGAAACAATTTTAGCGGCGCTAAACGGCGAATGTGCGGAAGAAACCGATCACACCGCACAATCAAAAACGGAAAATGAATTGTGCCGGATTTGGCGGGAAGTTTTGCGGACAAAGTCTGTTTCGCGGGCGAGTAATTTTTTCGAATTAGGCGGAGATTCCCTGCGCGCTTTCCAGGTTTTGTCCCGCGTTCGCAAACATTTTGAAACCGAAATTCCGTTGCAGGCGCTTTTTGAAAATGCCTCGACGGTTGCGGGGATGGCGCACTGGATTGAGACGCACGAAAAAACGGCGGCGTTACCGTCCATCCAACCCGCGTCGCGCAACGCACCGTTGCTCCTCTCATTTCCGCAACGACGACTCTGGCTGATGGACCAAATTGAAGGCAGCAGCTCGCTCTACACGGTAGCGCGGGGCCTTTGGATCAGCGGCGCTCTCGACGAGACCGTGTTGCGAGAAAGTCTGGAAATAATTATTCAGCGGCACGAAATTCTCCGCACCACCTTCAAACTTTCCGGCGAGGAACCGGTTCAAATTATTCATCCGAAGTTGGAAATCGATTTGCGCCCCATTGAGTTGGAGCAGTCGTCGCAAGCCGATCAAACAGCGATCAAACTGGCGGTGGCGGAATCGCAAAAGCCGTTTCACTTGGAAAAAGGGCCGCTCTTTCGGACGAAATTATTTCGCCTCGGCAGCGATCGGCACCTGTTGATACTGATGTTCCATCAACTCATCGTGGATGGATTGTCCGTCGGACTTTTACTCGAAGAACTTGCGCAATTTTATGGGGCTCGGATCAGCGGCACGCAGGCTTCATCAACGCCTTTACCCATTCAATACGCCGATTTCGCGCAGTGGCAGCGACGCTGGATGACCGGCGATCGCGTTTCCAAACAATTGGGTTATTGGAAAAAACAACTGGGCGGCACGCTCCCGGTCTTAAAACTCCCAACCGATCATCCACGTCCGGCGAAAGACACTTTTCAAGGCGGAGCTGAGACGCTTGTTTTGTCCCGCGATCTTTTTGATCGCGCCAAAAAATTTAATCAACGCGAAGGCACGACGTTGTTCATGACTTTGCTGGCGGTTTATCAACTTCTGCTGCGTCACTACTCCAAGCAAAATGATATTCTCGTAGGCTCGCCGGTCGGTGGACGGCAACGCCTGGAAACGGAAAAGTTAATCGGCTTTTTTGCAAACACGGTCGTCATGCGGACGCGCTTCCAAAAAAATCTCACGCTTCGTCAATTGCTCGCCCAGGTTCGCGAAACATCCATCGCCGCCTACGCCAACGCCGACCTGCCGTTTGAAAAATTGGTGGAAGAATTGCAACCCGATCGCAACCAGCCCAACGCCGGATTGTTTCAGGTTTGGATCGGGCCGATCGACAGCTTTCCCTCGGTTCAATTGGGAAAATCCGTTGCAGAAGTTTCCAATCTTCCCATCACGCCATCGCAATTTGATTTGACCCTGCTCGTCGCTGAGAAGCCGACTGAGGCCGTTTGCCTGTTTGAATATAAAAGCGATTTGTTCGAGCGCGCCACGATTCAAAAAATCGCGGATGATTACCAATGGCTGCTGGGTGAATTTGTCGGGAAACCCGATCTGCATCTGGATGAATTAGACGAACGGATGAACCAGCGCGATTTGAATCGCCCCACAGAATTCTCGTCGATTTCTTCCCCGACCGTAAAAAAGAATTCTTCAAAACATGATTCGATTCTTACGCTGATCAATGAACAATGCGCTCGCTTCACTGAAAAAACTGCGGTGGTTTGCGGTGGGCGATCGTTAACTTACGGCGAATTGAATCGGCGCTCGAATCAGCTCGCGAATCTGTTGCAAAAAAATGGCGTGGGCCCGGAAATTCCGGTGGGAATTTGCGTGGATCGTTCCTTGGAAATGGTGATTGGAATTTTGGCGATCCTTAAAGCAGGCGGCGCTTACGTGCCGCTCGATCCCGGTTATCCGCAGGAACGATTGGATTTCATGCTCAGCGAAATCGAAGCGCCGGTTGTTTTGACGCAAACAAAACTTCGCGAAAAAATCTCAGGCAATTTTCGCAAAATTATTTGTCTCGATTCCGATGAAAATATTTCCCGCGAAAGCAGCGCAGCACCAAAGCTTCAATTTACCGGCGACAATCTTGCCTACATCATTTTTACATCCGGCTCGACCGGCAAACCCAAGGGCGTTCTCGTCACGCACAAAACGCTTTTGCATTCCACTCAAGCGCGGTTTGATTTTTACAAGGAGCCGATTGAATCCTATTTGCTCGTTTCCTCTTTTGCCTTCGATAGTTCCGTGGCGGGAATTTTTTGGACGCTAGCCGGTGGCGGTGCATTGGTCTTGCCGCAGGAAACGTTGCAACAAGATCCGCTCGAACTGGTGCAGCTCATGTTGCAACACCGGACCTCGCATTTCCTGAGCCTTCCTTCGCTCTATTCGTTGATTCTCGCACAGGCGGAACCCCCGCAATTGGCGAGCCTCCGCTCCGTCATTGTCGCAGGCGAATCGTGTTCGCAGGAATTGGTGGAACGTCATTATCGCCTCCTGCCAAGCGCGGCTCTGTTTAACGAATACGGGCCGACCGAAGGAACCGTCTGGAGCAGCGTGATCCAACTCAAGTCCGGCGAGGCAGTCACCATTGGCCGTCCAATTCTCAATGCGCAGATTTATTTACTCGATGCGCAGCTTGAACCGGTTTCCACCGGGGTGGCGGGCGAGCTGTTCATTGGCGGCGTGGGAATTGTGCGCGGCTATCTCAAGCGCTCTGAACTCACGGCAGAGAAATTTATTGCCGACAAATTTAGTCAAAGTCCCGGCGCACGACTGTATCGAACCGGCGATCTCGGCCGCTCTCTGCCCGATGGCCGAATTGAGTTTTTGGGGCGCATCGACCATCAGGTAAAAATTCGTGGTTACCGCATTGAGTTGGAAGAAATTGAAACAATTTTGAAACAACATCCCGCGGTCAAAGAAGCCGTCGTGGTCGCGCGCGAATACCCACAATTTTCTGAAACCATTCAGGATGAAACAGACGACGCACTGGCCTCCCGTTTGTTTGCTTTGGGAACGGAAAAAGCCGAATGCCTTTTGAGTGAAATTGAAAAATCCGACGGAAACCAACCAGGCGGAAAAATCGAGCAACAAAATGCCACCGAAAAGCGTCTCCAACGATTTCCTGATTTTAATCTTTCGATTGAAATAAAAAATCCATCGTTCATCCGTCCGCCCCGAGATTCGCAGCGAAACTGGTTGCTCAATCGGGCCATGGCTGAATTTGCGGATGACCTCGCGACGCTTAACGAAAGCGCGAAACGATTTATTCCCGGCGTCGAAGCGGATGCCCGCAACCTCGTCACCGACTTGACCCAAGCCGTGTTAGAGGAACGCGAAATTTTGGAAGATTGGCACGCCCCGCTCATGAGAGGAATGGCTCGCGCGGCAACGGAATCGCACGGGGACGTTTTGGAAATCGGTTTTGGACGAGGCGTCTCCGCCACCATGATTCAGGAATTTGGCTCCCGGTCGCACACCATCGTCGAATGCAACGATTACATCATCGAAAAATTCTTCGAACCTTGGAAACAGCGCCATGCCGACCGTGACATTCGGCTCCTCCGCGGCAAATGGCAGGAAATCACTGACCAAATGGGCACTTACGACGGAATATTTTTCCAGACTTATCCGTTAAATGAAAATGAGTTTGTCGAATACCTGACCAAAAGCGTGACATTCTCCGAACATTTTTTTCCGACGGCGGCAAAGCATTTAAAAAAAGGGGGCGTCTTTACTTATCTGACACACGAAATTGATTCCTTCAGCCGACGGCACCAGCGATTAATTTTTAAATATTTTAGTTCCGTGACGCTAAGTGTCGAACCGTTGCAGTTACCACCCAGCAGCACGGATCTCTGGTGGGCTGACTCCATGGTCGTGGTCAAAGCAGTAAAATAATTTTATGAATTACGCCCCCCGCATCCAAAAATTATCGTTGGCACAACGCGAGTCGTTGGCAGCACGAATTGCCCAAAATAGCCCTGCATCCACCGTTGACGAAAATCAGAAAAGGCTCGTGGCGTATATCGTGCCGCAAACTTCAACTTCGATGCCCGATCTCCGCGATTTTTTGCAAAAGAAGCTGCCGGATTATATGGTCCCATCAGCCATCGTGTTTCTCGATTCGTTGCCACAAACGCCCAATGGAAAAGTGGATCGCAACGCGCTTCCCGAGCCAGAAAATGTGACGTCGGGGCCACAGAAAAATTTCACCGCGCCCCGCACGCCCGTTGAAATCCAACTGGCCAAAATTTGGAGCGCAATTTTGCACGTGGAAAAAGTCGGGGTGAACGATGACTTTTTCGAACTCGGCGGCCACTCCCTTCTGGCGATTCAAATTATCGCGAGAGTTCGCGACACCTTCCAAATTGAAATTCCGCTGCGGGCGCTCTTTGAGACAAGAAACATCGCGGCGCTGGCGGATGCAGTGGTCCAAGCGCTGGCGCAAACTGATAAAAATTCTAAACTCGATGAAATGTTGTCTGATTTGGACACCTTGACTGACGAACAGGCTCAGGATTTTTTTGATTCTGAAAAACAGACCGTTGGCGCAAAATAGTGCCTTCTGATTTGCATCAGCAAATTGCCGATCGGAATTTGCTGGGGTGCACTGGGGCAGGACTGGGCGTCTGCCCGATTTGAACCAACGCTTTTCTTTGGTCTATTTTAGCCGCATTTCACGAACCAATGTTCGACCTTGAAATGTTACTTAATGGAACTGAATCAAAAAATTGCCGCGCTCTCTCCAGAAAAAAGAGCCCTTCTGGAAGCTCACTTACTTAAGAAAGCAGCAATAAATAAAACCAAAGAATCTTTACCAAAACTCGAAGCGCCACTGGAGCTTTCCCTCGCGCAAGAGAGCTTATGGTTTTTAGACAGCCTCCAGCCGAACAGTTCGTTTTATAATATCCCCGATGCGATGCGGATTTGCGGGCCCCTCGAATTTGAAGCGTTGCGTAAAGCTCTGGAAGCGGTCGTGCATCGCCACGAAGTTTTGCGAACCCAGGTTATCGCGATTGACGGCAAACCAAAACCGCGGTTGGTGCAGAACGTCGATTTCATTCTGCCAATCATCGATCTGATGGGTCTTTCCGATCACGATCAAAACACAAAGGTTTCGCAACTCATCAATGAAGAAGCCAGGCGCGCGTTCAATCTCGAGCATGACTTGATGTTGCGGGCGACTGTCCTTCATCTCGGCATCGGGCAAAATATTTTACTGTTAAATCTGCATCATATTGCCGCTGACTATTGGTCGTTCTCAGTTTTGTATCGTGAGCTCGCAGAATTCTACACCGCTTTCAGCACCCAGCGCGCGCCGCAACTACCACCCCTCAAAGTCCAGTATTCCGATTATGCACAAAGCCAACGCGCGTTTTTGAAAAGCGAGAATTTCCAAAAACAACTGGCCTATTGGAAACAACACCTCGGCGGCGAACTTTCTGAGAGCGACTTGCCGACGGATTACCCGCGATCCAAATCACAAAATTTCCGAGGCGCGCGAAAACATATTAAAATTTCGCAAGAGCTTTCGACTCGTCTAAAAACGTTGAGCCAGCGCGAAGGTACGACGCCTTACGTGACTCTGCTCGCCGCGTTTCAAACCTTGCTCCATCGTTATTCCGACCAGACCGACATCATCATCGGCTCGCCACTCGGGGCACGCGGTCGCTTCGAGGACGAGCAACTCATCGGCTATTTTCTCAACACGCTCGTTCTCCGCACCGATTTATCCGGCGATCTGAGCTTTCGACAACTGCTGCAACGCACACGCGAAGTCGTTTTGGGTGCATTTGAAAATCAGGAAATTCCTTTTGAGAAATTGGTGGACGAATTGCGCATTCTGCGTTCAGCCGACCGCAATCCAATCTTCCAAACCATTTTTCAATTTCAGGCGAATTCATCGCCGGTTCTCCGTTTGCCCGGCACAAGCACTCAACCGGTCAATCTGGAAACCGGCACGTCAAAAATGGATTTAATTTTTACGCTCGCGGAAAGTGAAGACGGTCTCGTGGGGAACATCGAATTCAACACCGATTTATTTGAGGTTGGGACGGTGGAGCGGATGTTGGGGCATTACGCGGGGTTGCTGGAGGGGATTGTGGAGAATCCGGCGGAGAAGATTTCGCGTTTGAAGATGTTGGCGGAGCCGGAGCGTCAGCAACTGCG
>JBKJOZ010000120.1:0-4697 GCA_046595315.1 Limisphaerales bacterium
CGCGAGTCAAGCCGCTCTCGCCCGCAACGATTGAGCAAAACTCCGGTTTGTTCGAGCGACCCGAACAAATGCCGCGTCGGGCCATCACCATGGGCGTCGGAACCATTCTCGATGCGCGCCGCTGCATCCTGCTCGCGACTGGCGCGGTGACAGCCGACATCATCGCCAAAGGTGTGGAAGGCCCGATTACCTCGATGATTTCCGCCACGGCACTGCAACTTCATCGCCGCTGCACCGTGATCGTGGACGAATCGGCGGCCACGAAATTGCAAGGCACAGATTATTACCGATGGGTTTTCGCGAACGAGCCGGAGTGGCAGGAGTTTCAGTAAATTCAGAGCTACAAATTCCATTGTCCCGCGGTTCAAGAAACGTTAGTCGACGCCGTATTTCTTCATCCAGACGCGAGGATCGTCTCCTAAATCATTTGTGGAATTGCGTCGAAAGGCCGTAATTGCATTTGTAAGAGTGCGTCGGTAATCACGCTCAACAACTTTGGCAAGCGATGAACCTTTTAAACTGCGGCTGCGATATTCGTAAGCGGGAATCAGGAATTGAAGACGCAAAGCCAATGCTTCTAAATTTGATTGGTCATCGATATAAAGCTGTTGCGTCAACTCACACTGATAAGCAAGGAAACCTGCTGCATAAACCTGCCGAGTGAGTTGGAAATGCCGCCAGCCCAAAAACACAAGCGCAGCAAAGAGAATGACGACTGCAACTACTAATGTTCGATGTTTCATGTCGGCATAGGGCATTACCACTTCACCTAGCCAACTCCGCCTTAATTTCCGAAATCATTTCCTCCAACTGCCGACCGTATTTCACGTAGCTGTCGTAAACAACGTTGTCATCGGCTTTCACAGAGGCGTCGTGGAAAACGACGGCGACGTGCGGCTCGATGGAAATTCCGGCGTCGTAGCCGCGCGAAAAGGCGTCCTTCAAAATATCGCGCACGCGCCCCTGCCCTTCGCCGGGATAATTGTAATCCGCATCATTCCTTGCCGGATTCCACGTCGCGTCCTTGACGTGAATATGCGCCGTGTGATCGCGCAGGTGCGTCCAGAATTCCCACGGGTCTTGCTGTTTCCACGGCTTCGCGCCGCGACGGTCTTTGTTAAAAATCGGATTCGCCGCGTCAAAAACCCATTTCAAACCGGGACATTTTTCGAGCAACTCAAGCCCGTGCTGCCAGCTCATGCCACCGTAGTTCATGCAATTTTCGTGAACGGGCTGGATGCCGACGTCGAGAAACATTTTCGTCACGTCGCGAATGCGTTCAAAAACCACAGTGGGCGTTTTATCTTCGTCATCCTTCGGCTTGAAACTCATGATGCGCACGAATTTCGTCCCAAGCTTTTGCATACGCGGAATAGCGCGTTTGACTTCGCACGCCGTCGTCTCCCACGGCGTGTCGATGGTCTTGGCCCAATTCGCAATCGCGGAACCGAACGCGTAAACGCCGATTCCATTGGCCTGCAATTTCTCGACGCAAATGTTGAATGCTTCGTCGGGAATGTCGTGGAAATTTCCTTTCGGAAAACCGGGCACTTCCGCGAAACGCATCTCGAGATGTTTCCAGCCGAGTTCCTTGGTTGCCTTGATTTGCGCGTCGATATTCGCGCCCGCTTCGTCGCCAATTCCTGTAAGGATCATAATTTTTTTGAGACAGAATTTACAAAATTATACAGAATTTCTCGGAAACAATTTTGTAAATTTTGTCTAACGATTTCCCGCAAATGATTTGGTGAAATCTTCACCTACTGCGGTCTTCACCACTTTTTTCTCGAACTTCGATTCAGCAATGAGTTGGTTCAATTTCTTTTCGTACGCAGCGGCGTCGAGTGGCATTTCGACGGTTTGGCCGATCAGCGACGAATACAAAATTGCGTTCGCCAATTCGACGGACCAAACGCCTTCTTCGGCGGGCGCGATCAACGGCGTGCCGTCGAGAATGGCATCGACGAAATTTTGTGCGATGTCTTCGTGTTTGCCGCCGGTAGATTCCAATGGAATTTCTACGTTCCAGATTTCAGGTTTCGCAAAACCCGCTGTCGCGGACTTGCTGAATTGCAGCATGGAAACTTCGTTGCGCGTGAAAGAGAGTTTGCCGTGTTCGACGACAATTTTCCCGCGCTCACCGGCGATTTCCAAACGGTTTGTGCCGGGTGCTTCACCAGTTGAAGTAATAAACGAACCGGTCGCGCCGCTCGCGTATTCGAGATACGCCGTGACGTTGTCTTCGACTTCGATGTCGTGATAACGGCCAAGCTGACAGAAACCACGCACTTTATTTGGCCGACCGCAAAGCCACTGCAAAATGTCGAGATTGTGCGGGCATTGATTCAGGAGAACGCCGCCGCCCTCGCCCTTCCACGTCGCGCGCCAACCGCCGCTCGAGTAATACGCCTCGGTGCGAAACCAATCGGTCACGATCCAATTCGTGCGCACAATTTTTCCGAGTTCGCCGCCGTCAATGAGCGCTTTGATCTTTTTCCAACGTGCTTCGGTGCGCGATTGAAACATCGCGGAGAAAATAATCTTGGGATCTTTGTGCGCGGCAATAAGACGATCGCAATCGGCTTTGTGAACGGAAATCGGTTTCTCGACTAGGACGTGAATTCCATTTTGCAGCGCGTCGATACCGATGGTCGTGTGGAGAAAATGCGGCGTCGCGATAATGACCGCATCGATTTCGCCAGAACGAATCATCATCTCGGCGCTCTCGAACGTCTTGAGTTGCTTGTAATTTTCGAGATTGGCCGTGAAGGCATCGCTGACCGCCGTCAGCACGCAGCGATTGATTTTGTTGCCGAGCAAATAAGCCGCATGGTATTTGCCCATGTTACCCATGCCGACGATTCCGATACGCACTTGTTTCATGATTTAGAAATTGTTGCCGTGATTAATCGTGTTTCAAGGAGATTCTCGTATGTCATCCCACTTGGTTTAAAACTATTTCCAAAGCCAAGTGATCAGCGGCGCAATGGCGAGACTGGGAAGGTAGTCGGTCAGTTCAACCTTCTTCAGGTTTAAAATAATCAACGACACGCAGAAAATTAGCAGTCCGTTTGTCGCGAGGATGGAATCGACCAAGCCGTGGCTCTTCAACATTGGATCGAGTGATCTCGCCAATAGAAAAATTGTTCCTTGGAACGCGACGACTGGAATAGCGGCTAACATCACGCCCCAACCAAATACAGAGACAAACGCCATTGCGGCGAGCGCGTCCATCACTGCCTTCACGACGAAAATAGGCGCGAAGCCATTTAGTCCTTCCTGCACAGAAGCGAAAATCGCCAACGGGTTAGCGCACGAAAGCAACGCGCAAACGACAAATCCTTCGCTGAATTTTTTTTCCACCAAATTTGCTGATGCCATTTTACTCGTCGCATATTTTCCAATCGAATTTGAAAGCTTTTGGAGATGCAGCAATTTTCCAATCAACTTTCCGAGGCTCATCGAAATTAGAACAATCAAAAGCTGTTTGAAAAAAATTCCAATGCTTCCGTTGAGATTTTGCCAGGTCAGTTGAAGGCCGAGAAAAACGGTCGCCGCACCCATCGCGACTTTGAAAAAAGATTCGTTCGCGACGGTGAGCGGCTTTTTTCTCGTCAGCCCAACGATTCCGCCAATTACGATTCCGAGCGCATTAATTCCAACGCCAATCATTGATTCAAATCAAACAATGCGCCCTTCAAAGATTAAAGTTCAATCTTCGATGTTGCCGCTCTGGAAATTTTTCTTAGCATCCGTGAACCATGTCCGTCATCAACGCCATTTTAAACGTCGCAGGATTACTGCTTTGGTTAAAGTGGCGGGAAAACGGTCAAGAACTTGTCGGTCCAAAAATTTCATTGCTCGGCACCCTCCGAAAAACGGGACCGCGCCATCCCCGCATCTGGTTTCTACTCGCACTATTGGCGTTGCTGGTGCTGAGACCGCTGCTTTATTGGCTTCTCGGTTCCGGGTTGAATTGGACACCGAGGATTTCTCTCGGCGTGATTGCGCTCCCGTTCCGCAGCGATTTTTTTGGTCGCATGTTTCTGTTTTCTTTTTTCAGCTTCGGAGCGGCGCTCACGGTTTTTTATCTCTGTCTTTTGCTGCTTTCGATTTTAAACGGCAAGAATTCATCAATCGATCCAGTGCAAAACTTGATTCGTGCGCAGCTCGGAAAGCTCGATCTGCTCCCCGTTATTTTGAAATTGATTTTGCCGTGGATTGCGATGCTGATCCTGTGGTCCATCCTCAACAAACCGCTCGTGACTCTGGGAATGTTACCTGCACCGAAATCATTTGTGCATTTGCTGGAACAAGGGGCGGTGGCGGGACTGGGCGTGTATCTCGTGTGGAAATTTCTCCTTGTCGGAATTCTGCTGCTCCATTTGTTGAACAGCTACATCTACTTTGGTGCGTGGCCGTTTTGGACATTCATCGACAATTCAGCGCGGCGGATTCTAAAAATTGTTTCGTGGATTCCGCTGCGCGCGGGAAAAATAGATTTCGCGCCACTCATAATGATGGCGCTGGTAATTTTCGCTGCGGAATATGGAAGCCGAGGACTAGTATGGATTTACCAACGTCTCCCAATTTAGCTACATCATCTTTAACAACGTGTCGGCCATTTCACTCGGCGTGATAGCGATACCAATTCCCGCTTCCTTGAACGCCGCAATTTTTGCCGCCGCAGTTCCTTT
>JBKJOZ010000180.1:0-4191 GCA_046595315.1 Limisphaerales bacterium
TTTTGAATGGCATCCATTTCCGCGCTAACGCGTCGGATGACATCCAGGCTGTTCGCATTCGGCAAAACCCAAACGCCCATGAATACGGCGCGTTCGCGCGGAAATGGATGCCATCCAAAAAGAATTACCGACCGGTCTCGAAGGCCGTGTGGCTTACGATGCGACAAAGTATATTGATGACGCGATCGGCGAAGTTATCAAGACGTTGATCGAAACCCTGATCATCGTTGCGATTGTTATTTATTTATTTCTCGGCTCGCTGCGCTCCGTTCTCGTGCCGCTGGTGGCAATTCCTGTTTCGCTTATCGGCGCGGTGTTCTTGATGCAAATTTTTGGATTCACGCTAAATCTACTGACGCTCCTCGCCATTGTTTTGTCCGTCGGACTGGTGGTCGATGATGCCATAGTTATCGTTGAAAATGTGGAACGTCACATTCGTGAAGGACAAACACCCCTCAATGCTGCCTTCCTCGGCGCGCGCGAACTGATTGGACCGGTGATCGCAATGACCATAACCCTGGCAGCGGTTTATGCTCCCATTGCTTTTCAAGGTGGAATGACCGGTTCGCTATTCCGGGAATTTGCGCTGACTCTTGCTGGGGCGGTTTTTATTTCCGGAATTGTCGCCTTGACCCTCTCCCCCTTGATGTCGGCTAAACTTCTTCGCGCCGAACGCGAAGAGCGCGGATTCACAGCGAAAGTGAATCATTTCTTTGACCGACTGAAAAAAATTTACGGACGCGTACTCGACGCGACTTTATCCGCGCGAATCGCGGTTTACATTATTTGGCTGGTACTGACGCTGGTCACCGTTTTCGCAATGTTCCCAATGGTCTGGCAATCCAAAGAACTCGCACCACTGGAAGATCAAGGATTCGTCCTCGGCTTCGTCGAAAGTTCTGCGGACGCCACGATCGAACAAACCACTTTTTACACCGAGGAATTAAATCGGATCATGATGGCGGTTCCCGAAGCGCGACAAACTTTTCAAATTACTTTTCCTGACAGCGGCTTCGGCGGTCTCGTACTCCAACCGTGGGGACAACGCAAACGCCCCGTCTTTCCCATCGCGGCTGAACTTCAACAGCAATTTAACAAAGTTCCCGGCGTCAGGACATTTGCGATCACGCCACCCGCCCTGCCCGGCGGCGGCGATTATCCGGTCGAATTTGTAATTTCCTCCGTGGACGAACCGCAACGCGTTTTGGACTTCGCCACACAAATCCAGATGAAAGCCGCCGCCAGCGGGATGTTCGCCTTCCCACCGACGCTCGATACAAAAATTGATCAGCCGGAAGTCGAACTGGTTTTGGACCGCGACAAGGTCGCCGCAATGGGATTGGACATGCGCAGCGTCGGCGCAGACTTGTCTGCATTAGTCGGCGGAAATTTTGTGAACCGTTTCAACTTTGAAGGCTTGAGTTACAAAGTTATTCCACAACTCAAACGCATCGAGCGACTCGACCCAAGTCAGCTTCAAAATTATTACGTTCGAGGCCCCACCAATCAGCTCGTCCCGGTGAGCACCTTCGCTACGCTCAAACACAAAACGGAACCGCGTTCGCTCAATCGCTTCCAACAACTCAACGCAGTCCGAATTTCCGGCGTGGCAATTCGTCCCCTGGATCAGGCGCTCACCTTTTTAGAAACGGAATCCAAGAAACTTTTGCCGCCGGGATACTCCATTGATTATCGCGGTGAATCCCGGCAATTGCGCGTCGAAGGAAATAAATTTCTCCCGGCATTTACCCTGGCGCTAGTGCTGATCTTTCTGGTGCTCGCAGCGCAGTTCAACAGTTTCCGCGACCCATTTATTATTCTCCTCGGCTCTGTCCCGCTCGCACTTTTCGGCGCGCTCATATTTTGTTTTCTAAAAATGCCCGGACATGGAATGCCGTTTTGGACGGACGGCTGGACCACCAGTCTCAACATTTATTCACAAGTCGGCCTTGTCACACTGGTCGGCCTCGTTTCGAAAAACGGGATTCTGATCGTCGAATTTGCTAACCAGCTTCAACGCGGCGGCCTCAGCAAAGTTGCCGCAGCCCGCGAAGCTTCGTTGGTGCGATTGCGCCCAGTCCTCATGACCAGCGTCGCGACGGTTTGCGGACATTTTCCTCTCACGCTCGTCACTGGAGCCGGAGCCGCCGCGCGCAATTCCATCGGAATCGTCGTCGTCTCTGGAATGGCAATTGGAACGATTTTCACGTTGTTAGTGATTCCAGCAATTTACGTCCTCATCGCTAAAGAACACGGCGGCGAAGAACCCGGCGCACTTGGACAAAATTTGAAAGCAGACCACTTCAAACACGCGGAAAATACGACGGCGTGAAAAGTTTCTTCGTCAACAAAGTCCTTCTATTGGCTGGAATGTGCTGGCCCTCGCTATGCGAAAACTTGCTTCAAATACTCGAAGCTTTTCGTCGCAATCACGCCCGCACCTTCTTCAAAGTTGAAAACTTCCACCGAAATAAAACCTTTGTAACCCACTTCCCTTAAGGCCGCCGCGATCGGCTTGAAATCAACTTCGCCAAATCCCGGCCCTTTCAAATTTTTGTCGTTCGCATGGAAATACGCGAAATGCGGCCACGACTCGCGAATGATTTGCGGGAGTGCCAGCGCACCGCCACTGGTTTCCGAACACATCGCCTTCACATCAAGAATGATTTTGAAATGCGGCGTGTTGAGTTGTTGCGTAAAACGAATCGCTTCAACGGCGGTGTTGATAAAATTCGTTTCCGTCGGCGCGAGCGGCTCGAAACAAATCGTCACGGCGCGGTGTTCTGCTCTCATCACCGGCTCGCGAAAAATCTCCGTCGCGAAATCCCACGCCTGTTCCTGCGAAACTCCCTGCATCAAATCCCGCTGCTTCGGCGAGCCGACCACAATGATTTCCCCGCCAATGTCCGCGCAGAAATCCACCAGCTCAGAAAAATATTTCGACGTGCGTTCCCGAACCGCCACGTCGGGATGCGTCAGGTGAAATCCTTCCGTTTGCACTAGCACCCAATGAATTCCCGAAATCTCAATTCCGATTTTCTCCGCCGTCTGCCGAATTTCTTTTCGTGTTTGCACAGAAATTTCCATCACGTCATTGGCAATCGTGAACGGCGCAATTTCAATCGCGTCATAGCCAACCTTCTTCGCAAACGCCATTGCCTCCTCCAGTTTCCAGCCCTGAAAAATTTCATTGCAGATGGCGAATTTCATTGGACGGAAGAATTAACCACGGAGACACAGAGGCACCAAGAGAAAGTTGGCAAAACAAGGAGCGCGAACTTTAGTCCGCTTCAATCGGGCAAACCGATTCGAGTCGATGCTGGTGGATTCAATCAAGTTGAAGCGGAATAAATTTCACGCTTCGGCAGAATGATGCGTGTGGTTCATCCATTTTGTGGGAAAATCACGCGATTGTTCTGGAAGAAACGGCTGTTTAATGGAGAAATCGCGTCGGCATTGCGACTGCTATGAATAATCAATTCATCCAATCGGGAAAAACTTGCGTATGAAAATTTTATCTAAAAAACAAACCGGATTAACTTTGGTGGAGGTAATGGTCGTAGTAGCTGTAATCGCAATCTTGGTGTTATTTATTTTTCCAAAAGCTCGAGTGTCAAATAGCGCGAACCGGATCACCTGCGTCAATAATCTCAAACAAGTCGGACTTTCTTTCCGAATCTACGCCGGTGACAACCATGATAAATATCCGATGGACACATCTAAAAACGGCGAACCGGTGATTCTCGAAGCGACACCGGTCTACAAATACTTCCAAACACTTTCAAACGAACTTGGCTCCACTAAAGTTGTTAATTGTCCGTCAGATGCAAAAAGGAAATATGCCGAAACTTTCTCTAAATTGAGCAACACAAATATCGGTTACTTCGTTGGGTTGGATGCAAACGAAAAACTTACGAATTCAGTTTTTGCTGGCGATAGAAATATCGAAAACGACGTCACGCCTGAACGAGGATTACTTCGGCTGACCAAAAACCAGAATGTTCGTTTCACCAAAGACATACACATTAAACAAGGAAACATCGCAATGGGCGACGGCAGCGTTCAGCAAGTCAGCAACGTGCGATTGCGCTCTGAGATCATTCGCAATTCCCCTTTCGCCACGAATCGGATCAAGCTTCCATAAAACTTGCGACGCGGCGCGTTCGCATCTAAATATCTCGTGGCTGTAGC
>JBKJOZ010000300.1:0-3757 GCA_046595315.1 Limisphaerales bacterium
TTTGAGTTTCAACGTCGCTTCGCCCATCGCGTGCGGCGACCACAAAATCGCTTCCTGAACTTCGCCGAGCGGCGGGATGACAATTTCCTTTTTCACTTCATCCCAATTCGCTTCGCCAAGAGAAATTTCCGTTCGAACTTCGTGCGGCAAATGACTGCGAATCTTGAAGGGAATCGCAATTTGTTCGCCGAACAATCCGTAAGACGGCGCGGAAACATTTTCCAAAACCAGATCGGGAATCGGGGTTTCGCGTCCGACGGTCACGGCGAAAACAGGAATATTTTGTTCGCGCAATCGCGTCGCAGCCACGAGTGGAGATTTGCCCTGGTTCCAATCGCCGTCCGTGAGAATCAAAACGGCTTTGAGGTTTTTCTGCTGCTGCGCGGCGGTTTCGAGAACACGATTTAGATCCGTGCCATCGTCGGTTGGAGCATTTGTGTTTGAAATGGGCGCAGAAAAATCGGTCAGAATAACTTTGCCGGATTTTTCCAACGGCTTCCAAAATTGCGACTGCCGTTTTTGCTGAAGCCAATCCGCGCGCGCAACGGCGCGATTGGTTGTGACAATGTCGCGCGTCATCATGCTGGAAGAAGAATCCATGAGCACGGCAATTTCTGGATTCTCCGTTCGCTTAATTTGCTGAACAAATTCCGGTCGAAGAAGAGTTGTGACGATCATCGTGATGAGCACGAAGCGAATAATTTCGAGCAACGCAACGTCGCGACGCTTTCCGCTGCGCTGCCAATTCGCCCAGCAAAGCCACGCTGCTCCGAGCCAGATTAAAACTCCGACTAGAATCACCCAAAATGAGGCTGCAATGGAAATGTGATTCAAGCCGTCACCCCTGCTCGCTTAGTTGTATCAATGGGTTCGGAAGATGCACGCCCGGGCAAAACCAAAATGCTTTCGCCGATCAGGAAAATCAGCATTCCGAAAAGAAAGATGCGCCAGATTTCGCCTTGCAATGCGTCGCTTTTGGTTTGTTTGTCCTGCAACATTTGAAATGAAACTCCGGCAAATAACTTTTGCGCGTCGTTCATTTCAAGAATTTCCAAATCGTCTTCTGCTGGCGGACGATTGACGGCGACAAGTCGATCTCCTGAACGATAAACACCGGCTTGCGACTGAATATTTTTCGGCGACGTCGAATCAACGGAGGTCCATTGCTTCTGCTGATCGGCTTGACTCAGTTCGCCGCAACTCACGCTCGCGACTTGCTGCAAACGTTTGCTGCCCGATTGCAACAATCGCTGCGTCATTGGAACGAGCACAGGACCGTCACCAAGATTCGACCAATCTTTATTTGGCAACGATGCGCAAAAATAAATTTCTCCTCGACCCACGATTTGTCGTGCGAGAAACGGCGAGCCATCCTCAAACGCGGCGAGCGAATTTTTTGCGCCATTGATAATCTGACGGCGAATGAATTCCGTTTGCGCAAGCGGCAGACTTAACCCTTCATCGGTTTTGGCGAGTGGCCCTTGCTCTTCATCCCATTTTGTAATGTGAAACCTTTTCTCGGCGTCCGCATGTTGAATTTCGCCCCAGCTAAATCCGTTGAACTGTTGTGCCTCAGATTTGCCACTCGGGAAGAAAATCGCGGAACCGCCTTGCTCGACAAATTCGCGGACGCGTTCGGCTTCGGCAGAGGCGGGCAATGCGCCTTGCCAAAAAATGACGCTGCGGCCATCGAGATTTGCGGCGGACATTTCCGCGGGAGAAATGAGTTGAGCAGCGTCTTTATCTTTCGCGATTGCATTCACGGCGAGTTTCAAAAAGCGACCGGTTTGCGCGTCGTCGCTGACGACAACCGCGCGAACGGGAGTTTCGCCGCCGTAAACAAAAAAAATTTGGTTGTCCAAAATGTTGCCGTCGGCGGGCGATTGAAAACTTCCCCAGCCCGGTTCTTTTTTATTTCCTAAATCGGCTTTGTAACGCCAGCGCATTGCCTGTCCGTCGATGGCGATTTCTGTCTCAGATTCTGCGCCGTCGAGAATTGTTTTGATGGGAAACCGTTCGGCGGATTCGGTGTTGCGCTGGAGATCGAGGACGAATTGCAATTCGTTTTGATCGCCTTTGGCACGGCGGGAAATTTCCTGAACGGAAATTGACGTGTTTCGTTCGGCGGGCTGATTGAGCGCGAGCAGACGGACGCGAACTTTTTGCGGCAGCGAGCCGAGTTGCGCAACGACGGTTTTAAAACGCGCGTCGTCGGGCTGCCAATTGCTGCGTTGCAAATCGGATGCAATCCAAATTTCGGCGGAGCCAGAACGATTTTCGATGAGGTAATTGAAAGCGGATTGCAGCATCGCAGGAAGATCGCCGGCGGTATCGGTCGGCGCGGTGAGGGAAAGTTCGGGAAGTGTGCTGGCGTTGATAATTTCTTGTGGCAGACGCGTCGCGCTGTCGATCAACACGAGATGGCTTGCGCCGTCGAATTCTTTCGCGGCTTGCGAGATGAGTTTCAACGCTTGTTCGCGCTTCGTTGTGTTACCGGAAATTTTGGTTTCCATGCTGGCGGAACGGTCGAGCAGAATGAGCACGACATCCGGCGCGGGCGAAAGCATCCAACCCATCCAACCGCCAGCGAGTGGACGCGCCAAAAATAAAACCAGCGCGAGAACGGCAAGTGTACGAAAAAGGAGGATTAAAAATTGGCGGAGCTTTGCATGACTCGTGGAGGCGCGTGTGGCCGAGAGGAGAAAACGCATTGCCGCCCACGGCTGGCGACGATGGCGCATGCGGTTGATCAAATGAATGATGACCGGCAGCAAAATAAGCGGCAGTCCCCACAAAATGAATGGCTGAAGGAATGTCATCTCGAAACTGAAGCCATGCGCGTGCGCTCGGTTAGAAAGTCAGCGAGCACCTTTTCGTAGTTTTCGTCGGTGACGATTTGGCGGTAATCGGCATTGAACTCGTGGCAACCCTTGCGCAGCAGTTCCAAGAATTTTCTAATTTGCTTGAGATATTGTTCGCGAATCACGGCGGGTTCGGTGACGAGGCTGAAGGAGCTTTCTAAGTCAGCGAAGCGAACGGGGCGGTCGAATTTGAAATCGAGTTCGGCGCGGTCGAGCAGATGGAAAATTGCGAGATCGTGTTTTTGGAAACGAAGATGTTGAAAGCAACTGAGCAATTCTGTCGTGTCGCAAAAGAAATCTGAGAAGACGGCGACCAATGCGCGGCGTCGGGTTTTCTCAGCGATTTCGTGTAGCACGGGCATCAGGCCGGTTTCGCCGTTGGGTTTTGCTTTGTCTAAAATTTCCAAGAGATTTTGGAAGTGAGCGGGGTTGCGGCGCGCGGGAAGTTCGTGGACGGTTTTTTCTCCAATAACAATTAAACCGGCGGCGTCGCCTTGATGGATGACGAGATAAGCGAGCGTGGCGATGAGACGTTTCGCGAAATCAAAACGGCTTTCGCCATTTTCGGAAAATCCCATCGACGCGCTGCAATCGAGGACGAAGTAGCAACGCAGGTTTGTTTCCGCCTCAAACTCCTTCATGTAAAAGCGATCAGTACGACCGAACACGCGCCAGTCGAGTCGGCGGATGTCGTCGCCTGGCGTGTAGTTTCGGTATTCGGCGAACTCGACGCTCGATCCGCGATGCGGACTTTTGTGCTGGCCGGAAACTGTTCCTTCCATCGGAAAGCGCGAGAGCAACGGTTGTCCCATGAGTCGCGCCAAGACTTTTGGATCGAGCAATTTTGTTGCGACCTCAGCCACGAACTTTTTCCCCTCGCACTTCTTTCAAAAGTT
>JBKJOZ010000324.1:0-3865 GCA_046595315.1 Limisphaerales bacterium
AACCCGTGCCACGCCTGAATTTTCCAGCGAATGGATTTTGGGAGCATGAATTATTCGATGACGTAGCCGTGTCCACGGCGGGTTTGGATTAAATCTTTTCCAATTTTTTTGCGGACATTGCAGACGTGAACATCGAGCAGGTTGGAAAAGGATTCGTCTTCTTCGGCGAACAAATGATCGTAAAGCTCGGAGCGGCTGACGACTTTGGCGCGGCGCAGCGCAAGATATTCGATGAGCGAATATTCCCGCGCCGTCAACGGAACTATTTCTCCACTGACCGAGACGGTGCGCGCGGCAGAATCAATCGTGACGTTCCCAAAAATAATTTGTGGGCTGGGCGTTCCAGCCGATCGGCGAATCAAGGAACGGACCCGCGCCAAAAGTTCGACAAGATTAAAGGGTTTGATCAGATAATCGTCCGCACCGAGATCGAGTCCACGCACGCGGTCGCGCACGGCATCGCGCGCGGTCAACATCAGCACGGGAGTTTTTTTCTTTTTGCGCAGGCGATTGAGAATTTCCCAGCCGTCCATTTCCGGAAGCATTACGTCGAGGAGAATCGCGTCGTAATCCCACGTTTCCGCTTTGTAGAGTCCGTCCTTGCCGTCGGCGGCGGTATCGACCGCGTAACCTTGTTCGCGCAACGCCTGCTCCACGCTGTGGCGCAAATCATCTTCGTCTTCAACAACAAGCAAACGCATAAAATTTTCGAGATGCTAAATCAAAACGAGCATCCGTGCAGGCATTATTCGGCAGGCTACCTTAAGTTTTAATGAAGAGCAGGGGACGAACTAAATTGAAATGGCTTCGTCACGCTTTTTTTCTTTGCGCTCCCAATACCATGCGATCCAAATAGTCATTTCGTAGAGAATTTGCAGCGGAATAGCCATGAGGATTTGGGTGAGAACCTCCGGCGTCGTGAGAACCGCGCCAAGGATCAGGTTTATCACAATCATGTAACGACGAAATCCAGCTAACTTCGCATAATCCAAAATTCCAATTTTCACGAGAACCAACAGGACGACCGGCAATTCAAAGCCAAGGCCCATTCCCAAAATGAATTTGCAAACGAAGCTGATGTATTCTTCCGCGCGCCAGATATCGGTTTTGAAGCCCATCCACTCGGAGTATCCAGCGGCCGCTTTCAATGCGAGCGGCATCAAAACGAAATAACAAAAACAGGCGCCCGTAATAAAAAGCATGATGCCAAAACCCAAACCCCAATAGGTGTATTTTTTTTCCTTCATCTTTAAAGCGGGAAAAATGAAGGCAGCGACGAAATAAAACAAAAACGGCGAAGCCAGCGCAATGCCACCGTAAAGAGCAATTTGAACCGCTAGATAAAAAGCCGACGCCGGCCCGAGATTTACAAGGTTAATTTTCTTCTGGGAGGTCAAGATGACCGCTTCATTTGTGCTGGGACGAAGACCTAACAATAAATTTGTTCCAATCGTCACGGGCGCGATCTCAAGCACCGTATGTAGATTCGTTCCGAAAAAATTGGTTTCCGTGCCCCTCAGATCATAGGTCCCCAATAAATTGGTTCCCATTTGAAATGAAACCGTGGGTGTTGTCCGTGGAGTATTTCTTTCGGCCCGTTCCAAAGGCCATGTCAAAATTTTGACAAGGGGTGGGGAAGCGAACAGGCAGACCAGAAATGTGACTGCTAAAACGGCGGCGCATTTCATCAGCACCCACCGCAAATCTTCCAGATGATCTAAAAAAGATTTGGTGGGTCCGCCCTCTTCCTCCTCCTGAAGATACGGGTCTTCTGAATCAGTTCCCATCTAGACGTTTTGGGAGTTACACCGGCTTCGTCGGCTCTGAAGTTTGAGTCGATTGGGCAGGCCGCGAACCCTCGGGGGGCAGTTTTCGTTGAGGAGCCGAATCCATGTCCGTGGAACGGTGAAATTCTTCAGTCACTTCGTTGGAGGCTTTCTTGAATTCGTTAATTCCTTTTCCTAAGCCTCTGGCCAATTCCGGGAGTTTCTTCGCGCCGAAAAGCAAAAGAACCACCGCTAGGATCAAGACAATTTCCCAACCACCAAGGAATGCAGCAAAAATTGGATTCATATTAAATATTTTCTTTTTGTTCGGCGAGTCCGCCAGAATTCCTGCGGGAATTCATTGGCCTAAAACTAAGCCTGCAACGCGGGTTAGTAAAGCCCAACTTCGAGAATTGGGCTTAACGAAATTATTTCGCGGGCTCGATAAAAACGAATTCGCCGCGACGATTTTTAGAGTAGGCAGATTCATCAGTCCCGGTGGCGGCTGGTTTGGCTTCGCCAAAGCTGACGGTGTGAATACGCTCAGCGGAAACGCCCAGATTTACGAGAAATTCGCGCAAGGCATTCGCACGACGATCGCCCAACGTTAAATTGTAACCTTCCGTGCCGCGCTCGTCGCAATGACCTTCAACGAGTAAGTCACCGGCCGCATTCGATTTGAAATAGCTGGCCACGCCACCGAGTTTGGATTGTTCGCTGGATTTAACAGTGGCGCTGTCGAGATCGAAATAAACCGTATTGGCTTCAAACTTGGAACGATCTTGCGGACGACCGTCAATCGAGCCACGGTCCGCCATTGGAATGCTGCCCGTTGCTGAATCGGGAGCAAATTCTCCTGGAAGTTTGCCACTGCCATTTTCGAGGCCGCTGGTTCCACCCTGCCCAACGCGTGAGCCTGTCGGAATGTGCGTGATGCCGGTTGGCTTCTTTTTGCAGGCGGTAACCCCAAAAACGAAGACAAATCCGACGATGAAAAGATTAAAAAGTGTAGTGCGTTTCATTTTATTTTATTGGTGAAAATTTTATTTTGCCCAGCATGGTTGAGAACTGCTTCCTGAAATTCGGGTGACATCTTTGACACGCTTAGTAGGCACGTCAAGCAAAGAGAGGACGCGGCCGCCACTTTTTCTTCGAGTGAAAATAACCGTGCGCGAATTCGCGCCCCAAGCCGGATCTTCGCCTTCTGTTAAGACCACCGCACTGCCGCCCTCTGCTGGAGTGGTGCAGACATTGAAATATTTTCCCATCTGCGAAGTGAACACAATCGTCTTTCCATCCGGCGACCAATCGGGCTCCGTCAAATTTCCCCCGACGCCAGCCGTTTGTAGTCGGCGACCTTGTCCGCCCTCGGCGCTGATTTTGTACAAACCGGCGCGACCGCTGTCAGACACGTAACAAATTTCCCGGCTGTTCGGTGACCAGCAGGGCGATGATTTGCTTTCACGCGATTTCGTGACCTGTTTCAAATTCGAGCAGTCAATGTTGCAAACGAACAATTCTGCATTGCCGCTTTTGCTCAAGATCATCGCGACGCGGCGTCCATCGGGTGAAACCGACGGGCTAAAATTGGATCCGCCGAAACTCGCAAACTTTTTCCGCGCGCCAGTGGTTAGGTCATGCGAAAGAATGTCGGGAAAACCGGATTTATAGGAGACGTAAAAAAGTTTTCGCTCACCGGGCATCCAACACGGCGCGCTGACCAAAGAAGTATCGTGCGTCAAGGCAATGGCATTCGCGCCATCGTAATCGGCGACGTAAATCTCGCTCGATTTCCCTTCGCCCACGCGGAACGCAATCTTGCCTTGGGTAATTCCTTTTCGCTGCGTGATCGCAAAAATGACGTCATTGGCCAGCGCGTGAGCTTGCGAACGTGTGTTGCCGCCGGTGTAGGCGCGCGCCAGCAAAGACGTTTTATTTTTGTCCGTGAGACGACCTTCGACTTGTCCGTTATTGCCGCCCGTCAAAAGAAACTTGGCGGCGTCGCTGCCGACAAATTCGAAGCCGGCCACTTCCAAATCGAATTTTAAAACTTCCTGGGCCGTGCCGGAAAAACCACTCATCGAAATGGGAATCGCCTG
>JBKJOZ010000404.1:0-3834 GCA_046595315.1 Limisphaerales bacterium
CATTGAGAATCCTGAGAAGCCGAAACTTGTTGAAATGTTTAACGCCGATGGCGCGCTCAACGACACTTGCGCCGTGCAGATTGGCGCGGTGAACGCCTCGATGTTCGCGCTCGTCGCTGATGGCAAAAATGGTTTGCGCGTGCTCCAATTGATTTCGCCGGAGAACGTTCCCGGCCACATGGGATTCAGCCCGCGACCTAATCCGAAGCTCATCGCCAGTTACAAAACGCACGGGCCAGCAGTCGCCGTATCGCGCGGACTCGATCGTGACCGCGTAGTGGACGAAACCGGAAATCAAACCGTCGTGTTTGGCCGGCGCGGTGCGCGTCCGTTTAATTATGAAGAGATGCAAATTTTCTTCCGCCATTTCGATGATCCATTTACAACCAATCGTGCCGGACAACGAACGGGCGCAATTTACAAAGTGAACGACGTGACAGCACGCGATAGTAAACTCGAGACCAAGTCGGGAGTGACGATCAGCGAGCCACTTCAATTAGAAAACAAACCTGACCCAGCCCCAAAAAAAATCAGACAAGAGCGTTTGATGCGCAGGGGTGAATAGGTTGATTTATTTATCAACGGCGTGACCGGCAAAGCAGATTAAATTTTACGCTCGAAAAAATAACCGGTTGACCCGGTTATCGAGAGCCGTTAGTAGTTTTGTCGTGAATGACATTTTAAACCTTCGACTGGTGCTAAACGCGTCGCTTCGCGGCGTGGCGGTTGGGTTTTAATTCGTTCCTAGATAATTTTGAAACCCCACTGCTGAAATGGCGGTGGGGTTTTTGTTTTGGCAAACAACCACACCAGCGCCGCAACGAAAGAGAATATGTTAAAAGATCCGTCTAAAAAATATCGCGCGTTTCCGCCCGTCACTTTACCTGACCGGCAATGGCCCAATCGCGTCCTCAGCCACGCGCCGCGTTGGTGCAGCGTTGATTTGCGGGATGGCAATCAGGCGCTCGCCGTGCCGATGAACGTTTCGCAGAAACTTGAATTGTTCCAAACTTTGGTGAAATGCGGATTCAAGGAGATCGAAGTCGGTTTTCCCTCCGCGTCGAACACGGAATTTAATTTTAATCGCCGACTCATTGAAGAAAATCGCGCACCGGACGACGTCTGGTTGCAGGTGCTCGTGCAAGCGCGAGAAGATCTGATTGAAAAGACGGTGGAATCGCTCGTGGGTGCGAAGAAAGCGATCATTCACCTCTATAATTCCACTTCGCCCGCGCAACGCCGTGTCGTCTTTGGCAAGTCGAAGTCAGAAATTATTCAAGTCGCGGTGCAAGGCGCGCAGTGGATCAAAGACCGTTTGCCGCGGCTCAAGGGAACGGAAGTCGCGCTTCAGTATTCGCCGGAAAGTTTCAGCGCGACGGAACACGAATTTGCCAAGGAAATTTCCGAAGCCGTCATGAACGTTTGGCAGCCGACCCCCGAGCGCAAAATGATTTTGAATCTGCCGGACACGGTTGAGGTCGCCATGCCCAATGTGTACGCCGATCAAATTGAATGGATGTGTCGCAATCTGAAAAATCGCGAATCGCTCGTGATCAGTTTGCACACCCACAACGACCGCAGCACCGGCGTGGCGGCGACGGAACTTGGGTTGCTCGCGGGTGCAGATCGCGTCGAGGGAACACTTTTCGGCAACGGTGAACGCACCGGAAATCTCGATGTCGTCACGGTGGCGATGAATCTTTATCAGCACGGGATTAATCCGAATTTAGATTTTTCAAATCTCAATTCACTCATCGAAGTTTACGAACGTTGCACCGGCATGACCGTGCCGCCGCGCCAGTCTTACGCGGGCGAATTGGTCTTCACCGCGTTCAGCGGCTCGCATCAGGACGCGATTAAAAAAGGTCTCGCGGAATGGGAGGGCGGCGCGCAAAAAACTTGGGACGTGCCGTATCTGTCGATTGATCCAGCAGACATTGGGCGCGAATACCGCGAAGTCATCCGCGTCAATTCGCAAAGCGGAAAAGGCGGCGTTGCCTACTTGCTGGAAAGCGAATTTGGAATTGCGTTGCCAAAAGATATGCAACGTGAATTCGGGCCGATCGCCAACGATGAAGTGGATCGTCTGGGACGCGAAGTTAGCGGCGCGGAATTAAAAGCCATGTTCTGGCGCGAATACGTTGAGCGTAATCAACCGTGGCAATTGCAAAGTTTTGAAACCGAAAGTCGCGACGGAAAAGTTCGTTGCCGCGCGAAGTTATTGCGTGATGGCCAGTCGGTTGAATTTTCCGGCGAAGGGAACGGTCCATTAGCCGCACTGGTTCATGGGTTCAGCCAAATCGGCCTATCACGTTTTGAAATCAGCAATTACAGCGAACACGCTTTAAGCGCGAGCGAAGAGGCGGCGGCAATCTCTTACATACAAATAAAGTTGGCGGATGGAAAAACTCGCTGGGGCGCAGGCGTGGACACGAATATCGAATTGGCTTCAATCAAAGCAATCTTGAGCGCGCTGAATCGTTCGTGATTTTTGAGGTCGGAAACTGGCGTCAGGACTTCGTGGGACACAAAATCAGGCTCGCGCCGGATTGAAACTGCAACGAAACCAGCATTCATTTGTGGCAGGAGATTCCCATGAACAAAGGCATCCGCTTTAAAGATATAATTCCGTTATTGAAAGAAACTGCGGGCGAATGGGCGGAAGACAAAGCGCCGCGCCTCGGCGCGGCGCTGGCCTATTACACGGTTTTTTCTATCGCTCCTCTGCTCATCATCGCCATCACTATCGCGGGAATTCTTTTCGCTGATGCGCAAACCCAGGTGATCACACAAGTGAGAAGTTTGATGGGCGACTCGGGCGCGGAAGCAGTTCAATCCATGATCAAGGCGGCGCAAAAACCGGCGCAAAGTGCGCTAGCAACCACCCTTGGTTTTGCGACACTGATTTTCGGCGCAGCGGGTGTTTTCATCCAATTAAAAGATGCGCTTAACACGATTTGGAACGTGGACGAAACTTCAGCCAAGGGAGGCATAATGGCGTTTCTGAAAAAATACTTTCTCTCTTTCAGCATGGTGCTGGGACTCGGGTTTCTGCTGCTGGTTTCACTGGTGCTGGAAGCGGGCGTCGCGATTGTGGGAGAGTTGGTCAAAGGCTCAATTCCGGGTTTGGACGTCATCATGCAATCAGCGGCACTGGTGGTTTCTTTCGGCGTAGTAACGTTGCTTTTCGCCCTGCTGTTTAAATTTTTGCCAGACGTAAAAGTTGCGTGGCGCGACGTTTGGATTGGTGCCGCACTAACGGCCGCCCTTTTTGTCGTGGGGAAAATCGGGTTGGGGCTTTACCTCGGAAAAGCGGCTTCGGCCTCTGCCTATGGCGCCGCCGGGTCGCTGGTCATCATGCTCCTGTGGGTTTATTACTCAGCGCAAATACTTTTTTTTGGAGCGGAATTCACACAAGTTTATTCCAAACGTCATGGGTCGCGTTTTGACCCAGAGGTGCCGCCGATAAAACTTTCGGCCAAAGAAAAGCTGGTTGCTGAAAGTGACCGACAACGTGCGAATTTGGCAGCGACGTTTAACAAGTTAAATTTAAAACCGACGCCCCGCCCTCTGGAGCGATTTGAACATAGCCGCCGCCACTCGTTATGAATTGCGCGCTACCTTGCGACTTTTTGACCGCGCTACAAGCGCCTTTTTTAAACTCACAAATGCAGATGGGCGAACAAATCGGCAGGCGATAAGCGCATGTTGACGTAAAACGGGCCAAATTCGCCGAATCGTGCTGTTACTTCATCAAAGCGCATTTCATAGACGATGTCTTTCAACGCATCAATTTGGTGCGCCATGAGTGTGACGCCCCATTCCCAATCATCG
>JBKJOZ010000169.1:0-2692 GCA_046595315.1 Limisphaerales bacterium
ATCGGATCTTTTTTCCAGCCCGGCAAATTTCCGAAGATGGAATTGTTTTATCAAAACTTTAAACCGGAAATTAAAGCCGCCATTGATGAACCAAAAAATCATTGGAAACGACAACGCCCTTACCAAGTAGATACAAATTTGTGGCTCGGAAAACCGGAACCCAGTTTTGGTTATCCTAGCGGGCACTCGAGCGTCGGCACGGTGCAGTCCTTGTTTCTCGCCGAATTGTTTCCCGAAAAACGCGATGCGATTTTGCAAATTGGCCGAAGCATCGGGTGGGATCGTGTGATCATCGGCAAACATTTTCCCACCGATATTTATGCCGGGCGGGTGCTAGGTCAGGCAATTTTTCGCGAACTTCTGGCAAGCCCCGCTTTTCAACACGATCTCGCCGAAGTAAAAGCAGAAGTGCAAATAGCGCGTCAGGTTAAATTGGAAGAAATCAAATCGTCGCGCTGACGCAAACAATGCGTTCGCTGCAAAGTTGCTGGAGAAAAACAGGATTCGACGTTTGCCTGCAACTGGCCACACGGTGTAATTTGTTTTCATGCCACAGGCGATTATTGATCCCGAAGAAGTCAGGCGCTTCGCCGAAGAATTGAAACGCTTCAACGCCGATCTCCAGACGAAACTCTCCTTGCTCCAGGCGCGCTTTGTTTCACTCGGCGACACCTGGCAAGATCAGGAGCACACGAAATTCTCGGACGAATTTAAACAAACGATGAAAGCGTTCAAAAAATTTGTGGAGATTTCCAATCAACACACGCCCTATCTCATGCGCAAAGCCCAACGCATCGAGGAATATTTGAACCAACATTAGCTCATGCCGATTCGTGCCAATGTTACTTCCGTCGAAGCGCTCGAATCTTTTCGGACGAACCTGATTATTTATCTCAGCAAAGCGCGACCAACTCTGGAAGAAGTCAGCGACAACGTGATTCGCACCCGCGTCTGGCTGGAAACGGATCGCCGCATTTTTTGGGAAAAAGAAGTCCGTCGCTGCGCGCAAAAACTACAAGACGCGCAGCAAGCGGTTTTCAGTGCGGAACTTTCCGCATTGCGCGAAGTCTCTTCCGCCGAACGCATGGCGGTGCAAAAAGCGAAACGAGCCTTCGATCAAGCTGAAGAAAAATTGCGCACCGTGAAAAAATGGAATCGTCAATTCTCCAGTGAAGTCGAACCTTTGGCGCGGCAACTGGAAAAATTACAAACCGTTTTGGTGAGTAATTTGCCGCAAGCGATTTCGTATTTGCGCGAGGCGGTCACCACGTTGGATGAATATCGCAGCGTAATCCGCGCTCCCGAAAATTCGGTGCAAGAGGTGGACGACTCCACTCCAAGCGCAGAAAACAAATCATGAGTTTAAGCGCCAACAAAAGCCAACTCACCGCCATCACGAAAGAATTGTCGCGTGACTGGCAACAGACTCAGGAATATTGGAAAGATTCCAAGAGCCAGGAATTTGAACGGAAATATTTGGAAGAACTTTTCGACGGTGTGGACACGGCAATTGCCGTGATGGATCAATTGGATAAACTTCTCAACAAAATCAGGACTGAATGTGAGTAGCCATTTTGGGGTCAATCAAACGTTGGAGCTTCTCGAAAATCTTCGCGGAACTGTCGCCGAGTTCACCGCCCGCGAGGAAAAACTCAATCGCGAGTTCGCCGCGAAAATCTCCGCCGAACAGCAACGCCGCGATAAAGCCATTGAACAATTGGCCACGCGATTGACGGAAGCGAACGCCGAGGAAAAAACAAAATTTCAGGAAGCGCTTGAGGCAGTCGAATCAAAATACAAAGCGCGTAAAATCCGAATTGTCCAGGCGCACAAAGCCAGTAAAAAGCAGTCGGAAATAATTATCGGAGGCAAAGAAGGCCGACGCAAACATCAGATTCAAACCGAGACGATGCAGATGCATCGCAACCACGAAACGGGTCGCGCCACTGCCGAAAAAATAATCGTCGAATTCAAGTCCAGCCTCGGACAGGAACAGGAAGTTTTCACGCGTTTGGAAAAAATCGCGCGCATTGCCTTCCGTGGGTTTGGCAAATTTGCGCATTTGCTTTCGCAACCGCAGGAACTTTCTGAATCGGATCGCGCCAAGGATGAATATGAACTCATCGCTGAACTCGATGCGTTGTTAAACCAAGTTCAGGCCGACCTAAATCAGTTCAATAAATTATTTTTGCCGAAAATTTTCCGGCATCGCATCGCATTATCACTGTTGAATCTTTGCCAGATTCCTTTGGTTCCACTGCTCCATCAATTTCGCATCAATTCATTTTCTTATCGCAATGCCGGCATTTCCGTTGCGGCTGTTTTCGTCGTTGGATTCATCCTCCATTTTATCGCTAAACGACAAGCGGAACCGTTAGCCGCAAAAATTGCCGAGGCGCTGGTGAAAGCGCGACGATTGAGCGAAATCTGCTCGGCGAAAACGGATTCGCGTTACGCCCGAGAAATTGAACGAGTCGAAAACGAATTCAAAGCGCGTCAGCAATGGGTCGAAAACGAATGGAAATTAACCTTGGAAAATGCCGCGTTGGCCAGAGGGTCGTCGCCCGAACAAATCGAAAAAAAGCACGCTCGGATTTTTTCCCGCAACGAACAGCAGCATCGGCGCAGACGCGACAACTTGGAACTCGCGCATCAGGAACGAACACAAAATTTCGTCAGTCAAACCGAAGCG
>JBKJOZ010000062.1:0-6688 GCA_046595315.1 Limisphaerales bacterium
GTCATTCCCGGGTCGCTGCTGCAATCGGGTTTTCAGTTTCGATTTCCATTTTTCAAAGATGCTCTGAAAGAACTCGCTTCCAGAACCTGAAACAAAATCAGGAACGCCTGCGAACTCCAGAGAGAACGACCGGCGAGATAGCGAAAAGCAGGCCTCACAGGCTCACAAGTCGCTATAAAAATTTGGTGTCAGATTTTGGATCTGATTAGTGAGAGCTCCCACGTCTTCTTGAAAAAAATAAGCGCGGCGATTGTTGAATGAATGCAAATAGTACATTTTTTCAAACCGAATCCATCGTGATGATCCGTCCATGAAAAGCTCGTTTCCGCCATAGGGCACTAGGTTCTTTTTCGCGTGTGCCGGAATGTTTGCCCAAATTTTTCGGGTAGGATCTGGATCGTCCCCCCACTTACCTCCCGGAACTGCTTTCAAATTCATATCAGCCGCCAAACACCACGTTCCTTTAGCCGTGGAACTCTTGACTGGACTACGGGTTGGAGTGGGACCCACGCCACTTTGCCAGTTAGTAATGCCTCCATAGTATTGATAGCCAATCACCCATTGGGTGAATGCGGTTTCATACACCGGCATAGCGGGCCGCTTTGGACATGTCCATATTCCAGGAGTATTTGGGCGGATGATTAAACCAAGCTGATTAGCTGCATCTGCTTGCGGAGGATTCAAGGCGATCTGAATGGCATTCTGCCGTGCTTCCAAAAGGATTCCCTTGTTGTCGTCCGCATAGATTGTTACGCCAATTCCCATTTGCCGCAAATTGCTTATGCACTTGGCTCGCAAACCTTTTTCCTTAGCACTGGCCAACGCCGGCAAAAGCAATCCGGCCAGAATCGCGATGATGGCAATCACTACTAACAATTCGATCAAGGTAAAAGCGCGGCTTGGTCGGCTCGTTTTTGAAAATCGAATTTGATTCATACGTCCTCCTTTTTAAGGGCTGGTCACGCGATAAAACGTTTGGCTTGCGCTGGCTGGAAATTCAGCGATCACGATTGGTCCATCCGTTTGAATCACTCCACCGATGACTGGTGTGGACCATGTTCCTGAACCTAAATCTATTTTTTCCTGAATCGTGATGGGCTGGTTCGGATATTGGGTTTCAATGGTCAATCGCACGTTTCCATTGATTATTTCTGCTTTGTTAACCTTCATGATCGGATTGGCTACCAGCCGAAGTCCATTCACGAAAACACTGATTCCAGCGCCGGGTTTTTTTCGTCCCTCAATTTGTAATTTTCCGGTGGCGCTCGACGTGAGTAACGCGCCGAAAGTGTTGGTAAAATCGTGGGTGGGATTGAATGACCCATCAAATGTATAGCCAGTGTGAATGACAGCCGACGAACCGGAGGCAGTTTCAATCCAATCGGATACTCGGCTACCTGTATTGTTCAAGTCGTCCCAAGACCAGACGGTTAAACCGTATTGGGTGTTCGGAGCTAAGCGTTCGATCAGAATCTTCATGCCGGTGTTATCGGTAGCACTGCTGGAAAAGATAAAATCATTGTACAGTTGAGCTTGGGTAAAATTGGGCGGGTTATTGACCGCCGAACTACGAAGCCGCTCGCCTAAAGTAGTCGAGCCGATTGTTGAAAGGGTGATATTGACCCCATTAAAATTTGTTGGATTGAGCCCCAGTGTCATCCGTGAAAATCCCGGCTGCGTGTTAGGCGTGTCAGTCCGTTCAAAATCCAAATTTAAAACCGTGCCATTGGTTGTCGGCGTGTAAGAGGTGACCACTAGTTGAACTGTAATGCTGTTCGTCGTTCCAGCCTCATTAGTCACGGTCAGGAAATAATTTGCGGAATCGCTCGCCTGCACGTTTGAGAGAGTCAAAACATTGGTGAGAGCGCTGGGATTAATGGTGCCGTCAATAGGTAAACCGTTTTTGCTCCAACGGTAACTGAGAGGAGAAGTTCCCGTCGCCTGCGCGGAAAAATTTACGGTGTCGCCTGTGAAAACATTGTTCGTTTGGCTGACTGGTTGGGAGCTAATGCTAGGTGGAATCGCTCCAACCGGCGCTGGAACTCCGAGATTTTTTATCTCCAGAATTTCGGTGTAAGTTAAGCGACGATTCCAAACCGCCACTTCATCCACGCTGCCGGTGAAAAAATTGGCAGCGGTGCTCCTCAAAAGCCCGCCTACCGCAGTATTGTTCAATGCCAAAGTGGAGCGGGTATAGGTGTAATCCGTTTCGTCCAACACCCCATCCACATAGAGTTTGCCCTTGCCGTTTTCATCCACCCAAACCAGATGATGCCACAAGCCGTCGAAAGCCACCCGCGTGGATTTTCTGTCAACCAACCCGGTGCTCGCTTTCATATTTACTAAACCGCTTGTCCCGAGAGCGTCCGTGCCCAAGAAAAAGAAAATGCCGGTGTTGGTGTTATTTCCTTCCGCGTAAATTTGTTTGTTGGTTTGGTTAGCCGCGCCATTGACCCAAAGCGAGATGCTATAGTTGGTATTGTTGAAAACTGGGAAACCTCCTACGCGATTGACATACGAGTTAGTGAACGAAAGCGCATTCCCAAACTGGCCACTGCCAAGGTTGTTTGCATCCATCAAATTTAACTTCATGTCGTTATGGCTGTAGAGGTCGGGAGTGTTGGTGTTTGCATCCACCGTGTTGAACGGCCAGTAAGAAAGCAAACTGCTCGGAATGTTGGAAACAGGATCAGGCAAGACAACCAAGGTCGCGTTGGCACTTGGAGTTGTTCCAAGCGGATTGGTTGCATCGACGCGATAAATATTGGTCGTGCTGGTCGTTAAATCAGTCAGGATCAAAGTGATATTCGTGGCATTGGCGATGGGCGCACCATCTTTAAACCACTGATATGTCATTGGATGTGTTCCAATTGCGCTGGCAGAAAAGGTCACGCGATCACCCATCGCGTTGGTACTTCCAAGAGGTTGCTGGGCAAAAATGGGTAGCGTTTGTGGAATCGGTGTGGCAATCCCATTGGTCCTGATCTGCCGAACTTCGGCCTGCGTTAAAGCGCGTTCCCATAAGGCAACTTCGTCGATCACACCGGTAAAGTGGCCACTGACGCTCGCACGAACCAAAGCGCCGATGCTGGTGGTGTCGATAGCAAAAGATCCAGCCGTAGCAGTATAAGTGAAGTTAGTAGGATCTAACTCGCCATCGACATAAAGTTTCGCGTTGCCCAAGTCATCCACCCACGCAATGTGATGCCAGGTATTATCAAAAACGACGCTGCCGGATTTGAGATTATTGACCAAGGCTGTTCCGGCAGAGTTCCGCAGAAAAATATTTAATTTATTAGTGAAACTGCCAGTCGTATTTATCGTTTGCAGCAAGAGCAGCGGACCACCCGTAGAAGTGGATTGCGATTCTGAAAACAAATAACGATTTCCCTGAGCCGGTGGTGCTTTGACCCACATGGCAACTGTGTAACGTCCACTGGCCATAATCGGCAGGCCGTTGATGGCGTTATTGGTCGTGTGGCTCATGGTCAGATATTGAAGGCTTGCCGAATTAAACGAAAAGGCCTGTCCATTCGTACCCGCAACCAGCGTCGGCGCATTAACCAAATTGAGATTGTTGGTGTAAGCCAAATCCGGCGTGGTGGCGCCATTTATCGTTTCAAAGGGCCAAAACGAAACCAAGCCGTCGCGAATGTCGGCTGCGGACATTGTTAAAGTCTGAGCAAAAATCGAACTAAGGGTGAAGACGACGGTGATAAGTTTTTTCATAATCTGTTGGAATTACTAATTGTAAGACTAATCGTGCCCCGTATTTTAGGCAACATTTTAGCGCGAAACGTGACAAGGTGAATGCCCTAATTACCCTTTACTTGATTCCCTTGTCCATTCGCCAATTTGTTTCGCAGATTTCTCAGTCGCGCCCAAGACATGGTGGTCAGAAGTGAAAATAATTTTGTAACCGCGAAAGCCCGCGCAATTCTTCCTGAGCCACGGCTGAACCAAAGGCCACGGAACAATGGGATCAAATAAGCCGGTCAGATAGAAAACTGGAATAGTCGTGGCGCGTGCGATGGAACGCGGATCGTTTTGCGCAATCAATACCAGACGATGCGCGGCGGCCAACAAATCTTCTTTGGTGCGACGATTTACAAATTCTTCCAGCGCCGCTCGGCCTTCTGGAGAATCACTTTCACGCGCACGGGCGTAAACCGTGTAAAACCACAACATGATTTTCAGGAGCGATAGCGGCATGTGGCGCGTTAGAAATTTCGCAAAATGCACCGCCGGAATAACCGGATGCCGCACAAAGCCGCCTGCCAAAATAATTCCCTCAATTTGAAATTTTTTTGAGTTTTGCGCGACCCACGCCCAAGCAACTTGTGAAGCAAACGATTCCGCCAAAATCCAGCCGCGCTCAATTTTATGTTCCAATAATTTTTGCTCAATCGCGTTTGCGTAATCGGCGAGCGCCCACTCCGTCGTGCGCGGAAAAGTAAATTCCACAAGACGCGCGCGACCCTTGATCTCGCGCCGAAATCCCGTGTTCAAAGTCCAATCGCCATGTGTGCCCGGCAAATAAATTAACGTCGGCCCGTCACCGTCTTGGATTCTGATTCGCAGTTCCTCGCTCATGCTGCGGAAAGCATCTTCTGCAACTCGCGATGATTCACTTTGCCGGTTCCCAATTTTGGAATCTCTCGAACAATTTTAATTTCGCGTGGCACGCAAAGATTGGTCAGCCCTTTGGTTTTGATGGCGGCGCGAATTTCTTCGATCTGTAATTTAGGTTCGTTGGTTACAGCAATGAGTGCTTCGCCTTTGTCTTCGTCAATTCGTGAAATCACGGCGACCTGACAACGCAATCCATAGTGCGGAAACGCGCCTGCCAACGCGTCCTCGACCGCAGTCAGACTGACCATTTCACCGCTGACTTTGGCAAAGCGTTTCAAGCGTCCAAGAATTTGCACAAAACCATTTTCATCGACGCTCACGATGTCGCCGGTGTCATACCAGCCGCCGAGCGCTTGGAATTTTTCGTTCGCGTCCGAATTCAAATAGCCGCGCATCACATTCGGTCCGCGCACAAAAAGTCGTCCGCCCGTTTCCACGCCTTCGACTTTTTCCAATCGATATTCCATCCCCGGAACAAATCTGCCCGCCGAGCCGTGCGACGGCGTGAGCAACGTGTTGACCGTGACGCATGGACTACATTCCGTCGCGCCGTAACCTTCGAGAATGCGAACACCGAATCGCCGCGCCCAGGTGTTCGCGGTGGCTTCCTGCAATTTTTCCGCAGCGGCAAATAAATAGCGCAATGACCGAAAATCGTAAGCGTGAGCTTTGCGCGCGTAGCCGTTGAGAAAAGTATTCGTGCCGAACATGACGGTGCAATTCAAGTCGTAGAAAACCGTTGGCACGACGCGGTAGTGCAGCGGCGATGGATAAATAAAAACGTAAAGTCCGCGCACGAGCGGAAGCAGTGTTCCAACGGTCAGCCCGAAACTATGAAAAATCGGAAGCGCGTTGAAAAACCGGTCGTTGTCCACCAGATCGGTGACCGAAAGCATTTGGCGAAGGTTTGCGAGTAGGTTTCGGTGTGTCAGTTCGACGCCTTTCGGAATCCCCTCGGAACCACTGGTGAAAAGAACCACGGCCGTCTCGTCGGGTTGCAAATTCGAATTGCGGAATTGCGACGTGAAGGTTGCTCGTAAAAGTGCGGAAACCTTTGCGGCTTGCGAAATTTTTAATCGAATTTCCTCAAGAAAAATCAACTGGATGCCAGCGTCAATAAGCGGTTGGAGATTCAGTTTGGCTTTTTCGACGAACGTTCGCGAGGTGATGATTTGTTTTAATCCGGCAAGTTGAACGCAACTCAGCATCGTCGCTGGGCCAGTGGAATAATTTAAAATCGCCGGCACTTTTCCCGCCGCCCATAAACTGAGCAACGTGACCGGCATCGCATTCACATTCGGAAGCAAAACTCCAACCCGTTTTTCGCTGCCTAAAAGACGACGCCATTGCTGCGCGAACAAATCCACGCCAGCCATCAGTTTTCGGTAAGTTAATTTTTGCCGCGTCACATCTTCGAGAACGACAAACTTCGGACGAAGTTGCGCCGTGGCCGCAACTGCGCTCAGCACATTCGTCGGCGCAAATTCCATCTCGGTCCAAAATTGTTGCTCGACCAATTTGTCGCGCAGCCAATTGGTTAATTTTTGTCGCGCTTGAGTCGTGCTGACATTTTCCGGTTTTGGCGGAGTGAGAACGTCGCTGAAATGGGCGCTAATTTTCGGAAATAATTTTTTCCATCCCGGCTGCGGCGAAAGCGGAAGGCGATACGCGTCGCGCAAAAAACAGGTCACCACTTTCGCATTGGTTTTGTAGAGGAGAAAACCGGTGCCATCGAACAGCTTCATCAAACTGCCCGTTTGCGAGAGCCGGCCTTCTGGAAACAAAACGAGTTTACCGCCACCTTGCAAATATTCCGCCATCCGTTTCACCGCATAAGGCGACGTGGTTTCGACGGGAAAAGTGTAACGGTTGATCATCAATTTTCGATGCAGCCAGCTCGTCTCCGCCGTGTGGCTTGAAGTGACGAAGCGCCATTTGTCATCGAGGCAAACGGCGAGGAACAACCAATCGAACCACGAGACGTGATTGGGCGTGAGCAACATCGGTCCCGGCGCGCGCAACGCTTCTTCGTTGAACGCGCGAAAGCGAAAGAAAA
>JBKJOZ010000279.1:0-6525 GCA_046595315.1 Limisphaerales bacterium
ACTTCACCGCGATTGGCAATGCCTCGTCATTTTTGCTCCGAAAACTTGCCACCACCGTTCCGTTTGCTTTGCGAAACAACGTCATCAACACCACATACGGAGTCGATTTCTGCTCTAACATTTGATGCACAATTAAATTTGTGTTTCCCAAAACCGTCTCCACGAAACCAAGGATAGGACTGATTTGCTGAACGTTGTTTTTGCTCCACGCCAATCCAAGGGGATCTTCGATGCGCCGTTTTACCGCCATGACTTCAAGCAATGGATGATCGAGCAAACTTTCTAAATTGCCGTTGATCAGCGCGTGCAAATTCCAAAAGCCATACGTCTTCACGAGGTTCGCGTAGTCATTGGCGATGACGAAGTCCGCTTCATCTTCCAAAAATAAATCGGCGACGTTGCTTAAGTGAACCAACCGATCCAACTCGGGTGAGCTGAGTCCGTTCTCTTTGCACAATTCGTAACAAAGCAAACTCGCTGACTTCGTCGCATCATGAATCAATCGCGCATTTTTTGGAACGGTTTCGGTGGCGTGATGATCGATTACCAACCAGTTCGATTTGTCGGTGCGGGGTTCAAAAGTGAAATCACAAACCCACGCGGAAGTTTCACGAAGCTCACGAACTTTCCAGCTATTGTAATGATGCGCTTCCAATCGCGGTTCAAAACCAAAAAGTTTTTTGGCGAGGCGTTGCAGGAGAGTTCCTGAAACGAATCCGTCGAGATCGCTTTCGTGTGTGAAAATTATTTCCGGTCTGGGTAACGCCTCCATGCCGAGACGCTAAATCAAGCCAGTGACCGTATCCAGCAGGGAATTATTGCTTTTTTCCTTGAGTTCCTCAGTTCCTCATCAAAATTTTCAGAAATGAATTTATTTGATTTGAAAGGTGAAGTCGCCGTCGTGATCGGTGGAACAGGCGTGCTGGGCGGTGCATTGGCTGAAGGCCTGGCGAGCGCGGGCGCAAGCATCGCTGTGTTGGGACGCAATGCCGACCGTGGTCAGGAACGCGTGAAGAAAATTCGCGACGCTGGCGGTCACGCTGAATTTTTTTCCGCAGATGCAATCTCGCGTGAGAGTTTGAAAAAAGCGCGTGAGCAAATTGAAAAAGCGTTTGGCGCGACGACGATTCTCGTGAATGCAGCCGGGGGCAATGACCCAAAAGTGACAGTGGCGGGTGAAAGAAAATTTGAAGAGATCGCACTCGAAGATTGGCGCGCGAATTTCGATATGAACCTTGTCGGTGGAGTTTTGTTGCCCTGCCAGGAATTTGGGCCGGGCATGGTGTCGCGCGGCAAAGGAAGCATCATCAATATCGCCAGCGTCACCGGACACATTCCTCTGTCGCGGGTAGTGGCTTACTCAGCATCGAAATCAGCCGTCATCAGCTTGAGCCAATTTTTAGCGCGAGAGTGGGCGACGAAAAATGTGCGGGTGAATTCCATCACGCCCGGATTTTTCCCAGCGGAACAAAATCGAAAATTGCTTTTTAACGATGACGGCACGCCCACGGCTCGCGCCGCTTCGATTTTAAACCATACCCCCATGAACCGTTTCGGAACTTCTGAAGAACTGATTGGCGCCGTAATTTTTTTAGCGAGCGCCAAAGCTAGTGGATTCGTCACTGGCACAGACATTCGCGTGGATGGCGGGTTTTTGAGCCAAACGATTTGATAACAAGGCAAAGGCACAAAGATTTCTAACTTTGTGTCTGGGTAAGTTGGTGGTTAATTAAATCTGATGAACATTGTTTCACCGCAAAAAGTTAGCGAAATCGTCGCGGCGGCTTGTCCGTCCAAAGATTATCGCGACAAAAAAATTCTTCTCATTGTTCCCGACGGCACGCGCACGGCACCGATTGGTTTAATGTTTCAAACTTTGTTCGAGCAGATCGGCGAGGTGACAAAAAATTTAGATGTGCTGATTGCGCTGGGCACGCATCAGGCCATGAGCGAAGCGGCGATTTGCGAACGCCTGGAAATTTCTGAATCTGAGCGTCGTGAGAAATACCGGAAAGTCCGTTTCTTCAATCACGCCTGGGACAATCCTGAAGCGCTGCGGAATATCGGCACCATTTCTGCCGACGAAATTTCAAAACTTTCCGGCGGTTTGTTCGCGATGGATGTTCCGGTCGAGATTAACAAACTCGTTTACGATTACGATCAACTGATCATCGTTGGGCCGGTGTTTCCACATGAAGTCGTCGGGTTTTCCGGCGGCAACAAATATCTTTTCCCAGGAATCAGTGGGCCGGAGATTTTGAATTTTTTTCATTGGCTCGGTGCGGTGGTTACCAATCCAATGATCATCGGCAATAAATGGACGCCGGTTCGCGCGGTCGTGGACAAAGCGGGTTCGATGGTGAGCGTGCCGAAAATTTGCTTCGCGCTGGTCGTGGATGGAAAAGATCTTGCCGGAGTTTTTGCCGGTTCGCCGGAATCGGCTTGGGATCAAGCAAGCGAACTTTCGCGTCAACGACACATTACTTACAAAGATAAACCGTTTGACACAATTCTCTCCTGCGCGCCAAAAATGTATGATGAAATTTGGACCGCTGGAAAATGCATGTATAAATTGGAACCGGTGTTGGCTGATGGCGGCGAACTGATTATTTATGCGCCGCACGTTTCCGAAGTTTGCGTCACCCACAACGAAACGATTCTGGAAATTGGCTACCACTGCCGGGATTATTTTTTGAAACAATGGGATAAATTTAAAAATTATCCATGGGGCGTCATTGCACATTCCACTCACGTTCGCGGTATTGGCACTTTTGAAAATGGCGTGGAAAAATGCCGCGCCCAAGTGACGCTCGCGACGCAAATTCCCGAATCCGTTTGCCGAAAAATTAATCTTGGCTATCGCGATCCCAGCAGCATTCACATCGAGGAATTTGCCAATCGCGAGGATGAAGGTGTCCTGCTCGTTAGGAAAGCAGGGGAGATGCTTTATCATTTAAACCAGCAGCCGAAGTGGGCCGGGGGAAAGTGAGACGCGTTTTGTTAAATTGATTCCAAATATGACGCTCACGGATTTTAGAAAGGAATACACGTTGGCCGGTTTGCGTCGCCGCGACCTCACTGAAAATCCGATCCTGCAATTTCAAAATTGGTTTCAACAGGCGGTGAACGCTGAAGTGCCGGAACCGACAGCGATGTCTCTGGCGACCGTCAATAAATTGGGACAACCCTCGGCGCGCACCGTTTTACTTAAAGTGGTCGATGAGCGCGGATTTATTTTTTGCACCAACTACGAGAGCCGGAAGGGACGTGATATCGCTGAAAATTCAAACGTCGCGCTCCTGTTTTTGTGGAAAGAACTGGAGCGACAGGTTTGCATCAGCGGTGCAGCGCAGAAAATTCCCGCTTCTGAATCTGACTCTTATTTCAAAGCCCGTCCGGTGGGCAGCCAACTTGGCGCGTGGGCTTCTCAGCAGTCGTCCGTTGTAGAAAATCGCGAGCTGCTGGAAAAAAACTTTCGGGAGATGGGTCAAAAATTTTCCGGTCAACCGATTCCTTTGCCTCCAAATTGGGGAGGCTACGTGGTGGCGCCGGAAAAAATTGAGTTTTGGCAAGGGGGCGTCAACCGATTGCACGACCGCTTTCGTTATACAAAAAAAGCGGACGGTTTGTGGAAGATCGAACGGCTTTCGCCTTAAACCACGCTACGGCTCTTCGATTTGATTCTTGCCGCGAAGCGATTTTGCTTTTGAGCCACCTGAATTTTCGCGTCAAACGCGCGTGATAAAACGGAGGTAGTAACGACCTCCTTTTTTTCTCCGGCTGCAATCACGCGTCCCGATTGCAAAATTAGCGCGTGTGAAAACACCGGCATGATTTCCTCGATGTGATGTGTGACGAGAATCAATGTCGGCGAGTTTTTGCGCGAACCGAGGCGTTGTAGAAATTGCAAAAGATTTTCACGCGCGACCGGATCGAGTCCGGCGCATGGCTCGTCGAGAATGAGCAACTGCGGCTTGGCCATTAGAGCGCGACCGATCAAAACGCGCTGTCGTTCGCCTTGGGAGAGATAGAGCCACGGACGTTCCACGAGATGCAAACACTCGACTTGTTTTAGGATTTTTCGCGCTTGTAATCGCTCGCCCGGCGAACCGTTTCCCCAGAAATCGATCATCGCATTTTTGCCGCTCAATACGGTGAAGAGTGCGGGCTCTGATTCAGGCATCAATTGGCGAATCGATGAACTCACCAGACCAATTCGCTTTCGTAATTCGCGCCATTCCGTTTCCCCAAATTTCTCTTCGAGCACTTCAATTTCGCCAGCGGTCGGTTCGAGATAACCGGTCAGCGCGCTGAGCAACGAAGTTTTTCCAGAGCCATTCGCGCCGAGAATGGCCCAATGCTGACCGGGTTCAATTCGCCAACAAACGTCGTCAAGAATGGTGGTGTCCCCACGTTGAATGCGAAGATTTGAAATTTTTAAAACGGATTTTTTCACCACGAACAAGAGTTGGTAGTGCCGTTCATTTTGTCAACGTGCAGGATTTCCAGTTGTTTTTCAGATGAAACATTTGCAACATCGCGCGTATCTGATGAATCCAATTGCCGCAAATTCAATGCGCCGAATTCTTCTCGCGACGATGGTCTTCGTGTTGACCAGTTGCATTGGGTTTTCGCAAACCAAAGCTGCTTCCAGCCCCAGCAAAGATGTTCTCGGAAATTCGCGCCAGTTAATTTTAGTCACCACGAAAAACTGGGACGCCGTTCCTGGAACTTTACGACGATTCGAGCGAAAAAATTCCGAGGAAAACTGGCGCGAAGTTGGTTCGCTGATTCAAATTGTGGTCGGGCGGAGCGGACTCGCATGGGGCAGGGGCTTGCATCCCACGAATTCAACGGGACCCAAAAAGATTGAGGGAGACGGCAAGAGCCCCGCTGGAATTTTTCATCTCTCATCCGCATTTGGCTTGGCTCCAGCGAGTGAAATGAAATCTTTGAAATTGCCGTATTTGCAGGTCACCGGCGCGCTCGAATGTGTCGATGACGTGAAATCCGCTCGCTACAATTCAATAGTCGATAAAACGCATATTTTAAATCCTGATTGGAATAGCTCGGAAAAAATGTTGGAAATCGGCGAGCAATATCGAATCGGCATCGTTGTTGAACACAACACCCATCCGCGAATTCCCGGCGAAGGCTCCTGCATTTTTATCCACATTTGGAAAGGCGACGGCAGCGGCACGAGTGGTTGCACCGCGATGGAAAAAAGCCAATTGGAAAATATGATTTCGTGGCTGGATTCCAAAAAAAATCCTGTTCTCGTGCAACTACCTGAAAGCGAATTTGGCACCTTGCAAATTGATTGGCATTTGCCTCTGCTGAATACAAATTCTGCTTCTGCCCAATGATCCGTAAAAATTTCTCATGCTAAATTACATCTGGCTCAGTCTGGTATTGCTCGCCGTTCTTATCGGCGGCTACAACGGAGTATTGGATCAAGTGACCAAGGAAGGTTTCACTGCGGCTGAAAAAGCGGTGATGAACCTAGCGCTCCCGCTCTCTGCAATTTTTACAATCTGGCTTGGCGTGATGCGACTTGCCGAAAAATCCGGCCTCATTCTTTTGCTCGCTCGCGCCATGCGGCCCGTCATGCGTTGGCTTTTTCCCGAAGTTCCTCCCGAACATCCCGCGATGGGCGCGATGGTGATGAATATTGCCGCGAACATGCTCGGGCTTAGCAACGCTGCCACGCCCGTCGGCTTGCGCGCCATGTCGCATCTTCAAAAATTAAATCCAAATCCAGGCACCGCGACTGATGCGATGTGCATGTTTCTCGCCATCAACACCGCTTCCGTCCAACTCATTCCTGCAACCGCCGTCGGAATTCTCGCGGTTGCCGGTTCGACCAACCCCACTGCAATTGTCGGCACTGCTTTTATCGCGACAGTTTGCGCCGCGAGCATGGGCGTTTTTTCCGCAAAATTATTTCGCAAATTTCGCACCTTTTCACCAGCAGAACCGATGATCCAAACTGCGGCCAATCCAGAAGCCGCCAAAGAAACTGAAGCCCCGCTCGAAGCTTTTGTGGAACCCGCCAAACTTTCTCCACGCGGAAAAATTTTACTCGCCCTGTTTTTGACCTTCTTTGTTTATTTATTTTTGACGCTGATGTTTCCCGATTTTCGTTTGCAAAATCAGTTTCCAGGTATTTTTCCAGATCTACCGATGCTGAATTCCTCCACACCCGTTTCCACTGACACATCCCAAACCGGTTTTAGTTTTTGGAAAATGTTTCAAAATGTCGTGAAAGCGATTTCCATCCTCGCACTTCCATTTTTCCTCTCGTTTTTCCCCGTGTATGCCGCTTTACGAAAAATCAAAGTTTACGAGGAATTTATTGAAGGGGCCAAAGAAGGGTTTCAAGTCGCCATCCGCATTATTCCTTTTCTGGTCACAATTCTCACGGCGGTTGGAATGTTTCGCGGCGCTGGCGGAATCGCCCTCATTACAAAAATTCTCAAACCGGTTTTGGACTTCGTGCATTTTCCGACCGATTTGCTTCCGCTG
>JBKJOZ010000292.1:0-7015 GCA_046595315.1 Limisphaerales bacterium
CGTCGTGCCATGAAAATAAAAGAGAGAATAACCCGCAATGGGGACGACCAGACCAAGCAACAAAATAATTGAGGAACGTTTCATTTAATGGCGCGGTGCTTGGTAGGGATCAACCGATTGGACGTAGAGCCGTTCGAGCGTCGATTCCACTTTCGCGGACTTTCGTTCGACTTGCCAGAAACCCGCTCCCATTCCTACCGCCAGGAGAATCGCCACATAAGACATCGCGAAGACAGGGCGGACGAAAAGTATTTCAATGGATTTCAGAAAATTCAAACGCGGGGCAGTTTCTTTCGTTTCCGCTCGCTCGATTCGCCGCCACACGCCTTCTTGAAATCGTGGCGGCAAGGGCGAGTTTTCTTTCCACTCCCGCAGTGAGGCGCGGAGCGTTTCGTCGTCGTTGGGCAAATTGCTTTTCATTTTGCAAAGCGGGTGGTGGATAAACCACTCACCCGCATTGAGGTTTCATCGCGATTGATACGCTTACTTCATCGCTGTCGTCATACAGCATTTTTTGCAAGCGAGCGAGCCGTCCTTTGCTTTCGGCGAGAGAGGACAATTTTTATCCATCGCCAATGTGTCCGCATTTTTCTGCGAGCCAGTCGCTACAACCGGATGCCCCATACTCTTGGAACGAGCCGAGTTCCCGGTCGCGGTCTGGCTATGAACAAAATCGGCGTCGGTTGAATTGTCCGAAATGATTCTGTTCCGATTTTCCGAAGCGCGGGGAGACAAGAAATTTTCTCCTGCCTGAACGCTGATGATGGAGGTGAGAGCCGTGGCAACTAACACTGCGAGTAACATTTTTGTTTTCATATTTTTATTCTCTCTAGTGGTTGTTCCACTGCTCTTAATACGCCGCCGGAAACACAATCCCTCAAAAAAACTTCAAGAGGACGATGCACCAGCATTGCCGCCGAATAAAAACCAGTTACATTGCCGAAAATAATCATATGACACGTCAGCAAATTCTTGACCTCTACTTCATGGAAGCGCGCGCCAAAGTGATTGATTTGGCGGCGTTCATGGATCGCGTCGAGCGCGCCGATGGCGAAGAAGATTTTCGGATGAAAGCATTTCGCGAAGCGTTAATGGAATTGGAAAAAGGAAATGCAGATCGTGCGAAACGTGTTTTGCTTTCGCTGAGCGACCTGACGAAAGAACCAATTGCGGCAGCGACGACGAAGGCGGCCACCGGCGCGTGGCCGGAAAAAAAGTAAATGAGATACATCGAACCACACGGACACATGGTCAGCCGTACGACGGATGATTACGTCGATATGGCGATGGCGGGTTGCGCGTGCGTTTGCGAACCGGCGTTTTGGGCGGGCTTTGATCGCAGTTCCGCCGATGGATTTTACGATTATTTTTGCCAACTTACTGAACACGAACCGAAACGCGCTGCAAAATTCGGCATCCCACATTTCTGCTGGCTCTGCATCAATCCAAAAGAATCCGAAGACGTCAAACTTGCGCAGGAGGTCATTTCCCTCATTCCCAAATTTATTGATCGGCCAAATGTCCTTGGCATCGGCGAAATCGGTTTAAACAAAAATTCGCGCAACGAATTAAAAGTTTTAGAAATGCACATCGAAGTCGCCGCGCAGCACGATCAACTGATTCTCGTCCACACGCCGCATCTGGAAGACAAGTTGAAAGGAACCAGGCTCATTATCGACGCTTTGAAAAACGACAAACGCATTCGTCCCGAACGCGTCATCATCGATCACGTCGAGGAACACACGATCCAACTCGTGCTCGACGCCGGATTTTGGGCGGGCATGACACTTTATCCAGAATCAAAATGCACCCCGGCGCGCGCCATCGACATGTTGGAAGTTTATGGAAATGAAAATGTTTGGATGAATAGCGCGTGTGATTGGGGCGTGAGTGTTCCGTTGGCTGTTCCACGCACTGCGCTAGAAATGAAAAAGCGCGGACATACTTCAGAACTCGTGGACAAAGTGGTTTATCAAAATCCGCTGAAGTTTTTGAGCCAGACTCCGAAGTTCGAAATCTAAACGCGGAGACGCGGAGGCGCGGAGTTCAGAATTATTTTCTCTGCGTCTCCGCGTCTCTGCGGTAAAACTCTCCCGTGAAACTCAAGCACGGACTTCACCTCGCCTACTGCACGAACATTCATCGTGGCGAAAATTGGGCGCAGACATTTGAAGCGCTCCAAACCTACACGCTGGCGGTGCGTGATCGTGTTTGTCCAAACGAGCCCTATGCGATTGGTCTGCGCCTCAGTGACCGGGCGGCTTTTGAACTCAGTAATCCGCAAACCCTCACCGCGTTTCGCAATTGGCTTGATGCAAATCATTGTTACGTTTTTACCATCAACGGATTTCCTTTCGGACGATTTCACGGCGGGCCGGTGAAAGAAAAAGTTTATTCTCCGGACTGGACTTCGCCCGAACGGCTCGCCTACACGAACCGACTTTTCGATTTGCTCTCGCAACTCGTGCCGCGCGGAATGGAAGGCAGTGTCAGCACTTTACCGGGTTCGTTTAAAGCATTCATTACGACGCCTGATCAACTCCGCGTCATTCGCAAAAATATTTTTCAATGCGTCGAACACATCGCGCGCCTTTGCGAACAGACGGGACGCAAAATGCATCTTGGCTTGGAACCGGAACCGCTCGGCCTTTTTGAAACGACGAGCGAAACTGTGCATTTTTTTGATCAACTTCGTGCCGAACACCACCGCGATCCGCGACTGTTCGAATATTTGGGCGTGAACTACGACACCTGCCATCTCGCCGTTGAATTTGAAAATCCTGCGGCCTCATTTCAATTATTGCAGCAGCACGAAGTTAAAATTAGCAAATTGCATTTAAGTTCCGCTTTGAAAGTTGTGCCCACTCCGGAAGTGCGCGAAGCGTTAAAATCTTTTGCCGACGACATTTATCTGCATCAAGTCGTTTCTCGAATTGACGGAAGACATTTTCAGCGTTTTAAGGATTTGCCCGACGCGCTCGCGCAGGAAGCAGGCGAGGAGTGGCGCATCCATTTCCACATTCCATTACACAGTCCGAAAACAAATTTGTTCGACAATACGACCGACCATTTGCTCGGCACCTTGGATGTTCTCGCGCAAAATCCGAAGCTCTGTTCCCACCTTGAGATGGAAACTTACACCTGGGAAGTGATGCCTGAGGAAATGAAAAATCGCAGCGTGGTCGATCAACTTGTTGCTGAATACGAATGGACCTTGCGGCAACTGACATTGCGACAATTAGCTTAAGCTCTTTTTTCTAAACTTGGATGTTGGAGCTTTATTTTTTTCCTGTTTTCTTAATTTCAAAATGATCCGAGTTCAACGCCCCAGCTATCTCCGGACACTCTTCGTTCTCGGACGAACTTCCAATTTGCCCACGGTGTGGTCGAATTGTTTAGCGGGTTGGCTGATTGGCGGCGGCGGAAGTTTGGTGATTTTTTTCTGGCTCTGCCTTGGCGCGACTTTTCTTTACACGGGCGGCATGTTTTTGAACGACGCGTTTGACGCCAGTTTCGATCAACAACATCGGCGGCAACGCCCCATTCCCTCCGGCGCCATCAGTGCCCACGACGTCTGGTGGTGCGGATTTGTCCTGCTCGGCATGGGCAGTGCCGCTTTATTTTGGATGGGAAGAACCACCGCCATTTTTACCATTTTGCTGTTGCTCTGCATCCTGATCTACGACGCCATTCACAAAGTCATTTCGATTTCGCCGTTAATTATGGCTGGGTGCCGACTGTTGCTTTACCTCGTCGCCGCTTCGACCGCAGACAATGGAGTCACAGGTTTGTCGGTTTGGAGCGCAATGGCCATGGGCGCCTACATTGTTGGGCTGAGTTATTTAGCGCGAAAAGAAACCAGTCGAGGCGCGCTGAAAAATTGGCCCAGTTATTTTCTGAGTGCGCCCATTGTTTTGGCGTGCGTGGTCAACGATGGAAAAAATCAGCGCGCTGCCTTCGTAATTTCATTCCTGTTGGCCATTTGGATTCTTTGGTGCCTGCGCCACACTTTTTGGACATGGCAGCGCAATATCGGTTTCACCGTCTCTCTATTGCTGGCTGGGATTCCACTGGTGGATTGGTTGGCCATTGGCGGCGGTTCGCTTTTCGTCAGCGCCATTTTCGTCGCGCTGTTTTTTGCCGCGCTGCTTTTTCAACGCTTTATTCCGGCAACTTGATTTCTCCAATCAATCGCTTCCTTGCTCAACACCATGGGTTCAACTACTTTTCGCTCCATGATTTTCCAGGCAATGCGTTGCCTCCTTTTAATTTTATTGCTCAGTTTCGCCGGTTGCGATTCCGGTCCGGAAACGAGTTTGGATGAACAAAAAGATCCCCATTATCTGAACGGGCGCAGCCGCGTCAGCAATCAAGATTACAAGGGCGCCATCGAAGAATTCGAAAAAGCGCTGGAGGCAAACCCCCGCTCCGCCTCCGCCCATTTTGAACTCGGCTGGCTCAACGAAGAGCAAGCCAAAGATTTCGCGGCCGCCATTTATCATTACGAACGCCATCTGCGCCTCCGTCCCGATTCCGACTACGCCGAACGCGCCAAAGACCGCATTCGCGCCTGCAAAATGGACCTCGTGAAAACCGAAGTGCTCGCACCGGTGAGCCAGGGAATCCAACGCGACCTCGAGCGACTCAGTGCCGAAAACCTTCTTTTGAAACGACAGCTGGAATCTTTGCAAACGCAACTCGCCACCCGCCAAACTGCGCCGCCCGTGGCTAATCTTGCCCCCGTTTATACCGCGTCGGAACCAACTCCTGCCTCTCAACCCCGCGTCGCACCTGCCGAATCACGAAATCCTGCCCCTACACCACAAACACCTCAACGCCCACGAATCCATGTGGTAAAATCCGGCGAAACCATTGTCTCCATCGCCGCAAAATATAATGTGAAACTGAACGCGTTTCTGGCGGCAAATTCAAAAGTTAATCCGAACCGATTGAAAGTTGGGCAGGCGCTTAACATTCCATCGCAGTAGCATGCTCTCACGCCTTTTCTTCCTGCTGATCACGCTGTTTTGGTTGACGATGAGTTTCTTGCTTTGGCGTTCGGAATTCTCGGGGCGAAAAGAAACCGGCAGCGCCATTTCTGCGGAGACAGTCCTGGAAAAAATTTTAACCGCGCCCGACACCTCATCCCTGGAAATTTACCATCACGGAAATAAAATTGGTTTTTGCCGTTGGGCTGCCAGCGTCGGAGTGCAGTCTGGCAACAAGAATTTGTCCGAGCAATTTCAACCCGAAGGAATGGTGGAGCAACCGACCAGCTACTCCCTTGAATTGGAAGGGAACGTCACGCCCGTCGGCTCGACCAATCGATTGCGCTTTGAATTAAACTTGAAGCTTTCGACCAATCGCAATTGGCAGGAATTTGATCTCCGCGCGAATATGCGCCCCGATGCGTGGGAACTTCATACCAGCGCGGCTGAAAAAAAAGTTCGATTCGTCATCGACGATGCTTACGAACGTTGGGAACAAAGTTTTTCATTCGATGATCTTCGCAATCCGCAAACGCTTCTGCGCGAATTCGGTGGGCCGATGGCGTTGACCGTTCTTGGCAGTCTGGGAAATCTCGGTCTCGGAACTTCTTCCAGCACTAATGCCGTTAGTCCGATGCTCAATATCCAGTGGGAGGCCAATAACGATTCCATGCGGTTCGGCCATTCCAAGGTTCGAGTCTATCGGCTGCACACCAAAATCCTCGACCGCTATGACGTTTTTGTTTTCGTCAGCCGGGTCGGCGAAATATTGTGGGTCGAACTTCCCGATAAAATTGTTCTGAGCAACGACGCCTTCACCCATTTTTGAAATGATCGAACTCATCAATCTTGTAAAAAATTTTGGCGACCTCATCGCGGTGAACAACATCTCGCTCACGGTCAAGCGCGGCGAATTTTTCGCGGTGCTCGGTCCAAACGCCGCTGGGAAAACAACCACCATCCGAATTCTCGCCGGTTTGCTTAAACCCACCTCTGGTTCCGCGAGAGTCGCCGGGTTTGATGTTCAAGCGCAATCGCTCGAAGCGCGCCAACGCATTGCCTACGTTCCCGATTTTCCATTTCTTTACGACAAACTCACGCCATGGGAATTTTTCCGTTTCACCGGACAACTTTTCCGGATGACCGAAGCGCAAATCCAATCCTCCTGTCGCGAACTTGTCCCGCGTTTCAACCTCGAAGAATATATCAACAAGCCCGTGGAAGGACTTTCGCACGGCACACGCCAACGCGTCGCCATTCTCTCGGCGCTCATGCATGATCCTGAAGTTTTTATTATCGACGAACCGATGGTCGGCCTCGACCCGCAACACGCCCGCGTCGTCAAAGATATTTTGAAAGAACGTTCCTTGCGCGGGATGACGGTTTTTGTTTCCACCCATCAACTGAGCGTCGCCGAAGAAATGGCCGACCGCATCGGCATCATTCACCAGGGAAAACTAATCGCCGTCGGGACGAGCGACGAACTGCGCAAACAAAGCGGAGAGAACGGCGCGCTGGAAAAAACATTCCTCAGCCTCACCTCGGAAGAAAAGGCTGTGGTTCCGGGAAATCCCGCTGCATAACTGCAAAAACTCCCGCGAGTTCTTGCTTGCTAGAGACGCGAAAAATGTCAGTTTCGCCGAAATCCAAACGAAAGGCATTATGAGCGTTCCAAAAAAATTCAAATTCCCAATCAGTCTCCTCGTTCAAGATGGCGATTATATCCTCAACGGCGCAGAAACGCATTCCGCTGAAATTGATCCTCGGCTCAAACCGAATTTTGTCACCGAGACACGTGCGCTGCACACCAGCTTAAAAAGTAAAGTCACCGGACAAACTTCCGCAAAGGCCACCGCTGGCGACATGACCAAAGAACAGAACGACGCCCTTATTCCGGTGCAAGACCTGACGAGCAAAGCGCGCAAAAGCGCCTCCCTCGCTTTCAAAGGGCGCGACGTGAAATTGCGCAACGAATTTCAAGTCGGCAGCAACGGCGGCAAAAGCCTCGGGAGCATTTTGCAACAAGC
>JBKJOZ010000349.1:0-12517 GCA_046595315.1 Limisphaerales bacterium
ACAAAAATGAAGTGGTGACAGAGGTCGAAGATACGGGTCCCGGCATTGCCCCGGAAATTGCGAGCGCTCTGTTTGAAGCTTTCGCCACACATGGAAAGGCGCATGGAACCGGATTGGGTCTGACCATTTGCAAAAGAATTGTGGAGGATCACAAAGGCAAAATTTCCACCTGCACTGAGTCGGGGCGCGGCGCGATTTTTCGTTTCACGCTGCCGATTTTTTCCTGATTTTTCCCCGTCGATGAATCGCATTCGTTTACTTCCCGAACAGGTCGCCAACCAAATCGCCGCTGGTGAAGTGGTCGAGCGTCCTGCCAGCGTTGTCAAAGAACTGGTGGAAAATGCGCTCGACGCCAAGGCCACGCGCATCACCGTGGAAATTCAAGCAGGCGGCCGCAGTTTGATTCGCGTAACCGACGACGGGTTTGGCATGAGCAAAGACGACGCGTTGCTCTGTCTCGAACGCCACGCCACCAGCAAAATTCAACGCGCGGAAGATTTAAGTTCGATTGCCACGATGGGATTTCGCGGCGAAGCGTTGCCGAGTATCGCGAGCGTGAGCCGATTTCATCTTGCCACGCGTGAGCGCGATAATGATTCCGACGGTACGCAAATTACAATCAACGGCGGAAAAATTATCGAGGTCAAAGCTGCAGGTGGCGCGACCGGCACGAGCATCGAAGTGCGACAGTTATTTTTTAATTTGCCCGCTCGTCGAAAATTTTTGCGCAGCGAAGAAACCGAGTTTGCGCACATCCAACATTATCTCATGCTCGCCGCGCTGGCCTATCCGGAAGTCGCGTTCACTTTTCTGAAAGACACCCGCGTCGTCTGGCAATTGCCCGCCGCGAAAGTGGAAGAAAATTTAGAATCACGCGCCACGGCGTTGCGCGAACGGATGCGCGCCTTGCTCGGTGGCGAATTAAAATTATTGGCCGTCGATTTTTCCGGCGAATTGCCAACCAGTGAAAATTACGATTTAGAAAATTCGCCAGCCGAAACCCGCGATTCAAAATTTCACCTCTGGGGTTTCATGGGTTCGCCCGGAGTTTCTCGGTCCACGCGCGAAGATCAGCATTTATTTGTCAACCGTCGTCCCATCGAAAATCGCGGCCTGAATTTCGCGCTGCTCGAAGGTTATCACACCGCCTTGATGAAAGGTCGTTATCCAGTTTGCTGTTTGTTTCTGGAAATTGATCCATCAGAAGTGGACGTGAATATTCACCCGGCTAAACGTGAAGTAAAATTTCATCGCGAACGCGCCGTGCGGCAACTCGTCACGCAAGCGGTGCGCGACACGCTGTTGCAATTTCATAGCGCATCGGAAAAACCGAAACTGGATTTTGCCACACAGACACAGAGGCCGCAGAGAGTTGAAACTGAATCTGCGAAACCGATTTTAGAATTACTTCCAGATACGAAATCGGCGTTCATTCCAGAGACAAATGATCTGCCGGAATTCCCCAGACTTTCCAAACCGCTCGCAAATTGGCCGGCTCCAGAATCCCCCCCCCAACCCAAAATTCAAAATTCAGAATTAAAAACTGCTCCAATTCCGCCGCCCTCGACTCTCGTCCCTCGACACTCGACTGAACCGGTCCCCTTGCTCCGCGTTCCGCTCCGGCTCCTCGGCGTGATCGGAAAACTTTACGTCGTGTTGGAATCAGATCGCGGCCTGGTCTTGCTTGATCAACACGCGGCGCACGAACGAATTTTGTTTGAGCAAATGTTGCGACGACTTGAAGAGCAAGGAAACGCCATGTCGCAACGTTTGCTTTTGCCGGAAACCATCGAACTTGCCGCCAAAGATTCTCATTTTTTGAAACTGCAATTGCCCTCACTGGCGCGCCTCGGCGTCGGCTTGAGCGAATTTGGCGAACGCACTTTTCTACTCGATGCCCTTCCGCCGTTCGTGAAAGTTCCCGACCCGCGCCGTTTCATTTTGGAACTGATCGACGAATTAAAAGCCGCAGGGCAAGGCGTCAATTCCCTCCGTCTCGGCGAACACACCATTGTGAAAACCGTTTGTCGTCACGCCGTCAAAGCCAACGACTCACTCGCCCGCGCCGAACTTGAAAATCTCGTGGAAGATTTGCGCCATTGCACCATGCCTTACACCTGTCCGCACGGCCGCCCGACGCTGATCGAAATGAATTTTCGTGAGCTGGAAAAAAAATTCGGACGGACCCAATAAGATTTAAAAATCGTCGGGTGACGGGGCGGATCTTCACGAGGTGATAGAACTTCCTAAAGAGTCATTGACGCCGGAGGCGACACTCTTTTATTCTTTCTGCCGTTCCATCTGGCCAATTCCATTCAAAATTAATCCAATCCATTATGAAGACCAAAATTTTGCGGCGGTTTAGGGGCGTTTTTATGGCAGTAATCCTCGCCATCGGGGCGGTTGCTTCCACGGGGTATGCCCAGACTTTAGTTTATACCAACATTTGGAGCCTCGCGCCTAATAGCCGTCCCTATGTGACCAGCGGCACCACCGAACGCGGTATCGCCATCAGCCCGCTGAATAACAACGTCTTCATCGTCAGCCGGTCCGCCAACACGAACGTGGGCGGCTTGGCTATTTACGTTCTGGACGGAGAAACCGGTCTCGAGTTGACCAATGCGCTGGGAGGTCCGTTAAAGCTCAGCACGAATGGAATTTCCGGCGGAACATTGCTCTTAAATACAATTGGAGTTTCCGATGACGGGATCATTTACGCCTGCAATCTCGGCAGCTCCTCATTCAAGGTTTATCGGTGGGCAGACGTAAATGCTGATCCTACCGTGGCTTTCGGCCCTGCTGCGCCTGGACCGGGTCTCCGCTATGGCGACACCATGGATGTACGAGGTGCGGGGGCAGCTACTCAAATCCTTGTTTCGGGATCTGGCAATGCTGGGTTCGCTCTGTTAACGACTGCGGATGGGCTGACGTTCACTGCTACGGGCTATGATATGCCTGCAGGCACCGCTGCCGGAGATGTGGGCAAGGGGATCGCTTTCGGAACTGGAAATTTTCTTTATGGGAAGAAGGATTCCGTGACGACGGTTCGAAACCTGAGCTTCGATCCCCTCACGCCCTCCTCGGCCGCGTTCGTCGGCGATATCAATGTGGAATCGACGATGGGTGCAATCGATTTGGACGAAACCAGAAGCCTCATGGGTGGCCTGTTGGTCGGTGGAGCGGGTGTCTCGACGGCTCACAAACTCAAGATTTATGACATTTCTAATCCTGCCTCACCTCAATTGGCGGCATTGTTCTCTTTTCCCTCTTTTGCCGGGAACGATCAAGGGACAGGCTCGGTTGATTATGGAACCAATAAATTCGTCGCGATTAATCAAGCCAACGGCGTTATCGCTGTCCGGGTGGACATCTCCTTCGCCCCGGTTCCTCCAACTTTCACCCTTCAGCCCCAAAGCCAGACCGTGCTTTCCGGCGGATTCGTCACGTTTAGCTGTGATGCTTCCGGTGCGCTTCCGTTGACGTATCAATGGTATTACAACAGCAATATCGTCGTGAACGCGACGAACAAGTCGATCTTCATTGAAGGTATCGAAACGACCAACGCCGGTTATTACCACGTCGTGGTCACCAATCCTGGCGGCTCCACCAAGAGCAGCGTGGCCCAGCTTACCGTGACTCCTTCCGAATCAACCGGCTTCGCCAATAAAATCTGGTCGTTGGGCGCGGGCACACGCCCTTACCTGAACAGTGTTCCGTGGGAACGGGGTATGGCTTACAATCCGGTCACAGACGGTCTACTCGTCGCCACCCGCACCGGAACCGGAAACTTTGGTCCAGCCAAGATTTACGTGCTGGACGCGGCTACCGGTGCCGATCGACATCAATTGGATATGACAGGCGTCACCGAGGTGGGTTCCATTTTCCCATTGAACGTGGTGGCGGTTGCCGAAGATGGCGTGGTTTACGGCCTGAACATGACGTTGCAAGGACAAGCTGTAAAACTTCGCCGATGGGAAAACGATTCTCCCACTACCGTTTCCACCTTGGCTTTCGGTCCGGCTGATCTCTGGTCGGGCGCCAACGATCCTTTGAACCGCGTCGGCGACACCATCAATATTCGAGGCCGCGGGACCAACACCCAAATCATCGCGACCGTAAATGGCTATAACAAAGCCGTCATCTTTACGACGGCCGATGGGACAAACTTTGTTCCCACATTAATTACGGTAACGAATTCTGGCCCCGATCTATATCAGTTCCGTCTGGGCGTAGCTTTTGGTTCCGGCGACACCTTTTGGGCTAAAGGGCTGAGGGATGATGCCAATGGCAGAAACGAAGACGCCTACCTGCGGAATGTCGCCTTTAATTTGGCCGCGGGCACGGGAGAAATTGTGCATACCTACGCCACGGCTCGCGACACCATGTCAGCGATCGGGGTTGAGGTGAATAATGACATTCTGGCTGGCTTGAATTTCGGAACGCCTGACAGCATTAAGGTGTTTGATATTTCCGACCTCAATGCCGAGCCGCCCGTGCGCGATCAGGACTTTTATGCCACGGACAATCCGAACCAGTTTTTAACCGGCGCTTTCGATTCCGGTGGTGGACGCCTTTACTCGGTAAATACTGGTAATGGCCTGCTTTGTTTGAAGATCAAGGACGCGGCTCCGGGTATTACCCAGCAACCGATCAGCCTAACCAATGCCGTCGGATCTCGCGCGGTTTTTGCCGTGAAATCCTTTGGCTACCCACGCAATTCCCAATGGCAATTCAACGGCACCAATATTTTGGGGGCAAATACCAGTACGTTGACCCTCCACAATGTGCGCGGCACCAATGCGGGGAACTACCGCCTCGTCATCACCAATAGCCTCGGAAGTGTGACCAGTTCCATTGTATTTCTGCATGTGGGGGCCGCTTTTGTGACGCATCCGGTCAGTCAGGTCGTCAATGCGGGTGCGACGGCGACCCTCTCGGCTACCGGCGATGGTGAGCCTACCTTGAGTTATCAATGGCGGCTCAATGGAACGAATGTTTCCGGCGCTACCAGTTCCCTTCTCAACATTCCCAACGCTCAAGTAGCTAACGCTGGAACTTACACCGTGATCGTCACCAATACCTATGGCGGCGCGACCAGCCAGCCGGCCACTTTGACCGTGGTCATCCCATCCACGCCGGGTAATGGCACCGGTTTAACCGGAGATTATTGGCCGGACCAAACCAATACCTTTAACGGCGCGTCCTCCTTCAGTCAGGTCGATCCCAACGTTGATTTCGATTACGTGGACGGCTCTCCCGTTGTCGCGAATTTCATCAACCCCGATTTCTTCACCGTCCGCTGGTCGGGACAAGTCCAGCCGCTTTACTCGCAGACCTACACCTTTTATGTAGTGTCAGACAATGGTGCGCGGTTGACCGTAAACGGTCAGCAATTGATCAATCAATTTGCGGTCAACCAAATCGTCAACGCGAATGGAAGCATCACCCTGACTGCCAATCAGAAATACAATATCAGTATGGATTACGCCGAAAACACCGGCGTGGCCTCGGTTCACCTCAGTTGGTCCAGCGCCAGTCAAATCAAAGAAATCGTGCCGCAAATCCAGCTCTATCCTACCTTGGGTTCAACTCCTACCACGATCAGCGCGCTGCGAAACGGCAATCAACTCGTGCTTGCCTGGAGCGGTTCCGCGACCCTTCAGACTTCCACGAATGTGGCCGGAACCTATACCAACATTTCGGGAGCGACCAGCCCTTACACCAACAGCTTTAACGGTGAACCCCAACGGTTCTTCCGCCTGTTGAACAACTAAATTATTAAGGTTTCATCAACGGCGCTCCCGCAGTGGGGCGCCGTTCTTTTTTCAGGAATACCTCATGCCGTTTGTGATCGAGACAGGTGACCACCTCGGTGGTGTGGACACGCAGTGTTCAAGACGGATGCCTCACCAGTCCATCGACGATCTTTGCGAGCGGCTTGTTATAGCGCATCGTTTTGAATAGTTTTCCGCTGATGTTCGTGAAAACGTTGTTTGAACAGCGAAGCCAAAAGAATTTTCTCATGGGTGCGTTGTTGCTCTTAGGGATAGTCCTCCTGGCCTATACGAACGTTTTCCGGGCAGGTTACATTTGGGACGACGAATTCATGCTTTCGGAAAATCCGTTGATCAAAGCTCCCAACGGGTTAGTTAGTATCTGGTTTAGCACGCAACCGGCCGACTACTTCCCGTTGACCCTCACTTCGTTCTGGGTGGAATGGCGGTTATGGGGAGCTAATCCCGGCGGTTATCATGTCGTGAATGTCGTGCTCCATGCCTTGGGTGCCATCCTGTTCTGGCGAGTTCTACGGCGTCTGCTGGTCCCAGGAGCTTGGACGGCGGCAGCGATCTTCGCACTGCACCCGGTTTGCGTTGCGAGCGTGGCATGGATCGCGGAACGAAAGAATACCCTCTCCTTGTTCTTCTTTCTTTCCACCATTTTGTTTTGGTTGCGTTGTCAGGGAGAACCGTCCTTTCCACCGGCGAAAAAATCGAAGCTGTTCAACCGATGGTATTGGCTTTCCTTCGCCAGCCTTCTCCTTGCCCTCTTGAGTAAGACATCGGTCGTGATGCTGCCGCTTGTCTTATTGCTACTTGCCTGGTGGAAAAGGGGGAGGGCGTCCAAAGAAGATGTTTTGAGGAGCATTCCTTTCTTTGGCCTTTCATTGCTCTTAGGGCTCGTCACCGTTTGGTTTCAAACCCATCGCGCGATGGGAGAGTCAGCGGGCCTTGCCGGGGAACTTGGGGAAAGAATATTAGGCGGCACTTGGGCGCTTTGGTTCTACCTGGCCAAATGTTTTCTCCCTATTCACTTGAGCATGATCTATCCGCGTTGGGCGATCAACCCCCATGATTTTCTAACCTACTTGCCGGGCGTGGCCTGGGTGGGCTTGATGGGGTTGCTGTGGTGGAAACAAGAAAGTTGGGGGCGCGGAGGACTATTTATTCTGACCTATTTCACCCTCATGTTGTTGCCGGTTTTGGGGATCTTCAAAATGTATTTCCTTGTTTACTCGAGGGTGGCCGATCACTGGCAGTACCTAGCCCTGTTAGGCCTCGTAGCATTTACCGTGGGAAGTGTAGCGCAATGGGCTCAGAAACGGTTGAAGAAACAGTTTCGATTTGTAGCCGCCTCCGCTGCTATTTTTGGATTGGGCCTTCTGACCCGACAACAGGCGGAGATGTATGTAAACGCAGAAACCTTGTGGCGAGATACTCTCCGAAAAAATCCCGGTGCCTGGATTGCGGACAACAACCTGGGAGTGGCGCTCGAAAAAAAGGGTGAGATCCAGCAGGCGATGTTTCACTACCGCGAAGCTCTTCGCAAATGCGGCGAGCTCAAAGAAACGTTTCCTAGAGGGATGGCCCTGCCGGGTAAAGCCGATGCGCACTACAACGTCGCCAAAAATCTTGCCCAACAAGGAAAAGTAGGAGAAGCCATCTATCAGTATGAGGAGTCGTTGAACGCTGACCCTGGCTACACCAAAGCCCACAACAATCTTGCTGTCATTTTGGAGGATCAAGGCAAACTGGACGAAGCCATTGCGCACTATGCCGAGGCGGTGCGCCTTGCCCCGGGGTATGCCATTGCCCAGAACAATCTCTGCCACTCGCTTTTAAAAAAGGGAAAGGCCGCCGACGCTCTCCCCTGTGGATGGGAAGCCTTGCGCGTGAACCCCGACTTCGCGGAAGCACATTACAACGTGGCCAACGCCCTGGTCGCGCTCGGCAAATTTCCCGAGGCGCATTCGCATTTCACCAGTGCCTTGCGGTTGCGGTCCGATTACCCCGAGGCTCATTACAACCTCGGCAATCTTTTCGTGCGGCAAAAAGATTATCCAGCAGCGCGGGCGCATTTCTCCGCAGCCCTCGCCGCGCGACCCGACTTTTCCGAGGCGCAAAACAACCTGGGCAATACTGATTTCTTTTTGGGCCTCACTTCGTTGGGCGCGGGACTGGAGAAGGAGGCGGCCACTTATTTTCGCGAAGCCGCCCAACTTCGCCCGGGCTGGCGCGAACCGGCCAACAATCTCGCCTGGATTCTGGCCACCAGCCACGACGACCAACTCCGCAATGGTCCCGAGTCGTTGCAACTGGCCCGTCACGTGGTTGCGAAAAATCGGGATGCCGCCTCGCTCGACACCCTTGCGGCCGCTCTGGCTGAATCTAAAAATTTTCCGACCGCGATTGACACTGCCGAAGAGGCCCTGAAACTGGCGCAGGAAACCCGCAACGAACTCCTGATGAAAGAAATTTCAACTCGCCTCCAACTCTATCGCGCGGGCCAACCGTTCCGTGAACCGCAGGCCAAAAAATAATTGAAAAATTTTTTCCAGAAAACATGGGCCAGCCTGATGCTGCTCTCCTTGGGCCTAGCCAGTTTGATCGCCTTGGCCTACTGGCCGGTGCGCCATCATCAGTTCATCCGGTTCGACGATGACCTTTACGTGACGAAAAATTATCACGTGCAACAGGGGTTGACTGGGGATGGGATCAAGTGGGCTTTCACCACCACGGAAGGAGGCAACTGGCATCCCCTCACTTGGCTCTCGCACATGCTGGACGTCCAATGGTTCGGGCGTGACGCGGGGGCGCATCACCTCGTCAGCATCCTCTTCCACCTGGCCAACACGCTGCTCCTTTTTTTCGTCCTGCGCAAAATGACAGGTGCCTTTTGGCGGAGTGCGGTGGTGGCGGCGCTCTTCGCCTTGCACCCGCTCCATGTCGAATCGGTGGCGTGGATTGCGGAACGCAAGGATGTCTTGAGCACATTTTTTGGGCTGTTGACGCTCTGGTTTTACGCGCGGTTCGCCCGAAATAAAATGGCACTCCACCCTCGACCCTCGGCTCTCGACTACTTTCTGGCGCTCGTCTCCTTCGCCTTGGCGCTCATGTCCAAGCCGATGCTGGTGACGCTCCCCTGTGTGCTGCTCCTCCTGGATTTTTGGCCGATGGGCCGCGTGAAATGGTCCGAGCTGCGTCCCGCGCGCTCTGTCCTGCTCGAGAAGCTCCCCTTCTTCGCGCTGACCGTGGTTTCCAGTATCCTGACCTTTTTCGCGCAGCGGAATACCGGCGCGATGGCGTCGCTAGAACAAATGGCTTTCCCGCAACGGCTCGGCAACGCCTTAGTCGCCTATGTGGCTTACCTTGGAAAAATGATCTGGCCCCAAGGCCTTACCGTCCTCTACCCCATTGAAGTCTGGCCCCTCTGGAAAATTCTGACCGCGATGTTCGTGCTGCTGACCGTTACCGCGATGGCTTTGAAGTGGTCCGCGCGTCGCCCCTATCTTCTCTTCGGCTGGCTCTGGTATCTAGGGATGCTCGTGCCGGTGATCGGCCTCGTCCATGTCGGGAGCCAGTCGATGGCCGATCGCTACACCTACCTGCCTTTGGTCGGAATTTTTGTGGCGTTGACCTGGGGTGCCTTCGAACTTTTGCGCGTGCGCCTCTGGAGAGTGGTCGTGGCGACGGCAGCGATCCTTCTTTGCACCATAGCAACACGTTCCCAAGTGGGGCAGTGGCGTAATAGTGAAACTCTTTTCCGCCACACCTTGCGTTCCACCAGGAACAATGTGGTGATCCAGAACAATCTCGCGGCTGAATTGATCGAGCGAGGCCAACTGGACGAAGCCATCTCTTTGTTGCAGGAGGCGCTCACCATCAACTCGCACCTAGCCAACACCATGAGTAACCTCGGCTCCGCCTTGGAACGGCGCGGCCAAACCGACGAGGCGCTCCGTTTGTATGAACGCTCCGTCCGGCTCCAGCCGAAAAACCCGGAGGCACAAAACAATCTCGGCTTTCTTCTGCTGATGCGGGGGCGCTCCGACGAGGCGCTCCCTCATTTTCTCCTGTCGCTCGAATCCCGGCCCGAATTTTCTGAACCGCACTATAACCTGGGCAATATTTATTTCCTGCGCGGCGATCTTGCCTCGGCTCTGGTCCATTATCGGCTGGCAGTCAAATACCAACCCGACTACGCCGAGGCGCGGAGCAACCTTGGTTATACCTTGTCCAAACTGGGCCAACCGGAGGTCGCGTTACCCCATCTGGAAACCGCTGTCCGCTTGAAGCCGACCTATGCCCAGGCGCACAACAACCTCGCGGAAGTCCTCTTGCGTTTAGGGAAATCAAACCAGGCCGAGGGTCACGCGCGACAGGCAGTTCAACTCAACCCTACTTCTGGCACCTTCCAGAATATTCTCGGGCGCACCCTCGCTGGGCAGCGCAAGTGGGACGACGCGCAGGCCGCATTCTACCGCGCCACGGAGTTGCAGCCCCGGTTTGCCGAAGCCCATTTTAATCTGGCGAACACGTTCTCCGCGCTGGGTCGCATCCCCGAGGCTAAAACGCATTATCGCGCGGCGCTCGAGTTGCAGTCCAGCTATCCCGAGGCTGAAATGCAACTGGCCATGCTCCTCTTGCGCGAGGGAAAGATGGAGGAAGTTCTGCCGCACTTGCGCAAAATCGTCGCGGAACGGCCGGACTGGAAAGAGCCGCTCAATAACCTCGCGTGGCTTTTGGCGACCCGCAGTGGCGACCCAAAAAAAGAAGGCGCGGAATCGGTTCAGCTGGCGCGGCGATCCTTGGCCCTTTCTTCTGAGGGGGATTTTTCCACGCTCGACACGCTGGCCGCCGCCTGCGCCCAAGCGGGTCAGTTTCAGGAAGCCATTGCCGTAGCGGAAAAAGCGATGGCCTTGGCGCACCAAGCGGGCGACACCAACAGCGCCGCGCAAATCGGCCAGCGACGGGAGCTGTATCAGCAGGGAAAACCGTTCCGCGAATGAGAGTATTTGGAGGGCTCAGCGCGCGACAGAAAAAAGCGGCCTTCCGCTGCGGTGGTTTCACTGGCCACCAGCGACAGGATGTCGGCAATCCCATTGCGCAACCGTTTTCTCCTCCCACACCCAGAGGGGAGAGATGATGTCCTGCGCGCTGCGTGTGGCACGCGCCCGTGCTAATATCAGTCCATTTGTTTTCATTTTCGTTGGTCTTTCTAAAGTCTCCCAGCTTGGAGGCGGGTGGGATCAACATGATCCCGTTGCCGCCGACGCTCTGGAAACTGCGGTTTTTTCCCAGCCATTCAGGCCAAAGGCCCAACCGCCGTTCTCTTTTCCCGACCAACTACTCCGGAGTAGAACAACTTCCGTTGCTTTTCACTGCCTTGCAGCCGTCGCTACAAGTCTTGGTTTCTTCGGGTGACCGTAGGTAGGGAGGGCTTGATGAAAACAAGTTTTTTGCTCAGAAATCTGAGCTTTATCAGCGGAGGGTTGCTTATTTTCACCTCTCAAAAACAGGCGAAAACGACGTGCGAAAATAATTTCAGTTTAATTTGATTACGCAGGTTCCGAATCGCGTGCGGGTATCAACTAACTGCATTTAAGGAAAATTGGCTAAAAAGCGTCCAACAGCGCCTTGAATTGCCATTTTTCAGAAAATAGTTAACGCTACAGCTAATAAAAACTGGACAGAATACCACCTTTCATTTGATGGGTAGAAGTTCTTTGGCGCGGCCCCTTTACCAACGGTTCCCACCGCCAGTTTTCTCGCTTCGACCAACCGGCGCCCACATTTCGCGAAGCCCGGCAACCCATTGAGGGGCGCGCAACGCTCATTGCGAGAGGCGCAGCCCACATTTTTATACCCGCAACGCCGATTTCGAGACGGGCAACGGTATTTTCTCTGCGCGCAGCAGATATTTTTCTGTGCACTTAGTGCATTTCCACCGGCGATTTTGAAAGTTTCCTGCCCACGCGGGAGTTCGCGATGGGCACCAAGAGCCGTTGGTTGTGCTCAGCGAACGATCGCGCACCCGCAAGAAGAGGTGCGTTTCGCGGCATCTTTTGGACACTCTGGGTAGCGCGCGGCGCGTTCCTCTCGTTGGGAGGTCCGCTGCTTTAACTCGTCGGGGCGCGAGGGTTGAATGAGGTGCCGCTGGCCCCCGCTTGGGCGAGGAAAATCCACGAGGGAACATGTGATCTAACCTGAACGACTTGATGGGTGGTGACAGGGGTTTTCTGCTCTCCTTGCCTGCATGGCTATTTCTTGAATTTGAGTTCGGAAGAGGCGGTGGGCGCGATGGGCGGGGCGGTGAACATTAGGAAAGGCCTGTATTCACTGGCTTTTTTGCGCAATTCCATCTCGATTGCGGTCGGCGCCCTGAGTTCAAAATAATGCAAAATTGCTTTGACATATAGGGCGGATTCCGCTGTAGTAGGCGGCGAATCACTGAACTACGTCTCAAGGAAAACTGTGTCCGATAACTTAACAACCCAAAACCAGACAGTCGTGCTGTCAGGTTTTCAGACGCCGTTAGCCCTGCCGTGTTCGAAGTCCAAGTCTGCTGTATCAACTGTCTGTATCCATCCAAATTCGTTAAACCACCGCACTATGAAAAAACTCACCATTGGGAATATTTTATCATTTGTCGTCGCCTTGTTCGCGATGACGCACACGGCCACGGCGGCCATTGTTTATTGGGACATCAACGGTGCCGCGGCAGGTTCCGGGCAGACGGC
>JBKJOZ010000077.1:0-2700 GCA_046595315.1 Limisphaerales bacterium
CCGCGCTCTGAAAACTTTTTGTCCGCTGGAATAAGGTTGAGAAATGTCAGAGGTCGAATTGGTGAGTGTGAAATTGCTTAAAGAATTCCAATTCAAAAAATTACTGGAGCTTTCGATGTTTATTTTTTGGCCGATCGCGCCGGTGATCGCAAACCGAAACGGCTCCGCGTTGGTGCGGTTTGCGGGTGGAATTAATTTCAAGGGAGTGGAGAGTCGTCGGTTGAAAATAATCATCATCGCGTCGCCGCTGACGAGTTGGCTGCCGGTCAAACCGCGATTGGAAAGTTGCACGACATTTTGGCGGCCCGCCTCCAAAAGATAATCGCCGATTTTATACCAGCCCGCATTGGTGGCGTTGTTCTGGTTGATAAAATTTGTGAACGTATTTCCCGCCGAATCAAACACGCGATGTTCCGCTGCGGTCGTCCGGCTCGTCGCGGAAATGGTGTGGGCGTAAACCTCGTATTTGCCCGCCACGGGAACGTCGAAAAAATAATCAATCGTCGCGAGCGTGCCGGTTTGCGCGTAGCACGACGGGCCGGAATAACCGGCGAACGCGCTCGGAGGCCACGCACCGGTGCGGACGGCGTTGGCGCTGTCGGAAAGCAAAGTAATCGCCCGAAACTCGCGCCAATCGGCAGTGCGTTCCGGCGGCGGAGTGTTGGTCTGGTAAACGTTGGTGCGCAGCGTCGCGAAATAATTCGAGGTGGTTAACGGCACGTAATACCAGACCGCGTTGCCGCCAAAACCTTGGGCGCGCGTGACGGCGGGAAATTTCACGACCTCGGCAGGATCGAGATAAACGCTGTTCGGGTTGATGGCGAAGGAAGGAAAAACTTTTTGTTTATCGCTGACTTGAGTGGCGATGAATTTCAAAACGTTGCTGAAAGAATTGGCGGTGCTGAAATAGGATTGTACCTCGACCTGATCAAGTTTGTGGCTGTTGATCCACCAAACCCAATCCTGGCAAAAGCTGTTGTAGGCGGTGTAGGAACTGGAACCATAAGCACTGGGCGCGCTGGAAATGAGGAACTGCGGGTTGAGCGATTTGAGCGCGTCGTAGGCATCGGCGACAAACTGATTTAATTTGTCCGCGCGCCAACGAATCCACGCTACGTCGTTCGTCTGCGCGGGAGGAGGAACGCCTTTCTCACTTTGAAACAGTGCCTTGGTAAAATCGTCGTAACCATAGGCCAGGCTCGAATAACGAATCCGATCAAACTCAATTCCATCGAGGTCGTAGTTCGCCACAACTTCCTTGGCGAGATTGATTAAAAATTGTTGAACCTCAGGCCGAACGTGCGTCATCCAATAAAAACTGCTGCCGTCGATTTGCGTCCCGTCATTTTTGGTGGCGACCCAATCCGGGTGCGTGTCGAAAATTTTTCCTTTGCCGCTGCTGCCGGGAAAATAGCCGGAGAAACCGCCGACGAAGCCGTATTCAAACCACGCGAAAACGTGCAGACCATTGCGATGTCCCTCGGCGACGGCTTCCGCGAGAATATCGCGACCCACGAAACCGGGATCGATGGTCAATCCGGTTTCATTGGAGAACGTCTGGCTTTTCCACAGCGGATAGCCACGACTCCAAGCATTGACGAAAACGGTGTTGAAGTTGTTGGAGGCGATAATGTTCATCGTCTGCGCCAAAGCGGTTTTAGAGGTGAGCGAATCGCGGGCGAGCCAAGTGGCGCGGAGTTCGTTCGCGCAAAGCGTCTGTAAAAAGGTAAACAAGCAAAACGCGGTGGCGAATAAACGCGGCATGAAAATTAATTTACCGGCACGGCGTTGGTCAGGCGTCTCCAGTCCGGGTCACTGGCGCTGCTGGCGAGTCCGAAAGCGGGGTTGCTGGCCGCATTCGGCCGTTGCGTGACGGTATCGTCGGCGTTGTAAGTCGAATTGTGCGCTACCACATTTCCTCCGACCCATTTCCAGGTTTCAGCATGGCCATCGACGAAGGAAAGATTGCATCCATTGTTGTGCCGAGCGGAAGGCAGATTCCAAAAATCGTAAGTCGTGCCGGGGCCGCGAATGCCGAGTGCGCCGTTATCAATGCTGATTTGATTTTCGTCCACGAACTCAGCGATTTTCGACGGTTTTTTTACCTGACCTGTTTTCTTGGGTCCAGTCGGAAGTTCGTTGCAATTCAGCCAGACCGAAATCGCGTAACTTCGATTGTGCGGGACTTGTTTTCCACCGATGCCTTTCAAATAAGCTTTGCTGGCGCCGCATCGGTAAATGTTCGCCGACTTATTGTAAGAATAGAGCACACCCAGAGTAACATCGTTGGCGTAAGTCGCCGTGAATTGTTGAACATTGCCTTGAATCCACGCGGTCGGGCCAGCGGAAGTTCCCGCCGTAGAATTATCGGGCAAAAAATCGCGGTTATCGTCGGAATACATCTGCGAACAAAGCTGCATTTGTTTGATGTTGTTCAAGCACCCGGTCGTGATGGCTTTTTGTTTGGCTTTGCTCAAGGCGGGAAGGAGCAGCCCGGCGAGAATCGCAATGATGGCAATGACGACCAGAAGTTCGATCAACGTGAAAGCTGGAGAACGAGTTTTAGCCAAGCGGCTAGTGCAAAAGAAGCGCATAATCTACTCAAATGAATGTGCCGGAAGTTCGTGTTTTGTCGATGCACGACTTTGTTGGCTTTCGTTCATTTCAGTGCTAAAATAGCACCGTTCAATGTTTAGAAAA
>JBKJOZ010000093.1:0-3192 GCA_046595315.1 Limisphaerales bacterium
GGCGTGCGAGGATTCCAGCGCGGGAATAATTCCCTCCAGCCGCGCCAGTTTGGTAAAGGCTTTCAACGCTTGATCGTCAGTGGCGTAGCTGTAGTCGGCGCGTTTTTTGTCACGCAACCAAGCGTGTTCAGGTCCCACGGCGGCGTAGTCGAGTCCTGCGGAAACACTATGGGTCGATTGGATTTGTCCGTTCTCATCCTGCAAAATATAGGAGCGCGTTCCCTGCAAAACGCCAAGCGAACCACCTTGAAATCGCGCCGCATGTTTCTCAGGAAAAATGCCTTCGCCGCCTGCTTCGATGCCGAGCATCTTCACCGATTCGTCTTCAAGGAACGGATAAAAAAGCCCGATCGCATTCGAGCCGCCGCCCACACATGCGATGAGCAAGTCCGGCAAGCGCTTTTCCTTTTCCAAAATTTGCCGACGCGCTTCGTCACCGATGACGCGCTGGAAATTCCGCACCATCACTGGATACGGATGCGCGCCGTAGGCCGTGCCGAGAATGTAATGTGTGTCGCGAACATTCGTGACCCAATCACGCATCGCTTCGTTGACCGCTTCTTTCAAGGTGCGTTGTCCTGCCTTCACCGACACAACTTCCGCGCCAAGCATTTTCATTCGATAGACATTGAGCATCTGTCGTTCGCAATCGACTTCGCCCATGTAAATTACGCACTTCAAACCAAACATCGCGCTGACCGTCGCCGTAGCCACGCCGTGTTGCCCCGCGCCGGTTTCAGCAATGATGCGCGTCTTACCCATGCGCTTGGCCAAAAGGATTTGCCCCATCGCGTTGTTGATTTTGTGTGCGCCGGTGTGAAGCAGATCTTCACGTTTGAGATAAATTTTTGCGCCGCCCAGTTCCCGCGTGAGTCGTTCGGCGAAATAAAGCGGCGTGGGGCGACCGCAGAATTCGCGAAGATAATAGTCCAGTTCTTTTTGAAAGTCTGGATCGTGCTGGGCGCGAAAATATTCCTCCTCAAGTTCCTTGAGCGGATGCATCAACGTTTCCGGGACGTAACGTCCACCAAATTGGCCGAAATGGCCTTGGGCATCCGGAAGAACTTCACTAGCAATTGCGCTCATACCGGAATTTTCGCGCAAAGATGTAACGGGCGCAAAGGAATTTTCAGCACAAAGACACGGAGAACACAGGGCGATAAACTGGCGAAAGTAAAAATCGCGAAAACACGAATCCTTCTGGCTCGGCGTTCTCTGCGCCTTTGTGGCTAAGCACTTCGCGCTGCATTCACGAAGTCCCAAATTTTCTGATGGTCTTTTTTTCCGGGAGCAGACTCCACTCCGCTGGAAACATCCACGCCAAACGGCTGAACCTCGCGCACCGCTTGCGCCACATTTTGCGCGGTCAAGCCGCCCGCCAAAAAAATGGGCTTGCCAAATTTCTTCGCTTCCACCGCCAGATTCCAATTGAACTTTTCGCCCGTGCCACCGGATTTTCCGGCGACGAAACTATCGAGCAAAAAAACATCAGTACGATAATCTGCCATTGGTTTGAGCGATTCAGCGTCTTTCACCCGAAATGCCTTCATACTCATAACGCCGAAGCTCGCGCAAAAATCCGGCGATTCCTCACCGTGAAATTGCAGTAGGCTCAATGCGCAACTTCCCAAAGCCGTCATCACCAAACCCGGTTCAGGATTTACGAAGACACCCACTTTCATTATCCAACCGGGCAATTGCCGCGTAATTTCTGCAGCCTTCTCCACTGACACATGCCGCGGACTCGGTTCGTAAAACATAAAACCCAGCGCATCGGCCCCCGCTTCCACCGCCGCCGTCGCGTCCTCCAGATTGGTGATCCCACAAATTTTGACTTTTACATCCATAACAAATTCCCGAGTCGAATTTTGACATCGCGCCGCGGTAAAGGCCAAACGTGATATATTTTACCGCTCTCGAATTTCAATTTTGTCCCTGGCCCATTCGAGCGGTCCGCCCGCTAAAATATTATTCAGCCAGTGCCCGCAATTCGATTCAACGCGGCATTGCGTCTTAAGACGGTGTTACTGGGCGAAGTGTTCAGTTATTTAAGCAGTCTTTTTTCCCGGCACACCCGCCTACGCTATAAACCCTTTTGTCATCTGCGCGCTTTTTCAAAGCTCAGTGAGGCCAAACTCGCTCAGGACGAATCAATCCTGAATTGCAAAGTCATCCGACTCCGTGCTTAAAACTTTTTCGCTCACCAATTGCGCTTGGCGCCGCGAGATTACAGCAACTGCGCCGGCAATGATTTTTTTAAACCTTTGCCGCCTGAGCATCCTTCGGCACGTCCTTCAAAATCTGTTCGATAATGAGATCAGTGGTGACACCTTCGGCTTCGGCTTCGAAATTTAGAATCAAACGGTGACGCAATGCGGCCACAGTGACGGCTTGAATATCGTCGAAGCTGACATTGAAACGTCCGTGCGTAAGCGCTCGAACTTTTGCGGCGAGAATCAGTGTTTGGCCGCCACGCGGACTGCTTCCGAAACGAAGATATTGGCTTGCAATCGGCGCGGCAGTTTCCGTTTTTGGATGCGTCGCGAGGACGAGGCGCACAGCGTAATCTTTCACATGCAAGGCGACCGGCACCTGGCGAACGAGCGTCTGCAATTCCAAAATTTGTTCCTTCGTCAGCACGCGGTTGATTTGCGGTTTCGCGTTTTCGGTGGTGCGCGTGAGGACCTCCGTGAGTTCCGACGCGTTCGGATAACCGACGATCAGTTTGAAAAAAAACCGATCAAGCTGCGCTTCGGGCAACGGATAAGTTCCCTCCTGATCGATCGGGTTCTGTGTCGCGAGGACGAAAAACGGTTCCCCCAATTTACGGATCTCGCCGCCAGCTGTGACGCTCTTTTCCTGCATCGCTTCGAGCATGGCGGATTGGGTTTTCGGCGTCGCGCGATTGATTTCGTCGGCGAGAATCAAGTGCGCAAAAATTGGGCCGCGCTGAAATTGGAATGCGCGTTTGCCGTCCGGCGTTTCCATCACGATGTTCGTGCCAAGAATGTCGGCCGGCATGAGATCAGGCGTGAACTGAATGCGATTAAAACTCATGTCGAGCACTTCGCTGAGCGTGCGCACAAGCAACGTTTTGCCGAGGCCGGGCACGCCTTCGAGCAGCACATGACCGCCGCCAAAAATGGCGATCAACGTCCCTTCGACGATCGCGTCATGGCCGACAATAACTTT
>JBKJOZ010000160.1:0-5491 GCA_046595315.1 Limisphaerales bacterium
CGTTTCAACGGCGCGAATATTTCCGGCGCAACTCTCAGCGCCTACACGCGTCTCAACGTGCAATCGATTGATTCAGGCAACTATTCCGTTTTCCTTTCAAATGCCGTGGGAACAACCATCAGTTCCAATGCGATTTTGACGGTTAATGGCCCGCCTTCAATTACAACACAGCCGCAGAGCAAATCAGTTTTAGTCGGTGCGTCCGCCACATTCACCGTGGGCGCAGTAGGAACGGGACCGTTTGTTTATCGTTGGAAAAAAAATAATATCGATTTTATGGATAGCGGATCCACCTCCGGCTCGACGACCTCTTCTCTAACCTTCGGCAATGTTCAAACGTCGGACGTAGGCAATTATTCTGTGGTTGTCAGCAATGCTTTTGGGGCAACGACTAGCGCGTCAGCCAGTTTATCCATCGCCACTCAACCTGCTATTCAGGTGCAGCCGCAGAGCCGGACGAATAACTCTGGGTCAGTTGCAACGTTCAATGTCGTCGCCAGCGGTGGGGGGTTGAACTACCAATGGAAGCGGGGCGGCACCAACATTGCCAACGGCGGAAATATTTCAGGAGCCAACACGGACAACCTTATCATTAATCCCGCCATAAAACTCGATGCGACTAATTACACGGTCACGATTTCCAATGTTGCCGGCTACGTGACTAGTGCGCCCGTTACCTTGACGATTCTGAATCCGCTGCCATGGCGCGAGCCGTTTCTCTACACGCTCAACAGCAATCTCGGCGGACAAACTGGTCCCAGTTCATTGCCTTGGGCAGACGTTGGCACCAGCACTACCGGGCCGTTCGTGACCATCGATTCTGGAAACCTGAACGTCACGAATCTGGCACCTGCCTTTGGAAACCGCATTCGCTTTGGCGGTCTTGGCAAGAGCGCACGGCTTTCGTTTTCACCCGCCTTCACTAACGGCACAATTTATTTCTCCTTTGCGCTGAGCGTTGCCGACCTGACCGGTGCGAACGCCACGGGCATATTTATTGCGGGGCTCAACAACTCAGCAGGCACCCAAACGCTCCAGCCGAGCGTTGTCGCTCCTCGAATTTATTTACGAACAGCCAGCGGCGGTTTTAACCTCGGCGTGGCGAAGAGTTCCGACACAGATTGGTTTTGGGATCCAAGGGTTTTTAATGTCGGACAAACTATTTTTATCGTTGGCAGCTACGCTTTAAACACAGGCAGCACCACGGACGATGTTGCAAAACTCTGGATCAATCCAAACCCAGCTGACTTTGGATCAGGCGCCGCTCCCACTACCCCTTCCGTAACCGCTTTGACGGGCAACGACCTTACCGGAAACGTCGTCAGCTTCGTCTTTTTTCAACGCAGCATGCTCGAACCCGCCGTGATGTTTGCCGACGAATTACGCATTGGCACCTCATGGGCATCCGTCACACCAGGAATTTCGCCACTTCAAATTAACTCAGCCACGCTCTCTCCCGATGGCCTGTGTCGCTTACAAGGCACCGGCAATCCGGGAAATTTCATTATCGAAACCAGCGAGAATTTGACTGGTTGGAGCGAAGTGACAAACATTCTTAATTTGAGCGGGACGTTTGATTATACCGAATCAACTCGCGAGGTGACTCAACGATTTTTCCGAGTTAGATCGGCGCCCTAGCTATCGCCTGAGTGCGTTCAGGGTAAGCCTTTCCTCGAAAAAATTGCTCCCCTGATTTCCCACAACATTACTTCAGTCCAACGTATCCGCCTGAACAAAAAAAGAGGCGCATGAAAATTTGTATTTGCTGCGGCGAAAACATGGATAACTCAGAAAATTCATCGATCAGGATTTGCACCGGATGTGAGAATTTGTTCTCAGGTCCAACACCTGCCTTCGACCTCGACCGGCTCGACACCTTTCCAAGGCGTCCGATTCAATATCAAACCTGCACCGAGCCCGTTACGTTGTTTCAGAACTAAAAGCACAAAATGGCGCCGGTAGTTTTTCCTAATTGCCGCGTCGCCTTCTCAAACTTCACCAACGGATTAATGAAGTGCGCCGGATGAATTTGACATCGTCATTGCGACAGGCGAAAACCCTTTCATGAAACTATTTACTTTCGTGTCGGCTTTCTCGCTGTCCACTTTAATTTTCGTTGGCTGTTCCGACCCTGCAGATAAAGTTCACAAAAGCGCTACATCCGCTCCGGCCAAGAAAGAGGACGCAGTCACGCCACCTTTGAGCGGGAAAGATTACGTCATTCGTGGAGACATCTCGACCATCGGCTTTGTCGGCTCAAAAGTAACGGGTCAACACAGCGGTGGATTTAAGAATTTTTCAGGTGTAATCAGCGTCGCTGATGGAAAAATTATCGGCTCTCCTCAAATTAAAATTAATATGAAAACTATTTGGTCGGACAATGAGAAACTGACCGGCCATTTGAAAAGTGCAGATTTTTTTGATATTGAAAAACATCCCATATCCACGTTCACCGTGACGAGCATCGAATCGGGAGAGCCCCAAAAAATTACTGGCAATCTCGAAATGCACGGCGAAACCAAAAGTATTTCCTTTCCCGCTAAAATTGAAATTTCCAGCGACATCGTGACCATCAACGCCGAATTCGCGATTAACCGCAAAGATTTCAATATCAACTATCCCGGCAAACAGAACGACCTCATCCGCGACAATGTCGTTTTAAATCTTGCCCTCGAAGCCACGCCCGGAGCCTCGCGCCCGGAAGACCAGATTTCCAACTGATTGCAACTTTCAAGCGGCGCGGTGGCACGGAAAGTCGTGTCGAATTTTGCCGCACTTGGTTACGCCGGTTGATCTTTGCGAGGGAAGAGAGCGGCCGGTTCGCCGATTTCCTGACCGCACGGCAACAGTCCCCATGTAGCTTGACTAAATTTATCGGGAGATCCTTTCAAGCCAAGCTGCGTGTAAATATTCGCTGAGGTTTTCGGCAAAAACGGATACAGCAACACCGCGAGCACGCGGCAACTCTCGCACAAATTGTAGAGCACTTCGTCCAGGCGAGCCGCTTGCGTCGGATCTTTGGCGAGTTTGAACGGAGCGGTTTGATCGACGTATTGATTAGCGCGATTGACCAGCGACCAGATGCTTTGGAGCGCGTCTTGCAGTTCGTTATTGCGGAAATTGGCGAGCGTTTCCTGCACCGCGCGTTCGGCGTCCTTCGATAATTCATCGTGGCGCGCCGGAATTTTTCCAGTGCGATACCGCTTCAGCATCGAGAGCGAACGGTTGACCAAATTTCCGAGACCGTTGGCGAGTTCCGCCTGGTAACGCGATTGAAAACCGCCGTCGGTCCAATTTCCATCCGGGCCAATCGCGAGTTCGCGCAACACGTAAAAACGAAACGCGTCCAATCCCCATTCCTGAATCACCGAAATTGGATCAACGCTAACGCCCGTGCTCTTACTCATTTTCTGCCCGTCCTTTTGCCACCAGCCATGCACGAGAATTTGTTTAGGTAACGCGAGCCCCATCGCCTTGAGCATGATCGGCCAATAAACCGTGTGAAATTTCAGAATATCTTTGCCGATGACGTGGATGTCCGCAGGCCACAAGCTTGCGCTTGACCCATTGACGCTGGCGCGAGTTCCTAATGCCTTTTCCACCGCACCGTCCCCGTGCGCGGCGGGAATGCTGATGTAGTTCACCAGCGCATCGAACCAAACATACGTCACATAATTGTTGTCGAACGGAATCGGGATGCCCCAGTTGAGCCGCGACGCCGGACGGCTGATGCACAAATCTTCCAACGTATTATTTTTCAGGAATCCGAGGACTTCATTGCGACGATAACTCGGCTGAACAAATGTCGGATTTGCCTCGATGTAATCAATCAGCCACTGCTGCTGCGCTTGCAGTTTGAAATAATAATTTTCTTCTTCGAGTTCCACGACTTTTCCGTAACTCGCATCGAATGAGCCATCAGCCAAACGATCTTTTTCCGTCAGAAAAGTTTCCGCGCTCGCCGAATAAAATCCTTTGTAAGCCGCTTTGTAAAAATGGCCCTCGTCGTTGAGTTTTGTCAGAATTCCTTGCACGACTTGCTGGTGACGCGGATCAGTGGTTCGGACAAAATCGTTGTTGGTCAGACCGAGAGTCGCGGCGAAATTTTTCCAGCACGCGGCGAATTCATCACAATAAATCTGCGGCGTTTTTCCTTCAGCCACGGCGGCTTGCTGCACTTTTTGCCCGTGTTCATCCAGACCGGTCAGGAAAAAAACGTCTTCACCCAGACCGCGATGTACCCGCGCAATAACGTCCGCGATAATTTTTTCGTAAGCATGACCGAGATGCGGCTGGCCGTTGACGTAATCAATCGCCGTCGTGATATAAAAACTTTTACTCATCTGGAATTACTTTGGCGAAGCACGGTGAGGTTGGCAACTTTCCTTGTGCGTTTGCGGGTCAGTTGGTTGGCTTCTCGTTTGACTTCACTCTTCGCGCTTGGACTTTTTCGAAATAGAGGAACATCCAGCCGAACCCTACAAAAAAGGTTCCCACACCTAAAGGGGTCCATCTCCCGCCATGTCCTGTTTCCAAAACCGCCTCTTGTGGCTTGTGGGGTGAATAATGAACGGACACGTTTTTACCGACCGGATAGCGCTGAACGACCCTCTCGCCGCGATTCATATCCTCACCAAAAGCCAGTCGCGTACTCGTGTAGGGGATGCCCGCGACCTGATAATTATAGGAAATACTTGCCTCGCTCCGTTTCCCGAAAGGCCTTATCGACGCTTGTTTGATAACTCCTTCCGTCGTCGGCCAGCGCTCACATCGAACAGATTGAAAAAGCGTCCAGAGACCACTGCCTATCCCAATTGCGCCCACCAGAAGAGTCACCGCTATAACGAACCTGTTAACGAGCTTGGAGGAATTCCGACGAGGTTTAAGGTTGTGGCCCATTTCCAAAATATTTTGGCGAAGCGATACGCGGTTGGCAACAACGAGGAAAAATTAGAATATTCTTTGCGCTGCTGGACAATTTCAACCATCCGCTCTTACTGTTTGACGAAGAAACGGACGCATGGAAACGCGGGAGACAAAATCTATTGAAGATTATTCGCAGATGCACCCTGCGGACTTGGCGGATCGTCTGCAACGATTGCCCGCAGAAGAAGCGCGGGAAATTTTAACTTTGTTACCGCCGTGGGTCGCCTCGGCGGTCGTGGCGGAATTGGAACCGGAAAAATCCGCCGAATTACTTTCAGAACTTTCTTCAGAACAGGTCACCGATTTTCTGCGGAAAATGCCTTCGCACGAAGCCGCCGATGTCGCGCAGGATTTGACCGAGGATCAACGCACCGAAGCTCTCGCCGATTTGCCGCCGGAACAATCCGCCAGAGTCAACGCGTTGCTCCGCTATCCCGAAGACACCGCGGGCGGAATCATGAGCGACCGTTTCATCGCGTTGCGCGCCGATCAGACGATTCAGGAATGTCAGGAAACGCTCCGCTCTCACGCCGAAGAACGAATCGAAGATGTCTCGTATTTGTAT
>JBKJOZ010000210.1:0-2602 GCA_046595315.1 Limisphaerales bacterium
TCGCCGAAGCGGTCAATTGAGCCGCCGTCCACCGCGCGTTTGGCAATCTGATCGGTCGCATTCCACTTCGCTTTGTAACCCATCGCCGTGACGCTCCAGCCGGTTTCGTCATGCTCCTGACTGTAACGCAAGACACCATTACCTTTGAGGTAATTATCGCCGCGCTGCCAAGGGCCGTCATTGTGCAAACCTTCGAGCGCGTAGAGAAAATTGCCATCGCCGACTTTCACCGACGACGCAAACAAGCCGCGATAATAATTAAAACTGCCGCCCTCAATTTTCGCGATGCTCGTCGGCAGGGAGTTAAAGTATTGAATGTCCGCCGCGCCCGTGCTGGAGAAATCGCCGTTCTCCGCGTAATAAACACCCTTCTGATAACTGACCGTGCGGACAAGTTCGGGGATGAGAAATCCGGTGTCCGTCCAGCCCTGACCGTGCGCGTGCGTGGCGAGATTCACTGGCACGTCATTTATCTGCGTGAGAAAATCCGTGCCGTGGTCGAGATTGAAACCGCGCAGATAATACTGGTTGGCTTTCCCTTCGCCGCTGTGTTGCGACACGATGAGTCCCGGCACCGTTTCCAAAACTTCGCCCGGACGAATCAGCGCGCGATACTTGAGTTGCTCCTGCCCGATGTTGCCGACCGACGCAGAATCCGCGACGCCGATTTGACTGTCCGCCCGACCTTCGACGACGACTTCCTGTAGTCGTATTGTGTTGTTGGTGTTGGACGTGATCGATGGCTGCGCTGGCGGAGCGTTCGTCGCTGGCTTGGCGTCCTGCCCCTGAGCCGCGTTGCCAACAAAGCAAGCGAGAGCAAACACCATCGCACCGAGATTTTTAAAATAACGAAATTGCCGAGTCAGGCCACTGGCCCGGCAGGAAATAACTGTTTTGGTTTTTTTCATAAACTGAATTTGAAATAATTATTTTTTTCCGCACTGAATTGGGTCGCGCTGTCACCGAAAAGCTGGTGTTCGAGTGGGCGGGATATTTTTGTTCCCGCGTAGCACCGGGCACATCGCAGACTTCGACGTGTGACAGAATTTTAGAAGGTGAATGGAGCCGCCCACTTTTGACCAACAGCACTGAGGCCCGCAGCGCAAAATCTTTGCGCGCCGTCAGCCAGCAATGAGAGGACTAGAGTTAGTTAGCTCCGCGAGGAAGGGGGGCCGCGAGTGGCGGTTTGCGCGTCCCAATCCCGAGCCGCGACGAAAGTGGGTTGCGAGAGGTTGGGAAAAGCAAACTCATACGGGACGAAGGAAGGGAGCGGCAAATCAAGTGGCTGGTCAACCAGACCGCTGGCAATCAACTGGAATAAACTATGATGCCCATGACCGGGGCCGTCATTGGACGTAGATGACTCGGAAGGAGTTGGAACATCCAATAAATGACTGAACGCGTGCCAGAGTTGGTGAAGAGGAATCGTGGGAAGTTCGAAAGGTTTATAGCTGTGAGCAAATAAATCGGTCGGATGAGTCGCACGCTCGGAGTGGAGAATTTTCGGGTGAACAATTCCGTGGTCGTGCGTGTGAGCGGTGATGGAGAAATTCGATGCGTCCCCGCGATGCGCGTGAGCGGGACCGTTTCCGCCGTGCTCAATCAATTGGTGCAAGCAGGGACTTATCCCAATCGCGCCCGCGAATGCCAGGCACAAAACCAGATAGCAGGAGGTGAGTTGCTGTATCCGTTTCATGTTTCATCGCAACAGGGCGATCATTAGGGGGTTTTGCATCTGTTTCATAATCTTTCTGACCTTACGTTGAAAACGGTTATATGGATGCAGGCAGCAAAAAACCACCCGCATTTCAGCTACGGGTCTGGATGACCCGCCATTGCTGACACAGGTGGCTGGAGGAAAAATAGCAATTTTAGTTTTCGAGTAAATTAGAAAATATTTTTCTTTCACGTCTAGGCGCATCGCGACGGTAAAAGAAACCGGCGACACGTTCAGCTCTGACGCCTTAAGAAATTCCAATCAATCAACGCAGAAGAGTCTTCGTTCTGGGACGCAGATAAACAAAAACCCCGTTGAATCATCAACGGGGTTTTTGCATTCGAGTTGGTTTAATTTAACACCAGCTTCGTTTCCGACGCGGGCATCTTGCCTTCATACAACAGATCAAGCACTTGTTCGCGGTTCAAGGTCTCGTGCTGGAGCAAGGCTTGCGCGAGTTTGTGCGTGTTGTCTTTTTCCCGTTGCACCAGCGCCAATGCCTCTTTGTCCGCCGTTTCGAGGAGACGATTAATTTCAACCTCAGCGTCGTTTTGCTCCGTTTGGTAATAAAGTTTTTCTCCCATGCCCCAATCGTGAATCATTTGCACCGCAAGTTTCTTAGCTGTGTCCAAATCGCCATGAGCGCCATTGGTGGTCGCGCCGTAAAAAACTTTTTCCGCAGCGCGCCCGCCCATCAAAACGACCATCTGTTCCAGCAAAAATGTTTTGCTGTGAATGTTTTGATCTTCAATGGGCAGCAACGTCGTTACGCCGAGCGCCGCGCCGCGCGGGATGATGCTCACTTTGTAAAGCGGCGGCAGCAATTCCTTGTGCAAATTGATAATGGTGTGACCGGCTTCGTGATAGGCCACCATTTCGCGCTCT
>JBKJOZ010000247.1:0-2783 GCA_046595315.1 Limisphaerales bacterium
ATGGAAGCGCAACTGCGCAACTGGATGCATTTCACCTGGTTATCGGGCGATCACATTGTTGAACAAGCGATTCACAATGTGGATTTGACGAACTGGGCGATGAATAACGAAATGCCGGTCAAATGCATTGGCACGGGTGGACGCCAGCTTCGCCCCGAAAACATGGTGGGGCATATTTACGATCATTTCTCGGTGACTTACGAATGGGCAAATGGCGTAAAAGGTTATCTTTCCTGCCGACAAATTCCCGGTTGCGCGAGCGACAACACGGAACACATTTACGGATCAAAAGGCACGGCGCACGTGCTCCTTTTCAACGGGGTGCCTTACATCAAGGATCTGAAAAACAAACAGGTCTGGAAATACGACGGCAAGGCCAATGAACCGAACATGTATGTGGTTGAGCAGGGGGAATTTCTCAAATCAATTCGCGATGGCAAACCGCGCATGGATGGCGATTGGCTCGCGAACAGTTCGATGATGGGCGTGATGGGGCGCATGGCGGGTTACACCGGCCAGGAAATTTCGTGGGAAGATGCAACTAACTCTCAGGAAAAACTTGTGCCAGACGAAAAAGATATGGTTTGGGACAAAGCGCCGGCCGTTCCGCCGCTGGCAATTCCGGGACAAACTAAATTTATTTAGTCCCAACTTAAAAAGGAAGAGCGGCGAGAAATCGCCGCTTTTTTTTCAGAAAATTTCAGAGCAATTCAAACTTTACGAAGTGCTAAAACGTATGAACTTTTTCACTCGACGCGATTTTTTAAAAACCAGCGGTGCTGCGACTGTGTTGGCGACACTCGCGCCATCCGCTTTTTCCCAAGAAAAACCGGCCGAAAAAAAGCGCGGCCTGAAAAAGGGAATCATGTTCGCCACCGTCAGTGTGGCCGGCTCGGTTTTGGAAAAATTCAAGGCAATCAAGGAAGCCGGTTTTGCGGGTGTCGAGCCGATGAGCCACATGAACGTGGACGAAGTTTTAAAAGCGCGCGACGAAAGCGGTTTGGAAATTCCCAGCGTTTGCTGCGCCACCCATTGGAAAGAAAATCTTGGATCGCCGAATCCAGCAGAGCGCGCGCGCGGTTTGGAAGGTCTCGAACAAGCTTTGCGCGATGCCAAAAAATATGGAGCGAGTTCGGTTCTGTTTGTTCCCGCAACGGTCAGCCAAGAAGTTTCCTACGCTGATGCTTACTCGCGTTCACAAGAAGGAATTCGCAAAGCCATCCCGCTGGCGGAAGAACTTGGCGTAAAAATCGCCATCGAAAATGTCTGGAACAATTTTCTCCTGAGTCCGCTCGAAGCAGCGCGTTACGTGGATGAATTGAAAAGTTCCGCCGTCGGTTGGCACTTCGATATTGGCAACGTCCTGCGCTACGGCTGGCCCGAACAATGGATTTCAGTCCTCGGCCCGCGCATTCAGAAATTACACATCAAAGAATTCAGCCGAGAAAAAATGCAAAACGAGGGTTTACGAAAAGGGTTCGCCGTGAAACTTCTGGAGGGCGATAACAATTGGCCAGCGATTATGAAAGCGTTGGATAAAATTAATTATCGCGGCTGGGCGATTGCAGAACAATCCGGCGGCAATTCGCCCGAGGGATTGAAAGATCTTTCCGAACGAATGGATAAAATTTTGGCGAGTTGAAGCCTCGGCCTTCCGGAAAAGTCTCGTGGGTCGCGGTTTTGAAGTAAGGAATCCTCAGTCTGCGCTTTCCCCATTGAGTCTCTTCCGTTGCTCGCGTAAAACTTCGCCGTGCCAAACCCCGAACAACTTGTCTCCTTCGTAAACTGGTATCAGAAACACATCACCGGCGACGAAAAAGGTCAGGCGCAAATTTTCCTCGACCGTTTATTTCAAAGCTTCGGCCTCGGAGGTTCACTCGACATTGGCGGCACCGCTGAATTCCGCATTCGCAAATCCACCGAAGACGGCGGCGGAACGTCCTTTGCCGATTACGTCTGGAAACCGGTCGTGCTCATCGAAATGAAAAAGCGCGGCGAAAATCTTCAGAAACATTATCGCCAGGCGTTCGATTACTGGACGCGCCTCGTGCCGAATCGTCCGCGCTACGTCGTCCTTTGCAATTTCGACGAATTCTGGATTTACGATTTCGACACCGACCTCGACACGCCCAAAGACAAACTCGCCACCAAAGATTTGCCTCAACGCTGGGGACCGCTCGCGTTTCTTGCGAACCAAAAACCAACCTTCGAGAATGACCGCGAAGCCGTCACCCGCGAAGCTGCTGATAAACTCGCTCTCTGCTTCAAGCACATCACGAAGCGCGGTGTGCCTCGTGAAATGGCGCAAAAGTTTATCCTGCAAATGCTCGTCGCGCTCTTCGCCGAGGACATCGGTTTGCTACCGAAATATTTTGTCACGCAAGTTCTCGAAGATGCGCATTCGCCCGCCGAAGCCTACGATCTCATCGGCGGTTTGTTCGAGGCGATGAACGATCCCTCGCCGAAAAGCGGCGGACGTTTTAAAGGCGTTTCCTATTTCAACGGCGGCCTCTTCGCGCAACCGGCCAAGCTCGAACTTCAAGATCGTGAACTCGTTCTCCTCCGCGACGCCGCGAAAAAAGATTGGGCCAAAGTCCAACCCGAAATCTTCGGCACACTCTTTCAACATTCGATGGACGACGACGAGCGCCACGCGTTCGGCGCGCATTACACCAGCCCCGCCGACATCATGAAAATTGTCGGACCAACCATCGTCGAGCCTTGGCGCGAACAGATTGAAACTGCGAAAACGCTCGACCGCCTGCATCAACTGCGCACCCGAA
>JBKJOZ010000014.1:0-18562 GCA_046595315.1 Limisphaerales bacterium
ACGATAACGAACGCGGTTTATCTTTTAGACAGCGCCGCCCAGCAAACCGATCTTGTGTTGTTGACCAATGCGTTGAGCGTCAACTCGATTGCTCGTCCGTCCAACTACGAAATCACCACCTCAACCCCATTTGAGTGGATTTTTTCATTCCCGGGCAACACGCCTTATGATCCGACTTTGATTTTTCCTGGCTCGATTTATACCAGTAAAACCGTCAGCGGATTCTACAGCGGTTATTCCGCACAAATCGGTCGCAATCCAGAAAATCTGAACGGTCTCGTTTTCAACACGAATTTCTTTGGATTCGGCGCAGGATTTTTCACCGATACTTTCTTGCTTCTTCCGGATCCGACGAATCAAGCGGGCCGTATCGAAATCAACGCAGATGTTCTCGATCTTTCTCACACGCGGATCCGCACCGAAGGTTTGTTGAGTTTGAACGCCAAGCATCTTAAAGGAACCGGCGCCATCGATGTCAGCGCTGGTATTATCAACGCCGATCTTGGCAGCACGAACGGTTCGCTGGTTATTTCGAATGTTTTCCCATCCCATTTCAAACGAGTGCGTGGCGATATTTTTGCCTGGAGTGGAATTTGGAACAATGTCGAAACCAACAATCAGCCGGATCCTTCTGGGCAATTCCCGAATGGTTACACCAACAACATTAAATTCCATGTGTTGGTGGTTGATCATGATCTCCGTGCGGATTTCAAGCCCACCATCCGTAACCTGACTTTGCGTTCCACCAATGTGGTGATTCGAGATAACCTTTCAGTTAATCGCAGCCTCCGTTTGCAAACTGAAAACCTGACTTTGGATGGAACTCTTACTCTTTCTGGAGAGGTGAGCGATCTGCGGGCTGCTAATTTAATCGGGGTAAAAAATGTTTTGATTGAATCCAACGCGGTCTTCCAGGTAGCCAATGACGCACTTTTCGGCTATGACACGACATCGGGTTACGACTCCATCATCAATCGCGGGATGATTAGTGCCACGGCTCCGTTCTTCAAGGCCACCACATTTGAAAACAGTGGAAGCATTATCGCTGACAATGGCGGTTCCGTCATCATTGAATCCCGCACCGCGAATCTTTCCAATGGACGAATTACAGCCGACCGCGACATTTATATTTCGTCCGGCGATCTGACTGCGACAAACTCGACGATTACTGCTGGTGGCGTCGATCAATTTGGCGGTATCGAACCCGGTCGTCTCGTGTTGACCATCACCAATTTTATTACTGATTTTGGTCCGGGCGCGAACAACGTCTGGCAGGTGAGCGACGGGTTTATTCTGACACGCAGACCGTTTCAAGGTGATTTGCTCGGCACGGAAATTCGCACCATCGCTTCCGGCTTTCAAGAAGTGCAACACATTTGGGCGGGAGAAGATGTAGGACCAGGTGCCGATGGATTCGTCAACAATGTTGCCTTGGGTCATCTGATTCTCGACATTCGCAGCCCCAACGCGACGCTTCGTTTCACTGGTGCGGGATTTCAAAATGCATTGTATGTCGTGAACCTCGATTTCAATGCGGGTCCATCGGTCGACATCAATTCGTCTCTCAACAATTTGCTGACCATTGATGATAATTTTCGGATTTATTTCGTGAATTCCAATGCGGGCGATAAGTTGACCAATGCGTTTCCGGGTCGGGTAATTCACGTGGATAATTTTGCTTCGGTTATTGGCGCAACTCCCTTGGTCGTCAAAGCAAACGGCTTGGGAATTATCACTCCAAATCTGGACGGGAAAAATCTGGAAGTCGGTGCCACTTATAATATGCGGGCCACGGCTGCGGCGGGACAGGTTTTTGATGGTTGGAGTGGTGGGACAAATGCAGAGAGCGCGTTGCTCACCTTCAAAATGCGGCGCAATTTAATATTGCAAGCTAACTTTGTTCGGAACCCGTTGGATGATGTAAAAGGCAGTTATAACGGGCTTTTTTATGATTCGACCAATGGAGTTCGTCATGAAAATTCCGGGTTCGTTAATTTTAAAGTGACGAAAAAAGGCTTGGTCTTGGGCAAACTCATCTCGGGCAAATCGTATCGCTTCAAGGGAAGCTTCAATAACTCTGGGCACGCCGAAATTTTGGTGGCGCGTGGCTCTGGAAAATCTTCTTTAATCTTGAATCTTCAGCTCGATCTGGCCAACGGAACTGACCAAGTCCGCGGCACCGTCAGTGCTGACGGGTGGGTGGCTGGCTTGCTCGGCGACCGCGCACACGCGGGGCCATCCGTTTCTAAAGACGCTCAATTCACGATGGTTATTCCCGGTGATTCGAATTCCATCGCGGGTCCGCAGGGCGACGGCTTCGGAACGATCAAAGCAGATGCTGCGGATGGGCTGCATTTCAAAGGCGTTTTGGCAGACGGGACAAAGTTCAATCAACGCATCCCGGTTTCCAAAAATGGGCAAATCCCGTTTTACCTATCGCTCTATCAAGGCTCGGGCTCCGTCCTCAGTTGGATTAGTCTGACCAATGATGTCTCCAGCAGTTTGCAAGGAGATGCCAGCTGGATCAAAAAGGCGACTTTGGAAGGAATTCATCCAAGCGGATTCACGAACGTCACTACAGTCATCGGTTCCAGCTATTCGCCTCCGGCAGCGGGTGCGCGAGTGTTGGACATCGTCGAAGGAACCGTAACGTTGAATGGCGGAAATTTATCGAGCGCGATTACCAATGATACGATTTTGGGGTCCAATAATGTTGTGACGGTCACAACGGGAACCAACGGGTTAAGTATAACCATCAGCCTGCCCAGTGGATTGGTGAACGGCAATTTTGTTCATCCGGACACGAAGAAAACAACTTTGATTAAGGGAGTCGTGTTGCAGCAGCAAAATAAGGCACGCGGCTTTTTCCTCGGCACAAACCAAAGCGGCGCGGTGCTTCTGGAAAATAAATAAACCAGATCCCGCTCGCGAATAATTCCAGAAACGTATGTTCAAATTTAAAAGCAAGATTCGTCGCGCTCTGCTCTGCGCAAATTTAGGTGTTTTGCTGACTGCCGCATGGGGCTTGAGCCTGACTCAAAGTTTCGCGCAGCCAGCCAATGATAATTTCACCGAAGCTCAGACCATTTCCGGGCCCAGCGGCAGTACCACTGGCAATAACACAGGGGCGACTTTGGAGCAGGACGAGCCGCAAATGGTGGATGAAGATGGGCAGCCGATCGAGGGTGGCGCTTCGGTGTGGTTTCGATGGACCGCACCGCGGACTGGGACTTATTCGTTTAATACTTTTGGCAGCGAGCTCGATACAATCCTCGCGGGTTACGAAGGAGACGACCTTGCCAGTTTAACTCCCGTGAGTCCGGCTGATGACGATTATGATCCGACTGTGAGCACCGACAGTCGGATTAGTTTCCGCGCAAAAGTCGGCCAGATCTATTGGATTAGCGTGGACGGTTATTTTGGTGCGGTTGGTTCGTTCGAACTGAATTGGGCGCCCACTCCGGCGGCTGGGCTGTTTCAATTAACGACCGACAGAAATTATCTCGCCAGCGTGCTAGAAAACCAGGTTTCAAATGGATCCATAATTGAAAGCGATTCCGGCGCGCGCGTCACTGTCACTCGTCTTCTGGGTTCCGCTGGAAAAGTTACCGTCGGCTACCAGATCGATAGTGTTCTCTACACCAATATTTTCACCACGAACTATATCGGGACAAACATTTACATCACGAACTTCTCCGGTACGAATTTTACTTACACCAACATTTTCAGCACGAACACGCTCAGCACGAATTCTTTCCAAAGCTACGTGAATGGCAGATTTATCTATTGCGATGTAAGGGGTGGATTTAATGATACCGTCACCAACGCAAACGGTGTGCAAACGATCACCGGCACAAACTACGGATCAGCTGTAATCACAAATGCGTGTCTGAATTTAGTGACCGCTCCGTCCATCACTTTTACCACCAATTCCACGGGTGGCGTTGACCGAACCGTCACCATTACGAACATTTTTTGCGGCACCTTGTTTGTTACTAATATCATTGAGCAAGCGGCGGGTGCTAGCTTCACGTCATCTTCGGGTGAGCTGGCCTTCGATGATTATCAGATGAGCGCAAATTTTGTGGTGGAAAATTTGGGTCAGGGAACATTTCCGGCCAACAGCGCCTTGTTGGTGACTCTCACCAATGCGCAGCTTGATGCACTGGAAGCTCCAGATATCGAATTGCCGACGGTCAACACAAACTCTTCGTTCATCGAGGTGAGAAATTTTGGAACCTCGGCGGATGGGTGTCCGGGACCGGGATACATTTTTAATTTGGAACGAGAAAATTTCCGGGTGTCTGAAACCACTGCCCCGAATACGACCAAAACAATTCGGCTAGCCGTGTATCGAACGGGAACAAACGTTAGTACCGCTCCTACCGTGGGTTGGAGAATCGATTTCGGGAATGTTTTTTCTGACTTTAACTTTTTCTCAGTGCAGCCCGCTTCGGACTACGCCACCCCGCCTAGCACCAGTCCAGCTAGTTCGCAATCACCAGACTTTCTCACCGTGTCCGGCACCTTGACTTGGCCAGCTAATAATTCTGCAAATCCACAGTACATCAGCATTGTTATCGCCGACGACAGTCTCGTTGAATTCAACGAAGATTTTTTCGTGGAACTGCATGATCCGACACCCGTTACCGGAGCCAATCCCGGCGACCGCGCAGCACTTGGCCAAAACAGCACAGCGACAGTGACCATTAAATTTGACGAGCAACCTGCTGGCGCCGTCGATAGAAACTTCAACCCGGACGATAATCTCGGCACAGACCCCGTTCCAAATAATCCGCTGCCCGGCGCGAACAACGCGGTCTTTGCTACCGCAGTCCAACCAGATGGGAAAACGGTTATTGGCGGAAGTTTCACCGCGTTTAATACCTTCCCGATCAACCGCGTTGCACGGATGCAAACAGACGGACTTTTTGATGCAACATTCAACCCGGGCGACGGTGCCAACGGAACGGTCAACTCCATCGCACTTGATTCAGCCAGCCGGATTTTGGTGGGCGGCTCTTTCACCTCGATGGATGGCGACAGCCGCAACCGCATCGCCCGCTTGAACGCTGATGGTTCCTTGGACACTTCATTCCTGCCGGGGTCCGGCGCCAACGGAACGATTTGGTCGGTTGCATTGCAACCCGACGGAAAAATTTTAGTCGGTGGAGAATTTACGTCATTCAATGCCATTAATCGAAGCCATGTGGCTCGCTTAAATGCGGACGGGTCGGTGGACACAACCTTTGATTTAGGGGTTGGACCGAATGGTACGGTGTTTTCTGTGGCTGTTCAAACGGATGGAAAAATCCTGATTGGCGGCGAATTCGATTCCATTAGCGGAACCAATCGCGCCTCCATCGCCCGACTGAACGCCGATGGAACTTTAGATGCGACTTACAATCCCGGCACTGGCAGTACCGATCCGTTGTCGCTGGAAGTTGGCATTGTTTACGGCATCGCCCTTCAATCGGATGGCAAAGCAGTTCTGGCCGGAGCCTTCAATTTCTTTAATCTCGAATCGAGAAATTCCATCGTCCGCTTGAATACCAACGGCTCTATCGATCCAACTTTTGACCCGGGAACCGGTGCCGACGACACGATTTACTCGGTAAAATTGCAACCCAATGGAACGATCCTCATTGGCGGACTTTTCAAATCTTACAACGGCACACGTCGGGTTGGCATTGCGCGCTTGTTTTCCAGCGGCTCACTTGACACGAGTTTCATGGACACTGCTTACAACCAATTTGCCGGGTTGATTAATCCCTACTTCACCGAATTCATCGATTTGGATTTGAACATTTTCAACACCCGCAACTTTGTTTTCTCCATCGGACTGCAGGCAGATGGTAACGTCATTATTGGCGGAGGCTTTGAACGCGTTGGTGGCGGATTTACGCGGGATGACATTCGTGACCGTTGGAACGTGGCGCGCTTGATTGGCAATTCAACTCCTGGGCCGGGGAATATCGGATTGGCCTACACGAATTACAACGCCAACGAAAATGTTCCCAGCAGCTTTGTCACTTTGGTGCGAACGGATGGAAATCTCGGTCCGGCCCAAGTTGATTTCCGCCCGAGAGGTTTGGCTAGTGGCGCTGGTGCAGCGGAAGAAGACGTCGATTATTCATTTGATTTCAGCACGCCCGCTGGAACGCCCACTTGGAATACGCTTTGGTTTCGTCCTTCCTGGATGCAAAAAGACAGCGCAACGGGCCAAAATAATAACACCGCATCGACGAGCGATGATGTCTCGGTGACTATTTTGGACAACGCGGTGGTCGATGGTAATAAGAAACTTGCTTACGAACTTTCGAATCCAAACGGCACTGATATTTCTGTAACGGGAGTCGGCGGGCCTCTCTTCGGTGGTGAAAATATTCCATTCGGCGTCGCGCTCGGCCGTTCCTCCTCGACGGCAACGATTGTGGATAACGATTTTAATCCGGGTGTTCTGAGCTTTTCTGCACCGACCTATAGCATTGACGAATTTTCCACGACGAATGCAATCATCCATGTGATCAGGACCAATGGCAGCGTTGGATCCGTCTCCGTGAAATACATCATTACCGCTGGAACAGCGACTCGCGGTGTGGATTTCAACACGAACAAAATCAACACGCTTATTTTCGGTGACGGCGTAACCAATCGAACGATCTCAATTCCAATCATCAATGATTCGGTTGCAGAATTCGATGAGACCTTCACCATTTCATTGACGACGCCGACAGGTGGCGCAACGGTGGGCGCACCGGCCAGTGCAATCGTTTCAATTATCGACAACGATTTCGAGCCCGGTCGGATTAGCTTCACGACCGACGTATTTACCACCCAAGAAAGTCAAGCCTTTGCGGTGATCTCCCTGCAGCGCAATCATGGCAGTTTAGGAACGATCTCTGTCAATGTGGGCGCGACTAATCTCACGGCCGTTGAAGGGCTCGATTTCACGGGCGTGACCAACAACTTGGTTTGGAATAGTGGCGATACTTCCGTCAAAACGATCACCGTCCCGATTTTGAATGATGGAATCGTCGAAGGATCCGAGTTTGTGCAATTACGATTGTTCAATCCCACCGTTGACGGGACCAACAACAACTTGGCGCTTGGACTTCAAAGCCAGGCCATCCTGATGATTGAAGATGATGATTTCTTCGGAAATTTACGTTTCAGCGCTGCAAATTTTTTCGCCAATGAAAACGGTGGCGTCGCGACCATCACGGTGGTGCGCGAGGGCGGTTCCTCGGAGCCTATCTCCGTGTCGTATTCTACTGCGAACGGAACGGCCATTGCCGGGACTCACTATTCCACCAGTTCTGGAATCCTAAATTTCGCGGCGGGTGAACTTACCAAAACATTTTCCGTCACCATTATTGATGACGCGGGAACTCCGAATCCGAATCGGGTTCTCAATTTAGTATTGTCCAATCCGTCGCCTGCTGGGGTCGGCCTTCTCGAACCGACGGCGACCTTGACGATCATTGACAACGAATCAATCAACGAAATTTCCGGCTCAATCGATACCGGCTTCAATCCATCCGGTGGATTAAATGATTTTGTCTATTCGTTGGCTTTGCAAAGAGATGGAAAGCTGCTGGTCGGTGGCGACTTCACATTGATGAACAACATTCCGCGAAATCGGATTGGTCGTCTTCAACCTAATGGAACGTTGGACACCTCATTTTCTTCAACCATCGGAGCCAATGGTTCCGTGCGCTCCATCGTCAGTCAAACCGATGGCCGTATCTTAATCGGCGGCTTGTTTACGACCGTCAATGGCGTCAACCGCAATCGAGTTGCTCGATTGAATTTAAACGGTTCCTCCGACACCACTTTCAATCCCGGAACCGGTGCGAACAACGCGGTTTACGCCCTGGCAGAAACCTTTTTGGGTGAAAGCCGCCAACTGGTCGTCGCGGGTAATTTCACCACTTTCAACGGCATTTCGCGCGGCGGCATCGTTCGTTTGAACGAAGACGGCTCCGTGGACGGCGACTTCAACCCGAGCCTTGGCGTCAATGGAACCAACAGCGCCATTTACTGCGTGGCGGTGCAATTGGATGGCAAAGTGATTATCGGCGGAGATTTTGTTTCCTTCAACGGTTCACCCGCACCGCGCATCGCCCGCTTGAATCGCGATGGCTCATTGGATACCAGCTTCAATCCGCAGCTCGGACCGAATAATTCCGTTCGCTCGGTTGCAGTTCAACTCGACGGCAAAATTGTTATTGGCGGATTATTTACGAGCGTCAATGGAACTGCGCTCAACTACATCGCTCGCTTGAATGCAGACGGCGCGGTGGACGGCGGATTTGTCCCGGGCGTTGGAGCCAATGATTCGGTTTATGCGATCGCGTTGCAGGTCGATGGCAAAATTGTTTTGGGCGGTGAATTTACCCAGGCCAGTGGCGTCACTCGTAATCGCCTAACGCGACTCAACGCCAACGGAACGGTTGACCCTACGATCAATTTCGGAACTGGTGCAGACAGTTTTGTCACGGCCGTGGCCGTGCAACCGGATGGGAAAATTGTTTTAGGCGGTGGCTTTAGTCAATTTAATGGAGTGACCCGGCCTCACATTGCACGACTCTACGGAGGATCAATGAATGGCGCTGGCAAACTCGAATTCGTCTCGGCGAATTTCCAAGTCAACGAAACCGGAACGAACGCCGTTATCACGGTTCGTCGCACAGGAAGCACCGGCACTAACGGAACCGTTTTCGTGACGGCTCTGACGCGCGACGGTTCGGCCGTCAACGGTTCTGATTATATTGGAGTGACCAACATTTTGACCTTCCCGGTTGGAGAAACGCGCCAGACCTTCACGATCCCGATTCTCAATGATGACTTTGTGGAGTCTGATGAAACCGTCCTCTTAAGTTTAACCAATTCGACCTCAAGCGAGTTGGGTAATCAGCAGACGGCGACTTTGACGATCAAGAACGATGACGCGGCGATCAGCTTTTCAGCGGCGACCTATGACTTCGCGGAAAACGCAGTCAATGGAAATGCGACGATTACGATTGTTCGCACCGGCAGCGCCCTTGGAAACGCTTCCGTGGATTTTGCGACCACCACCCGTGGAACGGCGACGGTGGGTGTCGATTTTGGAATGGTGACCAATACGATTTTCTTCGCAAATGGCGAAACCGCTAAAACGGTGGCGGTCCCGCTGGTCAATGATTCTTTGATCGAAGGCGACGAGACGGTGATTATGGAACTACGCAATCCGGTGAACGCGATTCTTAGCGAACCGATTGCAGCGACATTGACGATTCGCGACGATGATTTCGGTCCCGGCAATCTTGCTTTCGCGCAGACTGGTTACAGCATCAGCGAAGCGGGGGTAAATGCGATCATCACGGTTGTTCGCACCAATGGAAGTCAGGGATTTGTGGCGGTAAATTATTCGGCGGGTGGCGCGGGCACGGCTTCACCTGGAGCCGATTATTCTCCGACAAACGGCACTTTAACTTTTGGTCCGGGCGAAATTAGCAAGTCGTTCTCCGTCAGAATTTTTGAAGATACGCTTTCGGAAGGAAATGAAACTCTCACGCTGGCATTGTCCAATCCCACCGGTGGAGCGGCCATCGTCGGAACTAATTCGGTTTCGTTGACGATCATTGATAACGACGTCGCATTCAGCTTCTCGACGCCGGCGTACGTCGTAAACGAAGGCGACAGTGGCGTGACCATCACGGTGCGCCGCGACAACGGCAGCAATGGCGTAGTGTCCGTGTTCTACAAAACAACTGATGGATCCGCGACGAACAGATTGGATTACATTGGCAAAACAAACACGGCTTCAACGACGAACACGTTGGTGTTTGCTGATGGAGAGTTGTTTAAAACATTCACCATTCCGATTTTGGAAGACACGTTAGTGGAAGGAGACGAAACATTTTCTGTGGCGCTCTTTGGTCCTTCGGCCGGCGCGCAATTAGCGAGTCCGAGTAACGCCATCGTCACGATCGTAGATAACGATTCCAGCTTAAGTTTCTCATCCACGAATTACGTGGTGGATGAAAGCGGGTCTAGTGTGATCATTACGGTCACTCGCACCAATACTTCACTGGGCACCGTGTCGGTTAACTTCTCAACGAGTAGCGGCACGGCTTTGGCCGGTTCTGATTATTCCTCCACCAACGGAACGCTCACTTTCCTCGATGGCGAAACGGTTAAGACATTTTCGGTGGCGATTGCCGATGACACGTTTGTCGAAGGAAACGAAACCTTTACGGTTACTTTAACAAATCCCTCCACTGGAGCGCGTTTGGGTAGTCCAAGCACCGCGACGGTGACGATCACGGATAATGACGCTGGGCTGCGTTTCTCTAGTCCAAACTATAGTGTGAGCGAAGGTGGAGTGAACGCGACCATCACGGTTTTGCGCACCACGGTCACCAATACCATTGTGTCGGTCAATTATAGTGTGGCTAACGGAACGGCGACCGATGGCTCCGATTACATCGGCCAAATCAACACGCTCACTTTCACCAACGGAGAGATTTCAAAAACATTCACCGTCTCGATCATCGATGATACCTCCATTGAAGGTGACGAAACCGTGTTACTCAATTTGTTTTCACCTTCCGGTGCCTCCACGATTATCAGTCCCGGCGCAGCCGTGCTGACCATTGTGGATAACGACGGCAGCCTCATCGTCCCAGCAGGTTCGGCTTTAATTTCCGAAAGCCTGAATTCAAATGGCGTCATCGATCCGTCCGAAACCGTTTCCTTGTTTTTCGCATTCCGAAATACCGTTGGCGCAAACACGACGGATTTGCGCGCAACGTTGTTGCCGGGGAATGGCATCACCTCTCCGAGCGGTGAACAAAGTTACGGCGTGTTGACGGTCAACGGGGCGTCGGTCTCGCGACCTTTCAGCTTCACCGCCTCCGGAAGCAGCGGACAACAAATCATGGCGACCTTCCAGCTTCGCGATGGCACACTTGATTTGGGTACCGCCACCTTCACCTACACTCTTGGCAGCAGCACCGTAGGATTTACCAATTCGGCACCGATTGTTATTAACGACAGCTCTAGTCCGCCGACGCTGGCCTCGCCTTATCCTTCGACGATCAATGTTTCTGGCGTGCTTGGAAGCGTGAACAAAATTACGGTCACGCTTTCGAACTTAAACCACTCTTTCCCAGAGGACATCGACATGTTGCTGGTTAGTCCGACAGGACAGAAAATTGTCTTGATGTCAGATACGGGTGGTGGAAATTCGATCAGCAACCGCACCATTATCTTCGATGATTTCGCAGCGGGCTTCCTGCCGGATTCGACCCTGATTTCTTCAGGCACTTTTAAACCTTCTGATTATACCAGCACGCCGACGGATCTGTATCCCGTTCCGGCGCCGACTGGTCCTTATTCATCGACACTGTCGGTTTTCAATGGCGCAAATCCGAATGGCACTTGGTCATTGTTCGTGGTGGACGATACGTTCTTTAACTCTGGCAGCATTGCTAAGGGTTGGAGTCTTTCCATCAGCACAGCAAGCGGCATCACTCCAACGACCGACCTATCCATTGGGATGAGCGACTCGCCGGATCCGGCGGCCACGAATAATAATTTAACTTACACCATCACGGTTACAAACCACGGACCCTCCACTGCGACAGGCGTTGTTGTCACCAACCAACTGCCAGCAGGTGTGAACTATGTCTCCAACACCTGTGGTTGCGTTACGAACAGCAACAACACTTTAGTTTGTCCGATACCTAATCTGGCGAAAGATGCTGGGCTGAGCTTCAACATTGTGGTCAGTCCAACCGCGGTAGGAACCATTACAAATACCGCCACCGTTCGTGGAAACGAAAACGACCCGAATCTTCTTAACAACATCGCTTCAGCTATCACCACCGTTGATGTCCCGCGTGCTGATTTGTCCATCTCATTGAGCGACTCGCCGGATCCGGTTCAAATCAACAGCGACCTCACCTACACGATTGTGATTAGAAATCTCGGGCCGTCCATGGCATCCGGCATTGTTGTGACGAACCCATTGCCGCCCGGCACAGTCTTCGTTTCGGCCACCGTCCCAAGTGGAACTTATACGAATAGCAACGGCACTTTGATCTTCTATCCAGAAGACCTGATTGCACCAACGTCGCTTCGTCATTTGTCCACGACTGAAACCATCATAGTGGTCGTTCGCCCCACCATTGCCGGAATCATCACCAACGTGGTCACCGTGACCTCTGCGATCAACGATCCGTTCAAAGCGAACAACACCGCCTCCGTGAAGACGCAGGTGGAATTGCCGGCGCTCGCGCTTACCGCCGCCGCTACTGGACTTTCAATGGAGTGGGGCACAAATGCGCCGGGATACGTTCTTGAATCAACCACTGATCTGGCCCCACCCGCAACTTGGCTGCGAGTCACCAATCCGCCGGTGACAATTCAGAATGGAAAATATCGTTGTGTCATTGATCAATCGGCAGGCAGCAGGTTCTTCCGATTAGGTCCCACAGCGCCGTAATCCCATTGCGTCACTACAGAAATTGTGCAGGCGTAAAATGGCGGCGGGAAAAAATGATGGTACTGAGCAGAGTAAATTTTTAGGCAACACATGAAAAAAACCGTAAGTCCTTTTCGTCTTTTTGCAGCCACCTTTATTGCAGTGGCGGTGAGCCATTTCACACCAAGCCTCGTCGCTCAAATTGCTCCGCCGCATGGGAGATTACCCAACGTGGACAAGCGCGCTGTTGGAATCGCCCAGCTTCCCGCCGCTAAACAAGAGGCTCTGGCGGGTTTGCGCAATCGCGTTCCCGGATTGCAGGCGGACGTTGATCCGTTATTGAAATCACCGACTTTTTTTTCCTCAACCAAAGGATTTTTGACTGGTCCCAATGGAGCAGGGAAAAGCGTTTCTGCTGAGGTGGCCAATGCGTTTCCGGAAAATGATCCACATCGTTCCATCAAAGCGTTTTTAAAAGAAAATGCGAAAGCCATCGGACACGGTCTGGAAGTTTTATCTGGTGCCAAAATCAATCGTGAATTTTCTTCCAAGCACAATGGATTAAAGACGACGGTATGGCAGCAACAGGTTGATGGCATCCCGGTTTTCAAAGCACTTTTGATCGGTCACGTCACAAAAAACGGCGAATTGGTAAATCTTTCCACTCACTTTTTAGCGGATGCGGCAAAAGCGGCGGATGCAGGCACGCCCAATCGTTTGGCGGCGCAAAATGCGCCGACGATTTCTGCGACGGAGGCAATTGTCCGCGCGGCTCAGGACATCGGCAACGAAGTGACCTCTGCCCAAATCAAGGCGACCAGTGCAGCCAAGGGGGATAACAAGCAACAACGTTTCAATGCGGCTCCGGTTTTGAATGGTGAAACGGTCGCGGAACTGACTTGGTTGCCCATGAGCGATTCGAGCTTGCGCCTGGCCTGGCAGGTTTTGTTCACGAGTCGTGCGCGTGGCGAAATGTTCATGAGCGTGGTGGATGCCCAAACGGGCGAAGTCCTCGTGCGCCACGGATTGACCGAATATATTTCTGACGCGAGTTACAATGTTTATACCAGCGACAGCCCAAGTCCATTTTCGCCTGGCCACTCTGTTCCAAGTTCGACGCAACCGCCGGTGGTTTCCCGTGTTTTAGTGGTGACCAACGCGGTGTCAGTAATTGCTTCGCCCAACGGTTGGATCAACGACGGAGATACCGAAACAGTCGGTAACAACGTGGATGCTCATTTGGATCGGAACGACGATAACACGGCTGATTTGCCCCGACCCAACGGCGGTACGACTCGTGTTTTTGATTTCCCGCTGAACCTGGCCCAAGGTCCCGCCAATTACGGGGACGCGTCCGTGGTGAATCTTTTTTATTGGAACAATTGGTATCACGACAAAGTGTACGCACTCGGTTTTACGGAGGCGGCCGGAAATTTCCAGACGGATAATTTTGGCCGAGGTGGTTTGGGGGGAGACCCTTTGCTGGCCGATGCGCAAGATGGTTTGAGCCTGCCTGATCCGTTCCATGACAATAATGCGAACATGCAAACGCCTCCCGATGGATTTTCGCCGCGCATGCAGATGTATAAATTTTCAGGGCCGAATCCGGATCGCGACGGCGACCTCGATGCCGAAGTTATGTTGCACGAGCACACGCACGGACTGAGCAACCGCCGTGTCGGTGGAGGTGCAGGTTTATTCAATTTGCAGTCCCGCGGGATGGGCGAAGGTTGGTCGGATTTTTATGCTCTGACTCTGTTAAGTGAACCCGGCGATGATGTGAATGGAGCCTACGCGAGCGGCGGATACGTCACCTTTGATTTCTTCGGGTTAACGGAAAATTATTATTTCGGGATTCGCCGTTATCCATATTCGACGGACATGACCAAGGAGCCGTTGACGTACAAAGACATTGATCCGAATCAAGCTAGCTCCCATGCGGGTATTCCTGTGAGTCCACTTTTCGGCGGTAGTCCTGCCGACGAAGTCCACGCCCAAGGTGAAGTCTGGTGTGCGGTCTTGTGGGAAACTCGCGCGGCCATGATTAACAAATACGGTTACGCCATTGGCAATCAATTGATCCTCCAACTCGTCACCGACGGAATGAATTTAAGTCCGGCCAACCCCACTTTCCTTCAAGCGCGCGATGGGATTTTGCTGGCAGACCAAGTCAACAACGCTGGTGCAAATCAAAATGAATTATGGGCGGCATTCGCCAAACGCGGCATGGGCGCATTGGCTGGCTCGCCTGCCAGCACAACGACGGCGGGAGTGATCGAATCGTATGACGTTCCAGGATTGGCTTACAGTTCCAGTGTTATTTCTGGTGGAAACGCCAATGGCATCATTGATTTTAATGAATGTAACAGCCTGCAAATTACACTGACTAACATCGGAATTGGTGCATCGAACATTACCGTGACGATGACGACGACGACGCCCGAAGTAATCGTGGCCCAGGCATTTTCGCTTTACCCCAATATTCCGAGCGGCGGGAGTGGAGTGAACTTTACTTCATTTAAAATCAGCACTTCACCAACCTTTGTTTGCGGAACGCCGGTTGAACTTGCTTTGATCATTAAATCAGACGTCGATACGCGCACCAATTTGTTCCGTCTTCCCTCAGGCGTCGTAGGAACGCCGGTTCGTTTCGATAACAATACGGTGGTTTCGATTCCTGACGCGAACCCAGTCGGGGCGACTTCTCCAATGGTTGTTTCCAATTTCAACGGGACCATCGGCAAAGTGACGGTAGGCCTCTACATCACCCACAGTTTTACTTTTGATTTGCAACTCCAACTGATCGCCCCGGATGGAACGACAGTCACACTTTCGCAAAATAACGGCGGACAAGGCGATAATTTCGGCAGCAGTTGTAGCCCGGATAATTTTAGAACCCGCTTCGACGATGCAGCGACCGTGGCCATCTCAGCTGGCAACCCGCCTTTTGTCGGCGCGTTCCAACCCGACCAGCCGTTGTCCAATTTCAATTTGAAATCGGGCACCAACGTGAACGGAATTTGGCAGCTGAAAGTTGTCGATCAACTGGCGATTGACACGGGCGCCATCCAATGTTGGTCACTGTTTTTATCTCCACAAACTTGCACCGATGGCGGTGGAGAATGTCCTGGATCCGATCTCGCAGCGACGATGATTGCCAATCCCGACCCGGCAATTACGTCCAGCAATTTGACTTATACGATCACGGTCACCAACCACGGACCGAGCGCAGCCAAAGCGGTGGTGTTAAGTCAGGCGTTGCCAGCCGGAACCATTTTTGTTTCGGCTAACTCTTCGCAAGGCAACTGCCAGCAATCGGGCGGAACCGTCACCTGCAACCTCGGAAAAATTAGCGCGCGCGGCGGTGCGAGAATCACGGTCGTGGTTCGCCCAACCACGAGTGGCACGATTTCCTCAACGGCCACGGTTGGTTCGAGTCAATCAGATCCTGACCCGTCAAACAACAGCTTCACCCTAGTGACACGAGTCGTTCCGCCTTCAGCCGATTTGGCGGTAACAATTTTAGATTCACCCGACCCGGTCAGCGCCGGTGGTAATTTAACCTACACAATCAGCGTCACCAATCGCGGCCCGACTGCAGCCAACAGCGTGGTGTTGTCGAATACTTTGCCCAGCACGGTTATCTTTGCCTCCGCCAGTTCTACGCAAGGAAGTTTTGTAAATACGGGTGGAACCATTGTTTTCAATCTCGGATCGCTTGCGAATGGTGGTGGGGCCGTTGCGACGATTGTGGTTCGCCCCACCGAGAACGGATCGATTACGGCGACAGCGCAAGTTTCATCCGGTCAGGTGGATTTGATTCCGGCCAACAACACTGCCAGCGCCACCACCACCGTCACTCCGGCAGCTGACCTCGCCTTGAGCGTTGTGGATAATCCCGATCCAGCGGTTGTGGGAAGCAACGTGACTTACGTGATTTCGTTGACCAATGTGGGGCCGAATACGGCAACGGGCGTGTCGATCAATGGAACCTTGCCGTCGAACGCGACATTGGTTTCCTCCAACCTTTCGCAAGGCAGTTTGGTTCTCTCCGGCAATACTTTTCTTGCCAACATTGGAACGTTAAATGGCGGTCCGGTGACGTTGACCTTCGTCGTCACAGCACCGCTGACTCCGCAGACCCTGACGCTGACCGCGACGGCTTCCGCGAGCCAAACTGATTCGAACCCCGCGAACAATTCGGTGACCGCGACGACCAGTGTCGCCGAGCCAAATACGTCTGTGATTCCCGCAGGTTCGACCTTAATCACCGAAAGTATTTCTCCTGCGAACGGCGCGGTTGATTCGGGTGAAACCGTTACGGTTGAACTTCGTTTGCAGAATGTCGGCAACATCAGCACGACCAATCTGAATGCGACTTTGCTTTCCGGCACGGGTGTGACTCCTCTGAGCGGTGTGCAAAATTATGGCGTTTTAGCGAATGGCGGTGCGGCGGTGGGTCGAAACTTTAGTTTCACAGCCAGCGGCAGTTCCGGTCAGACGATTACCGCCACCTTGCAACTGCAAGATGGTTCCGGCCCGGTCACAAATGTGACCTTCAACTTCGCGTTGCCCAAGGTGAACACGTTTTCCAACACCAACCTGATCACCATTCCAGACCACGGAATCGCTGATCCATATCCGTCGCAAATCGCGGTCTCGGGTGTGACCGGTCTGGTGGACAAGGTCACGGTCACATTGAACAAATTAGCGCACACCTATCCTGATGACGTGGATATTTTACTGGTCGATCCGACTGGACGAAAAGTGTTGTTGATGTCCGATGCGGGCGGACCGAATCCTCTGACTAACGTTGTTTTGACTTTTGATTCAGCAGCATTTGCGCTCGCTGATGAAGATCAACTCGTGTCCGGCAGTTTCGCTCCTGCGGACTATGCGCCGGCCGATTCATTTACCAACGCTCCTGCCGGTCCCTACGAAACTTCCCTGGAAAATTTAGACGGAACCTCGCCTAACGGAACCTGGTCGCTCTACGTCGTGGACGACAACGTCAGTGACCTTGGCAGTATTCGCGGAGGTTGGAGTCTTGCCATCACCACGATTACGCCGGTCAACAAAGTTGCGGACGTGGTTCTCTCGGTAGTGAACGCTCCCGTCACGGCGCAGTTGAACCAAAATATTTCCTACACGTTCCTTGTGGTTAACAACGGTCCGGACGTTGCCAGCAATGTGATGTTTAATAATCCTTTGCCGCCGAATTCTACGGCGGTTTCCGCTCTTGCAACGTCTCTGGGAAATCTAGCTCCGGGGAGCAACGTAATCGTGACCGTGACTTTGAATGCGTCGGCTACCGGTCTTTTGACCAACCGCGCAAGCGTTTCCGCCAACGAGATCGATTTGAATTCGCTGAACAATTCCGCCAAGTCCGTGACCAGTGTGGTATTGCCGGTTGCGGATGTCAGCGTCGTGCTTTCGGGCGCGACCACTGCCATTACGGGAAGTAATTATGTTTACACCCTTACCGCCGCCAACAACGGGCCGGACTCCGCCCTAAACGTCGTGGTAACGAACCGTTTGCCCGCCAACGTTGCCTATGTTTCCTCAGGAATTAGTCCGTCCGTTTCTAATAACGTGCTGACGTTTGCGCTCGGTGGGATTGGCGCAGGCAACTCGTTGTCCTTTCCGGTGACCGTAACGCCGCTCGCTGCCGGCATCATGACCAACAACGCCAATGTCATTACGCGGTCCAGCGATTCAAATTCTGCGAACAATATCGCGAATCTTACCGTTACAGTTGCAAATCCCGCCCCGCGTATTGAAGCCCGTGGCGCCACGCTCTTGGCGGAAAATTTATCCAATAACGGTGGACTGGACATCGGCGAAATGGTGACCGTTACACTTCGATTGACCAACAGCGGGACGGCTGACACGGCTAATCTCGTAGCCACTTTGCAACCCGCCAGCGGCGTGACCGCTCCCTCCGCTCCGCAAAATTACGGTGCTGTGGTACGCAGTGGCGCGGTGGTTGGACGCAATTTCACTTTCACTGCAAACGGTGTCATGGGCGGAGTCGTCACGGCCCAATTACAACTCCAGGACGGCGCGAACAATTTAGGCGTGGTTAACTTC